>NZ_JBSWYG010000001.1:0-482083 GCF_056160985.1 Roseibium sp. AWQ4_290
GTCCACAAGGCAAACAACATCACCGTGCCGTTGAAACGCCTCGCCGCCGTCGCCGGAAACCACATCCACAACTTATGCGACATAACCCGACTGCTAAATCCAAACGACAGGGTCGACAAACAAAATCCGGAATATCAATTCCAATTCAATTTTCCCGGACAGTAGTGGTTCTGATTATTCCGTTTACCTGCGCTCTGCCCGGCTTGCTCTGGAAGAAAAAGGCGCAGCCTATGAGCTCGTTCCGGTTGATGTCTTCGCGCCGAACGGCCCGCCAGAGAGCTTTTTAAAGCTGAACCCGTTTGGCAAGATCCCGGTCTTCAGCCACGCAGACCTGACCCTTTACGAGACCAGCGCCATTCTGCGCTATGTGGATGAAGCCCTGGACGGCCCGCCGTTACAGCCTGAAGAGCCCCGCCAGCGGGCGAGGATGAACCAGATCCTCTCCCTTCTTGATTCCGAGGCCTACCCGATCCTTGTCTGGGAAATCTATGTAGAGCGGATGGTGAAGACCCGCGGCGGGCACGCGGCCGATGAGGTCAGGATCTCCTCTGCCATCGGCCGGGCCCGGGTGATTGTCAGCGCCCTGGAAAGCTTGTGCAGCCAAGGCCTCTTTCTGCTGGGCAGCCACCTCACCCTTGCCGATTGCCATGCCGCCCCGATGCTGCATCTGTTTGACCAGGCCGAAGAAGGCCAAGTGCTCTTGAAGAGCGCTCCCAAACTGTCCGGCTGGCTGGACCGGATTCGTCAGCAAAAGAGTTTTGAGGTCACGACCCCCGGGAGCGATTAATTATTATTATCAGATTCTTATTTACCTTTTTTCATTTTATAAATAAGCACGAAAACTGCAAGAGGACAGACGCCTCGTTCAGGGGACCCAGCGAGCCTCAAGCCGCTTTTCCCAATCTCGCATGATAAAAGCGTCAGGTGCCTTCCCTCAAGAGGCTGGCGTCTTGCCCGGAGCCGACTCATCGGGGAAGGACAGTTCCGGCTCGTCCCTGTCTTCCTCGACAGACGCATAGACCCCGGCCTGTTGCAGTTCTTCTTCCGCCAGCTCCCCAAGCACCTTCTTGCCTGCTGCAACCCGGTGCCGGGCTTCCTCCATGATTTTCCGGGCAAGGGATTCGTCCTTGTCCATCAGGTGCTGCAGCGCCCCCGATTCCAGCACAAGCAGCTGGCAATCCCGGTAGGCGGTCACGGTTGCCGTGCGCCGGGTCTGGTTCAACAGGGCCAGTTCCCCGAAAAACGCGCCCTCGCCCAGATAGACCGTATCGTGTTTCAGCTGGATCGCCACTTCGCCTTCGGCAATGAAATACATCCGGTCGGCAACGGCGCCCTCTTCGGCAATGGTGCCGCCCTTGCGGATCTTCTGTGCCTGCAGCAGCTTCGACACTTCCGCAATTTCAGTTGCCTTCAGATCCTCAAACAAAGGCACACGGGCCACCATCGACCAGGTGATGACAAAATCCCGGCTGTGGATCTCCCGGGCAAAGGCGGAGGCAATGATGCCAACCGGCAAGGCAATCAGCCCATAGCCCATGAGCATGACCACACCGCCGACCATTTTGCCCAGATTGGTCACAGGCACCACATCGCCATAGCCCACGGTGGTGATGGTGGTAATCGCCCAGTAAATGCCGTGCAAAATGCTGCGGAACTTCTCCGGCTGGGCCTCATGCTCGATCAGATACATCACCGTTGCGGCCATCAGGATCACCCCGAAGATGATCATGCTGGAGCCAAGCAACGCCTTGCGCTCGCCCACCACCGCCGAAATCAGCGAGCGCAGCGCCGGGGAATACCGCGCCAGCTTCAGGAACCTGAGCAGCCGCAGCACCACAACCACAGTCACCGCCTGGTTGGGCAAGAACAGGACAAACAGCAGCGGCAGGGCACCGATCAGGTCAATCGCCGCATCGGGATGCACCGCATAGCGCAGGCGGGACCAGACCGGACCATAGCGGCGCAGGGGCGGATGCAGATCGGCAACATACATGCGCAGCACATATTCCAGCAGAAACACAAAGCCGCTGCCCAGTTGGATGAATTTCAGATGAGGCGCGTAGCTGTTGCGGATTTCCGGCACCGTTTCCAGAACCGCCAGAACCAGGTTGAGCACAATCAGGGCCACCAGAAAATGACGCAGCGAACGGGCAGCCAGCCGTTGTTTTCCCGTGTCTTCAAGCACTTCGTAAAGCATCCGCTTGACGCTGTTATCCTGCACCCTGTGCTCCCTGAAAAAAGTTTCGCGTCATGTTTGAATAGCCGATGTTGAGACAAGCGCAAAATCCACAACGGCCCCAAGCCTTCACGCAATCTGCGCAAAGCCGTGAGCGCCCGCGCTGAAAACGTGATTGGGAAAAATTGCCGCAGCCCTCACCTAAAGTTTGTGGGCACGACAAACCCAAGGACAGCCATCATGACGATTGACACCGACAAGGCCCGCGCAGCGGAAACCTCCCCGCATCATGTGGTCCTGAAAATGCTGCTTGTCTCGACAACGCTTGCCGCCTTTGCCATGACAGCAGCCGCCTGGCTCCATTGAGGCCAGTCTCAATTGATAGAGACCCGTCAACCACAGAAAATTCGCGTTTGGCTGGATGTGTCTTTCGCTGCCTGACATCCGTGATGTCAACGCAAAAGACAGAGCGGTTTGCCCTCCGGCTAAGCGCAGTCCACTCACACAATCAAAAAAAAAGCCGGGGCCTCGAAGGCCCCGGCACGGCAACATACCTTCATCCTGCAGACCGTCCAGCGGGCTCCAATGTCTCAGAGCCCGGCCAAATGGCTTTCAATCGCGGCAATGGCGCCGTCCGCCCTGGATCCGTCCGGCCCCCCGGCCTGGGCCATATCCGGGCGGCCGCCGCCGCCACGCCCGCCAAGGGCTTCCGACCCGATCCGCACCAGATCGACCGCGCTGACCGTCCCGGTCAGGTCCTTGGTGACCGCCGTGACAATGGCCGCCTTGCCGTCTTCGGCAACATTGATCAAAACGACCACGCCGGAACCGAGCTGGGTCTTGGCTTCATCCGCCATGCCCTTCAGATCTTTCGGGTTGATGCCTTCTACGGTGCGCGCCATCAGTTTGAAGGCACCAGCCTCCTTGACCGGCGCAGCCCCGTCTCCGCCCCCGCCCATGGCAAGTTTCTTCTTCGCATCCGCCAGCTCTTTTTCCAGCCTGCGCCGCTCGTCCACCAGCTGGGCCACCCGGGCTGGAACCTCATCGGCGCCGGTCTTCAGCAGTGCCGCCAGGCCGCGCATGCGCTTGTCCTGGGCATCGAGATAGGCCCTGGCTTCTGGGCCAGTTAACGCCTCGATCCGGCGCACACCAGCGGCAACCGCACCTTCGGAGACCAGCGTCACCAGGCCGATATCGCCCGTGCGCGAAACATGTGTGCCACCGCACAATTCCAGAGAATAAGGCTTGCCGGCCTTGTCCCCGTGCAGCGCCGTGCCCATGGACACAACCCGGACTTCCTCACCGTATTTTTCGCCAAACAGCGCCATGGCACCGGCTTCAATGGCGTCATCGACAGCCATCAGGCGGGTGTCGACCGGGGCATTCTGAAGGACAATCTCGTTGGCAAAGGTTTCCACTTCAGCCAGTTCCGCATCGCTGACCGGCTTGGGATGGGAGAAGTCGAAACGCAGGCGCTCCGGGCTCACCAAAGAGCCCTTCTGGGCCACATGAGACCCCAGCACTTCCCGCAACGCCTCATGCACCAGATGGGTGGCGGAATGGTTGGATCGGATAGCGCCACGGCGGGCAGGGTCGACTTTCAGCTCCAGCGCCGTGCCGGGCGTAACCTCGCCTTCGACCACCGTGACACTGTGCACGAACAGGCCGTCAGCTTTTTTCTGGGTGTTGGTCACGGTGATGTGCAGGCCCGGGGCCAGCATCTTGCCAGTATCGCCCACCTGACCACCGCTCTCGCCGTAAAACGGCGTCTGGTTGAGGATCAGGAAGCCGCTGTTGCCTGCCGTCAGTTTGACCGTTTCCGCGTCATCTGCAACGAGCGCTGCGACAACCCCTTCCGCAGTCTCTGTCTCATAGCCGAGGAAATCCGTGGCACCGTGCTTTTCCTTCAGCGCAAACCAGATGGCTTCGGTCGCAGCCCCGCCCGATCCGGACCAGGCCGCGCGGGCTTCCGCCTTCTGACGGTCCATGGCCGCGTCAAAGCCGTCCGTATCAACCGAAATGTCCCGGGCCCTGAGGGCGTCCTGGGTCAAGTCAAGCGGAAAGCCATAGGTGTCATAGAGCTTGAAAGCGGTTTCGCCGTCGAGCTGGCCACCGGCCGACAGGTCTTCCGTGGCCGTATCCAAAAGGCCAAGGCCCCGCTCCAGGGTCTTGCGGAACCGGGTTTCTTCCAGTTTCAAAGTTTCGGTGATCAGGTCCTCGGCCCGGCCGAGTTCCGGATAGGCACGGCCCATTTCCCGCACCAGCGCCGGCACCAGCTTGTGCATCAGCGGCTCGCCGGCCCCGAGCAGATGCGCATGGCGCATGCCCCGGCGCATGATCCGGCGCAGCACATAACCACGGCCTTCATTGGAAGGCAGAACCCCATCCGCAATCAGGAAACTGGTGGAGCGCAGGTGATCGGCAATCACCCGGTGGCTGCCAAGCGCATCGCCTTCAGCCTCAACACCGGTTTCATGTTCGGAGGCGGAAATCAGAGCCCGGAAGAGGTCGATGTCATAGTTGTTGTGAACACCCTGCAGCACGGTAGCCAGCCGCTCAAGCCCCATTCCGGTGTCAATCGAGGGGTGCGGCAGATCCAGTCTGGCTTCCGGTGTCTGCTCATATTGCATGAAAACCAGGTTCCAGATCTCGATGAACCGGTCCCCGTCTTCTTCCGGCGTGCCCGGAGGGCCGCCCCAGATGTGATCGCCATGGTCATAGAAGATTTCCGAACACGGTCCGCAAGGGCCCGTGTCGCCCATGGTCCAGAAATTGTCCGACGTCGGAATACGGATGATCCGGTCGTCGCCGAGCCCGGCAATCTTCTTCCAGAACCCGGCCGCCGCCTCGTCCTCGGAATAGACCGTGACCAGCAACCGGTCCTTGGGCAGGCCATATTCCTTGGTGATCAGGGCCCAGGCGAGCTCGATCGCCCGTTCCTTGAAATAGTCGCCAAAGGAAAAATTGCCCAGCATTTCAAAGAATGTGTGGTGCCGGGCCGTATAGCCGACATTGTCTAGATCGTTGTGCTTACCGCCGGCCCGCACCACCTTCTGCGCGGTGACTGCCCGGGAATAGGGACGGGTCTCCAGACCGGTGAACACGTTCTTGAACTGGTTCATGCCCGCATTGGCGAACATCAGCGTGGGATCATTGCGCGGAACCAAAGGCCCGGACTCGACCACTTCGTGATCGTTTTTCTTGAAATAGTCCAGAAATGTGGAGCGGATTTCATTTACGCCGGTCATTCGGGTCTCGCATTACGTCCTTGCCCGGAAAATCGGGCCTAGTGAAAGTCAGCCAGCCGGACAGAACCCCTGAGGCCCCGCAGCCGGAACAGCTTTTTAACTTTGCGCTCAAACCCTGTCCAGCGGTTGCATGCGTTCTGGGCAAGTCTGCGGGGCGGGAGCCACGGCTTCCGCTTGCCGCAAAGGCGCTCCACCGGTCTTTCCGGGTGTTTTGACCTTGCCTCCAGATCTCCCAGCGCCGGTCTGGATGGCGGCCAAAAGAAAAGCCCTCTCCCGTCCGGAAAGGGCTTTGCCTCTTGGTGATACATCTTTCAGCCGGGTTCCCGGTCCGCCCGCCGCAAATGACGGGTAAGGACAGCCCCCCGTCTGGGCCGAGGGGCGTCTGAGAGCACGTCTTTTGGCGGTCTCAGTCGCCCTGCTCTTCGTCCCCACCTTCCGGGTCAATGATCGCTTCAGCGATCAGGCCCGCATTCTGGCGAATCGCGAGTTCTATTTCATCGGCAATTTCCGGATTGTCCTTCAGGAACTGCTTGGCATTCTCGCGTCCCTGACCAAGCCGCTGGCTGTTATAGGAGAACCACGAGCCGGACTTTTCCACCACATTGCCCTTCACGCCCAGGTCGATCAGCTCGCCCATCTTGGACACACCCTCGCCATAGACAATATCGAATTCAACCTGACGGAATGGCGGGGCCAGCTTGTTTTTGACCACTTTTACCCGTGTCTGGTTGCCGACCACCTCGTCCCGGTCCTTGATAGAGCCGATCCGGCGGATATCGAGGCGGACAGAAGCATAGAACTTCAGTGCGTTGCCGCCGGTCGTCGTTTCCGGAGATCCGAACATCACACCGATCTTCATGCGGATCTGGTTGATGAAGATCACCATGCAGTTGGACTTGGAAATCGACGCGGTGAGTTTGCGCAGCGCCTGGCTCATAAGACGTGCCTGCATGCCCGGCAGGCTGTCGCCCATTTCACCTTCCAGTTCGGCCTTGGGGGTCAAGGCGGCCACGGAATCAATCACCAGTACGTCGATTGCCCCGGAGCGCACCAGCGTGTCGGCAATTTCCAGCGCCTGCTCGCCCGCATCGGGCTGGGAAATCAGGAGATTGTCGATATCAACGCCGAGCTTGCGCGCATAGACCGGATCAAGTGCGTGTTCCGCGTCCACAAAGGCGCAAATACCCCCATCCTTCTGGGCCTCGGCCACCGTGTGCAGGGCCAACGTTGTCTTACCGGAGGATTCCGGTCCATAGATCTCCACAATCCGGCCACGCGGCAACCCGCCGATCCCAAGAGCGATGTCCAGTCCGAGAGACCCGGTCGAGACGGCTTGAATCTCAACGGCCTGCCCCTGCCCCATCCGCATGATGGAGCCCTTGCCAAAGGCCCGTTCGATCTGGCTGAGCGCTGCATCCAGCGCTTTTGTCTTATCCATCTGGCTGCTTTCTACGAGACGAAGTGTACTTTGCGACATGGGTCACGCTCCTTATTCCACGACGGACGCGTTGTTTCAATGACAGGGTTTGTACCTTATTTGTTCTCTTTTTGCAATCTTCTAAAAGCATCTGTTTTCAAAGCAGTATTTTAACTTTGTTTCCAATATGTTCCTAAAGCCAACAAAGAAAATTACGTTACGTTAGAAAAATCTGGAAACATACGATTTTCCCGTGGCAAACCAGAATCGCCCGGGCCGGAGCCAAGATCCGGTACGGTTGCCCGGCCAGGCCGGATCTGATAGCCCGCCCCACGGCGTGGCCGGTGGCTGATCCCGCGCGGCCCGACATCACCGAACGAAACCGCGTGTCAGAAAGACCTGACAGCTGCTGACACGGGCGTCCCTTAAAGTCCGTCCTGAAAGAAACCGGAAGAGCGATCCCCGTGCCTGACTTTCCTTCCCAGCGACTGGTTGCCATCGGCGCGGTTCACTATGACACGATCGCCCATGGCCGCGAGACGATCTGCCGGGACACCTCAACCCCGGCCCGCTTTACCGCAAAACCCGGCGGGGTCGCCACCAATATTGCCCGGGCCGCCTGCCGTCTTGGGGTTGCGACCACACTCATCGGCGCGGTCGGCACCGATGGGGCCGCCGCTTTTTTGAAGGAGCTGCTGGCCGCAGAAGGCCTTGATCTGGCCTTTCAGACCCGGTCCGGCTGCGCGACGGGGCAATATCTGGCCCTGCATGATCCTGATGGCAGCCTGGCGGCCGCCTGCGTTGATGACCGGGTCTTGAGCGAAGCCCCGGCCGGTTTTTTTGCCGCCGCCCTGGCACAGGAGCTGCAACGGACGGCGCCTGCCCCTCTGTGGCTGCTGGATGCCAACTTGCCCGAACCGATGCTGCACGCTCTTGTTCAGCAAATTCGCAGCTCCCGCCCCGACTGCGGCGGGGTCCTGACCGCCAATGCGGTCTCCAATGCCAAGGCCCCGAGGCTCAAAGGCCTGTTGGCAGAGCTGGACTGCCTGACCCTGAACCGTGGGGAAGCCGCCGCTTTGACCGGCCTTGCGGACACCTTGCCCGCCGACACCCTGGCAAACGCCCTCACACAGCAGGGTCTAAAAGCTTTTGTCCTGACCGATGGCGGCCGTGAGGCCCTGGTCTCGTCCGGAGGGGTGTTGCACCGTCTTACGCCGCCCAAGACCGCCATTGTGGATGTGACCGGGGCTGGAGATGCCCTGACAGCTGGCATTCTGGCGGCCCTGGCCCGGGGCCACGGTCTTCTCACCGCCGCCCGCTGCGGCCTTCAGGCGGCAACCCTGACGCTGCAATCGACAGGCGCGCTTGCCGAAGGGCTCCGCTGGGATCAAATTCAAAGATTTGACCATACGGACAAATTGTAAGCTTGGCGCTGCGGCGCCCGGCTCCTATAAAGCGCTCAAAAGGGCAGCAGACCGAAGCTGCTGCTTCCTCTTAAAAGAAGGCCAGACCCTGTGACACGCAAACCTGACGCCGCCGCCCTGAAGTCTCTTCTCGTTTATAGTGACGAGGTCCACGCCGCCTTGGACCGCTCCGCCCCGGTCGTTGCCCTGGAAAGCACCATCATCACCCATGGCATGCCGTTTCCGCGCAATGTGGAAACCGCCCGGCAGGTGGAAGCAGATATCCGCGCAGAAGGGGCGGTGCCCGCAACCATTGCGGTCATGGACGGCAAGATCCATATCGGTTTGAGCGATGCGGAGCTCGACCGGCTGGCCAAGGCCGGTTCCGTGATGAAATGCTCGCGCGCTGATCTCACCTTCGCGCTTGCCACCGGCTCTTTCGGAGCAACCACCGTGGCAGCCACCATGATGGCCGCCCATCTGGCCGGCATCCAGGTGTTTGCCACCGGCGGCATCGGCGGCGTTCACAAGGGCGCTGAGGAGAGCTTCGACATTTCCGCTGATCTGGATGAACTCGGCCGCACTCCGGTCTGTGTTGTCAGCGCGGGGGCCAAGGCCCTGCTCGACATTCCCAAGACCCTTGAAGTGCTGGAAACCCGGGGCGTGCCCGTCATTGCCTATGGCACGGAAGAATTGCCGGCCTTCTGGTCCCGCGAGAGCGGCCTCAAGGCTCCCTACAGCCTCGCCAGCGCCGCCGAGATCGGCAATCTTCTGAAGATGCGCGAAAACTTTACGGATCATGGCGGTGTTCTGATTGCCAATCCGGTGCCCCTGGCAGACGAAATTCCGCGCGCCGAGATGGCTGGCTATATCAGCACTGCCATTAAGAAAGCCACGGCGGAGCGGATTACCGGCAAGGAGGTCACCCCCTTCGTGCTCGGAACCATTTTGGATCTGACCGATGGGCGCAGCCTTGACACGAATATCGCACTCGTGCGCAACAACGCCCGTCTGGCAGCCAAAATCGCCACCTCGCTTGCCGGGTCCTGACGCCCCCGGCCCCTTGTCTCCGCCGTGCCCGGGAAAAGCCAGGACAATACAGCACGCCGCTGGCCGCAAAACGGCAGCGCCTGAGCGCGCCCCTTGAATGATGGAGACAGCGGGTCTGCTGACACGGGCCAAACGGCAGGAAAACCGGCGTTCCCGCACCATGCGGGAGGGCTTGCCAGGCTGGCCGGACCTGAGACGCGCAATCGATATGTTTCTGTCGCAATTTCCCCCTAAGGATGGAGCTGCCCGAACGGCTTCGAGGCTTTGCGTCAATCGCAGGGGCCCTAAGCCGTTGACAGAGCGGCGTTAGCCTGCCCTTACTGACGGCATGAATTGACAGGAACGGGAACGGCCGGGCAGACCCATTAGACTTGCCCCAGAAGGCAGAGCCGTTGCCCACAAGGAGGCCAGACTATGACAGATGCGTCCGCAGCCCAAGACAGCACCCCGAAAACAGCCCCGGCAGGCGGGTTTTCGCCGCTTCAATACCTTGACCGGGCGCTCTCCACCTTGCGGGACATCGGCATCACGCCGCAGTCGGAAACCGATGCGCCGATCAATGCCCTGCTGGAACAGATCTCCGACCTGTCGCCGGACAAGGTTCTGGTGATCTCGCGGACCCTCAGCCAGGCCTCCAATTTCAACGAAGTCGTGCGCACCCAGGTCCAGCAGATGGACATTGGAGAGCGCTATGAAGACATCACCAACGCGTTCAATTCGATCCGGGACGATGCCAAGGCGCTGGTTGACCAGCTGGCCGACGGCAAGATCTCCTTCACCGAAAACCTTGCCAACACATGGCGCGACATGCGCCGGGGCACGATTTCCGACCGGTTCCAGGATATTCGCAGCACCTATAAGGAGGTGGCCAGCGCCACCAAGGACCAGATTGAACGGGAGCAGACAATCCTGGAAGCGTACCGGGATTTCCGCGGCGCACTGAAACAGGCCGAGGTGACCGCGCTGGAGCTGCTCAACATGGCCACCGAAACGCTGGGCGGCAAGAAAAAGGCCCTGGAAGCCGCCTCCGGCGAGGTCGAAGCCTATGCGGGCGATGATCCGGCCCAGAAGGCCCGCCTGGAACTGGCGCGCGATGAACGCATGCGCGAAATGCAGGACGAGGAAAAGCGCTACCAGATCGCCAAGGATCTGTCGGACAATCTGACCATCGGCTACAACACCTCAGAAGTGATTATGGCCCGGCTGGTGCAGACCACCAATGCCAAGGAGCGCGTCTATGCCCAGTCCGTCAGCTTCTTCTCCACCAACGAATCCGTTCTGACTGCCCTTAACGCGTCCTTCACCGGACTGCAGGGCCTGCATGAATCGACCGAAACGCTGAACGCGATGAAGGACGGCATCAACAAAAGCCTGGAAACCCTGGCCGAAATCGGCGACGCTGTGCAGCAGGAAGCCCTGAAAGCCGGATACGGACCGACCGTGGCGGCCGCCTCGGTCAAGAAACTGGTGGATTCCGTCGTCAATTTCCAGGTTCAGTCCCGGGAGATCATCACCGAAATGCGCGAGATGTCGACCAAGAATTCCGAAGAGATCCGCTCGGCGGTTGAGGATGGCAAACGCCGTCTGGCCAAACTGACCGCCCAGGGTCAGGGGCTCTGACAAAGGCCGGTTTCGGGCCGGTGCTCCACCGGCCCTTTTCCCTTTCACAAAAGACAGGTTTTGATGGACAGCAGGGCAGACACATCTGACGCTCCCCTCGATGATCTGATGATGGCGATGGACGTGGTCGACACGCTGCGCCACGAAGAGGGCCAGATTGCGCGGGAACTGAAAGCCGATGACCGCGACGCCGCCATGGTGGAGCGTCTGCGCCAGGTCTATGCGTCCCAGGGGATCGAGGTTCCGGACCATATCCTGAAAGCAGGCGTTGAGGATCTCAAGCGCGACCGGTTCGTCTATGTCCCGCCCAAGGCCGGCCTGCAGCGCAGCCTGGCCATGATCTACATTTCCCGCAGCACCTGGTCGAAATGGCTGGCGGCTGCCACCGCCGTGCTGATCGTGGCCGTGACTGCCTGGTATGTGCTGGTCTCCTTGCCCGAGCAGCGAGCCGCCGCCAATCTGGCCGCCCACCTGAAGGCGCTTCCGGGCACCTTGAACGAGCTGGTGACGCGGATCGATACGCTCACAGACGATGAGGCCATTGAAGCCAAGGCCAAGACCCTTGGCGACGATGGCAGCCTTGCCCTCGCCGACGGGCGAAACGAGGCGGCTTTCAAAGCGGAAGCGGATTTGCGCCAGCTGGCCGCCCGTCTGCAGGAGGTCTTCGAGGTGCAGATCGTCTCGCGCGAAGGCGAGCCGACCGGTCTCAGCCGCGTTCCGGAAGCCAATCCGAGTACTGAAAACTATTACATCTTCGTGGAGGCCATCGCCCCGGACGGCAAGGTGCTGAAACAGACCATCAAGTCCGAAGAAACCGGCAAATCCGAGACGGTCGACAAATGGGGCCAGCGGGTGTCCAAGACTATCTATGACGCGGTGCGGCGGGACAAAATGGAAGACGGCATCGTCCAGAAAGGCGTGCTCGGCCACAAACGGCGGGGCGATCTGGAGATCAAGTGGCGCAGCGGTGTGCAGGAAGGAGCGATTACGCAATGGCAGTAAGGCTCAAGGCGGACCCGTTCGTCACACATCTGAAGGAAGCTCGCCTGCATGACCGGGGGCGGCAGCCGGAGGAGGCCTCATGCTGAGCGGCCGCCAAACCCTTGGGAGCATTGAACAATCCCTGTCCGACCTAAAACGGGAAGAGGCCGAGCTCAGCAAGCGCATTGAGCGCTCGACCCGGGCCCTGACCGACCTGCAGGAACGGCAAAGCGAAGCCTACCGGGATCTGGCCCGGTTCCGGCTCGACACGGACGCCGCCGGTACGCTCAACACCCGTCTGGACAGCGCGGCGCGGGAAGCCCGCCGCCTGCTCGACAAGCGCAGCGACGACTACAAGGTCTTGAGCGAGCAGCTGCGCCAGAGTGAAACTGAACGCAGCCAGCACCAGAAAAAGCGCCAGGACCTCGACATCGCGCGCGATGCCGCCGAAGGCCAGATGGATGAGCTGATGGAGGCGGTGGACAGCCGCCTGGAACAGGACAGCGCCTATCTGGCCCAGCGGGAGGCTGCCGAAGAGGCGCACAGGACCGCCGAAGCGGCTGCGGAAAAGGCCAGAACGTCGGAAGAAGCCCGGCTGGAAAAAGGTAAGGCCTATGATGCGGACCCGCTTTTTGTCTATCTGTGGCAACGCGGCTATGGCACGCCCACCTACGACCATCGCGGGCTGATCCGCTCCCTTGACCGCTGGGTGGCCGGACTGATCCGCTTTGAGGACGCCCGGGCCAATTACGCCATGCTGACCGGCATTCCCGAGCGGATGGCAAGACATGCTGAGCGCTGTGCGGACATCGCGGACCGGGAAGAAGACAAGCTCGCCGAGTTCAGCCGCAACGCCATGACCGACGCGGCCGGAACCGATCTGGTGGGAACGATCGAGACCTATAGCGACGAGATCGGCCAGATCGATGAGGATCTGGACAAGCTGGACCGGCAGATAGAGACCCTTGCCGGAGCGCTCGCCGATTTTTCCAGCGGCGAAGACACAGACTTTCAAAAAGCGGAAGACTTCTTGTCCAGGTCCCTGCAGGCTGACGACCTCCACGACCTGTGGCAAACCGCGCTCAACACCCCCTCCCCGGAGGACGAGAAAATCGTCCAGCGTATCGAGGATTTCCGGGATCGGATCGAGCAGGTGTCCAGGGAAATCCGGCAGGACCGGGAACTGCAACGGGATATCAGCCGTCGGCGGGGGGAGTTGTCCGAAGTCATCAGCCGCTTCCGCTCAAATGGCTATGGCAACTGGGAAACGACCTTTTCCGACGACAATCTGGCCACGGTTCTGCTGGGTGAGCTGGTCAAGGGGGCGATCAGCGGCGCAGACTACTGGTCCCGGGCGGAACGGGCCCGCCAGCGCCGCAAGCCGCGCGGGCGCAAGGTTGCCTTTCCAAACGGCACCGGCCTGCCGAAATCCATGGGTGGTTTTGGCCGCGCTGGCCGCAGGCGCGCAGGCGGAGGCTCCTCGTTTGGCGGCGGCGGCTTCAAAAGCGGCGGCAGCTTTGGCGGGGGCGGCTTCAAGACCGGCGACCGGTTCTGACCGAAAAGGAGCCTGGACATCTCACAGGCCGTTTCCAGAGCTTTTCCCCGCAGATCGGGCTTGTGGCCGCAAGAAATGCCGGTTTTGGTTCGCTCAGGTCTGGACCTGACCGAAAACTTGGGTATGACCGATTGTAGCAACGGATATTTACTTTGGACTCTCAAATGCGACACTTTCTCGTTCTCGGCCTTTGCGCATTTGCCGTCAGCGCCTGCCAGTCCGGCTCCAACCGGTCGGCGTCACTCGGGGATCAGCCCAGGCTGGAAGTCCCTGCTGGCGCCCAGAGCGTGAAGATCGCCGCAAGCCCGGACGCCGTGCGCAGCGCCCTTGTCTCCAGCGCCCAGGAACGCGGAACGATTGTCCTTCAGGATCAGCCGAACATGGTCGTGCTTGAGCGTCCGATGACCGGGGCGAACCCGACCCTGGATTCAGAATTCGGCCCGTCCGACAATGGCCAGCGGGTGATCCGCATAAGGGTCCGCTTCACCGGAACACCCTGCCAGACCCTGGCGGTGCAGGATCTCGCAGTCATCAACAATGTCCGCACCGCCCTGGAGCAAAGCTTCGTGCTGCCAGGCAACCCCAACACATTGCAAAGTCTGCAAGGGCTAAAGTCGCGGGCTGAGCAAACCAGCTCCTGCCCGCCGATTGCGTCCTAACGCACAGTCCCGAAGCAGCCTGCCGTAGCGGATCTTCATCGTTTTTTTAGATCCGCACGCCCGCCGGCTGTGTCACGCCGCTTGCCCGGCCAACCCAGGCCAATCACAGGCTGGTATGGGGTGCCTAAAGGGAATTTCCATAGGAACGGGCAACCTCCTGAGAGACACGGGCGGCCTTTGCGATCAGGTCATTGCGCGGCTCGCCGATATAGGTGGCGGTGAAGCGCAGCGGCGTCGCCTGCCAGCCCGGATCAAACGTCGCAATCCGGTTTTCCTCCACCAGTCTGCGGCCCAGAATGTGGGGCAAAATGCCAACTCCGATGCCCGAGGCCACCATATCGAACCCGGTCGACAGGGAATTGGTCGGAAACACCTGCGCGGTATTGCCATAGCGGTCGCGCAGTTCCTGGGTCAGTTCCCGGTGCGGACGCGAATTGCGGTTGTAGGTGATCACCGGTGTCACGCTGAGATCCGGCTCTTCCAGATCGATGGGCCGGTACCAGGCCAGCTCAAAGGGCGGCAGGTCGAGATTGTCTGCACTGTAGTCGGAAACCGGTCCCATCAAAATCGCCAGATCGAGCGACCGGTCGAGCAGCATCTCCCGCAGATTGTGGGAAATGTCCACCGAGATCTCGATGGTCAGTTTGGGAAAGCTGCGGTGCAGTGCCCGCAGGAAATCCGGCAGCCAAGTCTGGGCGACGGTTTCAGCCACCCCGAGACGCAACAGGCTGCTGATGCTGTCATCGGCCATCACGTCGCCCTTGATCCGCTCCATCAGATCCATGATCTGCTCGGCATGATTGCGCAACAACACACCTTTGCGCGTCAACACGACCCCGGTGGAGACCCGGCTGAAAAGCGGGGTTCCAAGGTATGTTTCCAGGCTGGAGATGCGCGAGGACACGGCGGGCTGGGAGACATTCATCTGCTCGGCAGCCTTGCGCACACCACCCATGCGCGCAACAGTCAGAAACGTCCGGAGCTGTTCAAATGTCATGCTGTCCCCTAAAGGCGAGGTGATCATATTTTCTGATCACTTTTTACAAAAAAACACGATTTGACTTGATAATAGATCCGCCGCAGCATTTTCCCACTGACTTTTGAGGTGACCATGACCTGCGGCCTTGCCGAGCTTCCCGATCTGTTTGATATGGAGACAGCGGCCCAGCGCCAGCTGATCCGCGATGGGCACTATGACGGCCACACGGCCGGGCTCGCCAAAGGCAAGCTGCAATGCAATCTGGCAATTCTGCCTGCAGATTTCGCAGACGATTTTCACACGTTTTGCCGCCTGAACCCGAAAGCCTGCCCGCTGGCTGGTGTGTCCGAGCCGGGCAGCCCCTTCATTCCAAGGCTCGGCGCCGATGTGGACATCCGAACCGATGCAGCCCGTTACAACATCTACCGCGACGGTGTTCTGGACGGTCAGGTGCGCGACCTGCACAACTTGTGGCGCGCGGATCTGGTCGCCTTTGCCATCGGCTGTTCCTTCAGCTTTGAAACCGCCCTGCGCAAGGCCGGAATTGCCATGCGTCATATCGACCGCAATGTGACGGTGCCCATGTACCGGACCACGATCGCGACACAGGAAAGCGGCCCGTTCAAAGGTGGTATGGTTGTCTCCATGCGGCCCGTCTCCGCGGACCGCATGGAAGAGGTGTTTGCCATTTGCAAAGCCTACCCGCTGGCCCATGGTACCCCTGTCCATACTGGCGCGCCGGAAGACATCGGCATTCCCGATCTGGCTGCGCCTGACTGGGGGACTGCCGTTCCGGTGGAAGACGGCGAGATCCCGGTCTTCTGGGCCTGCGGGGTCACCCCGCAAGCTGCCATCATGGAAGCCCGCCCGCCGCTTTCCATCACCCACGCACCAGGTGCCATGCTGATTGCCGATGTCGGCAGCGGCACGGCGCCCCTTTACGCCTACAACGACAAGAACCTTCAAGATCACCAAACCAGAGGATGACCAACATCATGAATAGACTGGCACTTGTTTCTGCAATCTCACTGATTGCAGTCACCGCAGGCACCGCCGCCCAGGCTGAAGAGCTCTCTGTTGTCGGCAGCTGGAGCGGCCTGCCGCTGCACAAGGAATATGAAGCGCCGTTCTGGACCAAGAAGCTTCCGGAACTCTCCGGCGGCGATCTGACCGCCACACTGACCACCCATGACCAGATGGGCATTTCCGGTGGCGATGTTTTCCGCCTTCTGTCCCAAGGCGTCTTCGATGTGGGCATGACCGTGGCCGACTACGCCGTTTCCGACAGTGTTCCCCTTGAAGGGCTTGACGTGCCGCTGATCGCCACGGATGCCGCCACCGCGCAAAAGGCCGTGGAAGCAGCCCGCCCGATGGTGGACGACATCTACCGCGATGTTTTCAACGCCAAGGTTCTGGGCATTGCTCCCTATCCGCCGCAGGTGGTCTTCTGCAACGCGGAGATCAGCTCGCTGGATGACCTGAAAGGCAAGAAAGTGCGTGCTTCTGGCCGCATGACCGCCAAGTTCCTGGAAGCTCTGGGCGCGGAAGGCGTCAATGTCAGCTTCGGGGAAGTTCCTGGCGCCTTGCAGCGCGGTGTTGTCGATTGCGCCATCACCGGCGCAGGGTCGGGCTACAATGCCGGCTGGTGGGAAGTCTCCACCCATCTGATGCCGCTGCCGCTTGGCGGCTGGGATCCGGTGGTCACCGCCATCAATCTGGACAAGTGGAACAGCCTCACCGACGCCCAGAAAGACATTCTGGAAAGAGGCGTCAAAGAGAATCTGGAAGCCCCGGCCTGGGAAACCGCACAGAACGCGCTGGAAAACGACGTGGCCTGTCTGACCGGCAATGGCGAATGCCCCTATGGGGAAGCACATAGCATGACACTGGTCGAAGCCAGTGCGGCTGACGAGGCCAAGGCCAAGGACGTCCTGATCACCCAGGTTCTGCCGGACTGGGCGGAACGTGCGGGCGGCGACTGGGGCAAGCGCTGGAGCGATACGGTTGGCAAAGTGACCGGCGTCACTTTGAACTCGAACTGAGGCCAGCCAGATGACGTCCCTGGTATCCCTCATTCGACGGATCAATGACCGTCTCGCCATCGGGGTTGGTCTGATCCTGCTCGGATGCGTGATATTCACGCTTGTGGAGATTGCCGCCCGCAAACTGGGCGGCTCTCTCGGGGGCGTTGACGAAATCTCCGGCTATGTCATGGCTGTCACCACAAGCTGGGGCATCAGCTACGCCCTGACGGAACAGGCCCATGTGCGCATCGACCTGCTCCGCCAGCGCCTGGTCCCACCGGGCCGGGCCGTTTTCGACCTGCTGTCACTGGCCTGTCTGGCCGGAACCGCCATCGTCGTAGCTTATCGGGGCTGGGATGTTGTGGCTAAAACCCTGGCCACCGGCGCTCGCGCCAACACCCCGCTGGAGACGCCCTTGTGGATTCCCCAAATGCTCTGGTGGGGGGGCTGGCTCTGGTTTGCCCTGTCCGCCAGTCTCTTACTTGTATCCGTTGCCGTGAAGCTGGTCCGCGCCGATTACAAAGCTGTTGATGCCATTGCCGGCGCCCGGGGGGAAGCATGATCGCCTTTACCTCTGTTGGTCTGCTCGGCCTGTTGGCCCTCTCGATCCCTGTCGGGATTGTGCTCTTTCTTCTGGCCTTCGGCATAGACACCTTCTTCAGCCCGTTTCCGCTGATGCGCGGCCTTGGCCAGGTGGTATGGTCCTCGTCCAACAGCGCCACCTTGATCGCCATTCCCCTGTTTGTGCTGCTGGGCGAGATCCTGGTGCGCAGCGGTGTTGCCAAACGCACCTATGCAGCTCTGGAAAAATGGGTGGCCTGGATGCCGGGCGGCCTGATCCACGCCAACATTGCCACCTCGACCATGTTCTCAGCCACGTCCGGCTCCTCGGTGGCAACGGCGGCAACCGTGGCAACCGTGGCCATGCCCCAGGCGCAAGCACTGGGGTATAACCAGAAGCTGTTTTCCGGCGCGATTGCTGCGGGCGGCACATTGGGGATCATGATCCCACCGTCGATCAACCTCATTGTCTATGGCTTTCTGACCGAAAGCTCCATTCCCCAGCTGTTTCTGGCCGGGCTGATCCCGGGCCTGTTTCTCGCCGGGTTGTTCATGCTGATCACCGTGATCCTGTGTGTACTCCATCCGGCGCTTGGCGGACCGCGCCGCCAGAGTTCATGGTCCGAAAAGCTCAAGGGCCTGAGCGACCTTCTGCCCATCCTGGGTCTTTTCACCGCAATTGTCGGCTCGATCTATGCGGGCTGGGCGACCCCCACAGAAGCTGCCACCGTGGGCGTTGCCATCGCCCTCCTGATTGCAGCCCAGCGCAAGGCGCTGACCTTTGCCATGCTCGCAGATGCCCTGCGCGGCTCGGTCCGGACCTCGGCCATGATCTCACTGGTGGTGATTGGCGCCTATGTGCTCAATTTCGCGCTGACAGCCGCCGGGGTCAGCCGGGCGCTCCAGGGCCTGCTGACAGATCTCGGCCTCGGCCCTCTGGAAACCTTGCTGGTTATTGTGCTGATCTACATCATTCTGGGTTTCTTCATCGAGACCTTGTCGCTGATGGTGGCCACCATTCCGATCGTCGTGCCGATCATCGTTCAGCTTGGCTATGACAAGATCTGGTTCGGCATCCTGATGATCATTCTGGTGGAAATGGCCCTGATCACACCGCCTGTCGGCCTCAATCTCTATGTGGTCCAGTCGGCGCGCAAATCCGGCAGTTTCAGTGATGTCATGCTGGGCTGCATCCCCTATGCACTGGCCATGCTGGCCATGGTCGGTCTGCTGATCCTGGTTCCTCAACTGGCCTTGTTCCTGCCCTCAACACTCTGACCGGATTGCCTAAGCCGCGGCGCGACGGGCGCCCGGCTGCGGCCCGGCTTCCATAAAATTAAGACGTCCGGAGACCCTTTCATGATTTTTCAAACCAGCACCGGAGCGCTGACCTGCACCCCAGACCGGCTCGTTGTGGCAGGCTGGACCGGCCGGGACCGGGCCGCCGTGGACCATCATATCGAGGAACTGGCCGCCATCGGTGTGCCCGCCCCCTCAACAGTGCCACTCTATTATCAATGCGCCCCGTCTCTTCTGACCCAGGAGGAGCACATACAGGTTCTGGGTACGCAGACCTCCGGCGAGGCAGAGCCCTTTGTTCTGCGCCATGAGGGAACCACCTGGCTGGGGCTCGCCTCCGACCATACGGACCGTGCATTGGAAGCCCATTCCGTCGCAGCCTCCAAACAGATCTGTGCCAAACCTGCCGCAAAGACACTCTGGTCCTTTGACGAGGTTGCCCCCCATCTTGACCAGCTTGAGCTGCGCTCCTGGATCAAGGAGGACGGCAATTGGGTGGCCTATCAGGACGGCACCCTGGCCTCGATCCTGCCGCTGGTCCAGCTCATGGAGGGGGCCGCTCTGGCCGATGGCACAGCCCTTTTATGCGGAACCTTGCCGGCGATCGGTGGTGTACGTCCGGCTGCCACCTTCAAAATGTCCCTGACCGACCCGGTGCGGGACCGGTCGATGGAAGCGCAATATCAAACCGTTTCCCTGGAGATCATTTCGTGATATCCAAATCACCCCCAAGGCATTGACAGGATAATAACCCATGAGCGCAGCGTTTCCCTGGACACCTGAAACCGCCCCTGCCCGGCTGGAGGCGGCTTTGGACAAAGCCTGCGGGGACGCGGCAAAGGGCGTTTTCCTGAAGCTCCTGTCCGGGCGCGCCCGGACACAGGCCCAAGAGGCTGTTCGCACAGACAGCCCTCTGGCAGGCGCCCTCGTCAGCGTGAAGGCCCTGTTCGATGTGGACGGCGAGGTCACCACATCGGCAACGAAAGTGCTGGCAGACGATCCCGCCGCCACAGCCGATGCGCCTGCCATCGCCCGCCTGGACGCGGCTGGAGCGGTCTTGACCGGCCTCACCAACATGTCCGAGTTCGCCTATTCCGGACTTGGTCTCAACCCCCATTACGGCACCCCGGCCAACCCGGTTTTTCCGGGCTGTGCGCCCGGAGGGTCCACCAGCGGCGGCGCGGTCTCCGTTGCGCTGGGCCTGTCCGATATTGCCATTGGCAGCGACACTGGCGGATCCTTGCGCATTCCGGCCGCCTTCACCGGGATCACGGGCTTCAAGCCGACCCAGGCCACGGTCCCCCTGACCGGCGGCAAGCCGCTGTCGGACAGTCTCGACAGTTTCGGGCCGATGGCCCGCTCCGTTGCGGCCTGCGAGCTTGCCTGGCAGGTCATGGCAGGCAGGAACACGGTCCCCGTGCCCCCCGCCGCAGCCCGGCTGATCATTCCGTCAAATTTCGGCTTTACCGAGATGGAACCAGCCGTTGCCGAAGGGTTTCAGGCGGCGGTGCAGGCCTTGCGCGCAGCCGGGCTGGACATCATCGAAAAGCCGCTGGATACCATCGCCCTTTATGACACGGTCCCGCCCTTGCACATGACGTCCGTGGAATCGCGCGCGCATTATGAAGCCCATTTCCAGGCCTCCCCCGGCCAGTTCGACCCGCGGGTGCATGCGCGCATGGGCCGGGCTGCGGAAATCTCCGCCATCGAATACCGCCAGACGCTGAACCGGCGGACGGAGTTCATTGCAGCCTTTGCGCAAGAACTCGGCAATGACATGCTGCTGCTGCCGACAACGCCCATCCTGCCGCCGAAGATTTCCGATCTGTCAGACGATGATGCCTTCAACCGCCTCAATCTTCTGGCCCTGCGCAATCCGTCTCTTGCCAATGTGGCCGATGCCTGCGCCATCGCTCTGCCCTACACCCATGCGGGCACAACCTTGAGCGCCATGCTGATTGCACCGGGGGGGCGGGACGAGAACCTGCTGGCCTGCGCAAAGACACTTGAAGTAAATTTTTAGGAAAACCAATGAGAAATCTGTTTTAAATAAGAAAATCCCTGCGCAAGCCCCATCAGGCATGCGCAGGGATTCAGTGTCTCAAACCGGATCACACAAACGCAAAATCATCTGCCTGCATCACCGTGCCATCGGCGAATTCGTAATTGTCGATTTCAGCGCCCAGGTCATTGACCCGAAGCTGCCCGGCGCCGTTTGCCCAGCTCAGAAGCATGTTGTTGGCCGCATCTTTGGTGGCCACAAGATCATCCAGCGTCAGATCCGTGAACAGCAGCTTGTCGAGGCCATCTCCAACCAGTTCGACAATGTCGATCCAGCCATTGTCAGCGCTGACCACAAAAGTGTCATCGCCAGCACCGCCTTCCATCTTCTGCCAGCCGCCAGACGAAGCGCCGGCTTCCAGCCGGTCATTGCCCGCCCCGCCAACCAGCGTATCTGTACCGCCGCTGCCCGTCAGAATGTCATTGCCGCCGCCTCCGTCCAGGACATAGTCGATGCTGGCATCATTGCCGACCACCCGGTCGTCTTTCTCAGCCCCCTGGAACACTTCAAAGCCGTACCAGGACAGGCCGGTTGTGTTGAACCGGGACCCTGCCTCAACGATCAGCGTGTCCGTACCCGTGCCGCCAATATCAAGCGGTGTGCCATTGTCCCAGAACTTGTCGCCGCTGGCATAATAGACGGTGTCATCCCCGGCGCCGCCAAAGACCGTGTCGCTGCCCCAGCCGCCGCGCAGAATATCATTCCCGGCCCCGCCCAAAAGCGTGTCATCCCCCGCATTGCCGGTGAGGGTGTCGTTGCCGCCGCCGCCTTCCATCACATAGTCCACGGAGCCATCATTGCCGGTCACCCGGTCGTCGCGGCCCGCGCCGATGAATTTCTCAAAGCCGTACCAGGACAGGCCCGAGGTGTTGAAGACGGACCCGTTTTCGATGATCAGCGTGTCGGTTCCGGCCCCTCCAACATCCTTGGGGGTGCCATTGGTCCAGAAATAATCGCCATTGGTGTAATAAACTGTGTCGTCGCCTGCCCCGGCAGACATGTCATCGCGGCCATAGCCACCACGCAGAATGTCATTGCCCGCCCCGCCGGTCAGCGTGTCATCCCCGCTGTTGCCGTTCAGGATATTGCTGGCACTGTTGCCGACAAGAACATCATTGCCCGAGCCGCCATTGGCATTTTCAATCACCGTACCGCGCGCAATGATCAGGTTGCCCGTCTTTCCGGCCACATTGGAAATGGCTTCCTGGTTGAGATCGATCTTCTGGCTGGCCGAATAGTGCGAATAGTCCAGAAGATCCGTCCCGCCATTGTCATAGATCGTCAGGGCCACCGCGGAGTTCGGATCAAATCCGGAGGCCGCTTCGGAGTCGAACACCGCCTCCAGATAGCCACCGGCATTGGAATTCAGGCCATAGACCGTGTCGCCGGTGCGAATGGTGGTCGGCGTGCCGTACAGATCCTGAACCGCGATGATATCGGCGACCATGGGCGTGACCGTATAGGCAAAGCTGGCATTGACGGAAGTGTTTGCCGTCTGGCTGAAATAGGACATCACACTGGCCTGCCAGCTGTCATTGGCATAGTGGTTGTCGACGCCATAGGTGGCAGAGCCATTGTAATTGCCCGCGTGGGTAAGCCCCAGCGCATGGCCGATTTCGTGAATATAGGCCTGGAAGGAATAGCTGTTGACACTCGTCCCGTAATTGCTCAGCCACGCCTTGGACACGTTCACATTTGCGGAAATCAGATCCCCGTTGCCATACCAGGAATAATTGGCGTAAGCCCCGCTGTCCTCGTCATCAAACGTGATCTGCGCCCCGCTGCTGACAAAGGAAAACGTCAGTCCGGTGACATTCTCCCAAGCTTCCAGAGCATAGGTCGCAAGGGTCTTGGCGGCGCTGGTCAGGCCGGTGATATCAACCGTGATCGTGCTACCGGGTCCTGCATTGAACGAAATCGGCGCCCCGCTGGAGGTTTGCTGTTTCAGCTCATTTGCAATCTGGTCATTGGTGTAGACGGGCAGCGGAGCCGACGACACGCCGCTGGATGGGGCGCCCTCATTGGCCTGGGGTCCGCTGCCGTCATCGCAGCTGAACCCGGCCACGACCGGAAAGTCTTTGGTTCGGCCGGTGGCGGAACAAAGTTCACACATATCGATCTTGCCTCATGTGACTGTGTCAGATCCGATGAATTGCAGGGCGCTTGAACCTCCGGCCACGGATAACCGGCCCTGTCTGTGCAGATCCGGTTATAAAGCTCACCCTCGCCATCCGCTCCCGTGGGATGTTCCCACCTCAGAGGGATTGCACTTCATCGGGCGCAGCCTAGGAAGAGGACGGCAAGAACTCAAGTGAAAAACAAATAAATTTACACCACTTTAAAATATAAAATACATAATCAACGATTCTTGTTCTATTTTTATTTCAAAATAAATACATAAAACAAAACAATGACATAAACATATCAAATTCCAGAACGGAAACTCTCTCAAAAACACCAAAAACCCCTTGCGCACCGGTTACATTTTGCCCCCTGCGCTTCGGCGTGATGCTCCGGAGCCAGGCGCTTTACCTATTACGCCATCCCACAAGGCCCTCTGGCCGGAATTGCTGCTAGGTTCTGAGTCTGACGGCCATGAGCCGAAAACCCGGTTCACAGGACAGGTTCCGGCAATTGCAGCGCTTCTTTTCCGCGCTGCGAGCCCCTATGCTTTGTCAGCACTGCCCGCCTTGTCAGGAGCCTCAGGTGAAACCTCAGCATGTTGAACTGATCGTGGCTATTGCCGAAATGGGCAGCCTGGGGGCCGCCGCAACCCGGCTGAACAGAACCCAGCCAGCCGTCACCAAGGCCTTGAAGGCCGTTGAAACGGAACTCGGCGCTCCGATCTTCTTCCGGGCCTCCTATGGTGTCGTGCCGACGTCCGAGGGTCAGGTGATTGTCGAACGCTGCAAGAAGATTGCCGTCGACATCCGGAAGCTCAGAGAGGAAGTCGCCCAGGTCCAGGGAGACTATGTGGGCGCGCTCGACATCATTGTCTCGCCCCTGGCCGCCATGAAGATTGTCCCGCCGGTCTTGCGGCGGTTCCAGCACCGGTTTCCCAATGTGAAAATCGGGATTTCGGGCGGCCATGCCCCGGCCGCCTTTGCGCCCCTGCGCCGGGGCGAAGCCGATTTTGTCCTGGGGCCCTCTCCCGGCCCGTCAGATTTGCCCGGCCTGGATCCGGCCCCGCTCTTTGAGACCTCGATTTCCATCCTGACGGGGCATGGATCGCGGTTTTTGAAGGCCCGGGATCCTGCCGATCTGCAAGACGGCCGCTGGATCATGATCGGCCCCAAGGAAAGGCGTCCCGTTTATTATCAGTTCTTTGAAGAGCGCGGGCTCCAGCCCCCAGAACCCTTTGCCCGCTCCGACTCCGTCCTCAGCATTCTGGCCATGCTGGAGGGAACCGAGCTCTTGTGTTCCTTTCCGTCCCTGCCGATCCAGGAACTGCGCACGAAGTGGGATGTTGACGTCGTTCCGATTGCAGCGCCGCCGCCCAGGGTTTCAATTGCCCTGACCAGCGCCAGGGACCGCATCCTGACCCCCGCCGCCATCGCCTTTGCAGATCTGGTCAAAACCCATTGCAAGGCATGGGCTCAAGGTGCAGCCACAAGCCCATAACTTTTTCTCCAATTTTGGAAAAATAGTTATTTGTTGGATATGAGTCTTTTTGCGTATGCTCCCGGATGTGGAACTTGGGAGGGATCCGCTGAATATTCTTTTCATCATGTATGACCAGCTGCGCTTTGACTATTTGAGCTGTGCAGGTCACCCGCATTTGCAGACGCCGAATTTTGACCGGGTTGCCAGCCTGGGCGTCCGCTTCACCAACGCCTATGTCCAGTCGCCGATCTGCGGCGCCAGCCGGATGAGCACCTATACCGGCCGCTACACCTCGTCCCATGGCGCTCAGTGGAACGGCTTCCCCTTGCGCGTAGGCGAACTGACCATGGGCGACCACCTACGCGAGCTCGGCATGGACTGCTGGCTGATCGGCAAGACCCATATGGCCGCCGACCGGCAAGGCATGGCGCGGCTCGGCCTCAGTCCGGACAGCGTGATTGGCGCCCGCCAGGAGGAATGCGGCTTCGATGTCTGGGTCCGCGATGACGGTCTCTGGGGCCAGGGCCCGGACGGATTTTATGATGAAAAACGCTCTCCCTATAACGAATATCTGAAATCGAAAGGCTATGAGAGCCAGAACCCCTGGGCCGACTTTGCCAATGCGGGCGTTGAAGAGGGCAAAGTGGCGAGCGGCTGGATGTTCGACAATGCCGACAAGCCCGCCAATATCCGGGAAGAAGACAGTGAAACCCCGTGGCTGACCACCCAGACGATTGACTTCCTGACCCGCGCGAAGGGGCGCTGGTGCGCCCATGTCAGCTATATCAAGCCCCATTGGCCCTATATCGTTCCGGCCCCCTATCACAAGTTGTTCGGCAAGGAGCACATTCAGCCGGCCATCCGCCATCCGGGAGAGCGCACCGCACCGCATCCGGTCTACGGGGCCTATATGGACAACGCCATCGCCAAAGCCTTTCAGCAGGACGAGGTGCGCGACAAGGTCATTCCCGCCTATATGGGCCTGATCAAACAATGCGATGATCAGCTCGGGCGGCTCCTGGATCATCTGGAGGCAACGGACCAGATGAAAGACACGATGATCGTCCTGACCTCCGACCATGGCGATTATCTGGGCGATCACTGGCTGGGCGAAAAGGACCTCTTTCACGAACCGTCGGTGAAAGTGCCCCTGATCATCTACGATCCCCGCACGCAGGCCGAGGGCACCCGGGGCACCACCTGCAGAGCCCTTGTGGAGGCGATTGATCTTGCTCCAACCTTTGTGGAAGCCGCCGGAGGCCAGGTGCCCGGCCATATACTCGAAGGCCGGAGCCTGCAGCCCTTTCTTCACGGCCAGGCCCCGCAGACGCGGGACTATGTGATCAGCGAATATGACTATTCGCCCACCCCGCAATGCGTCAAACTGGGCCTGGAGCCGCGTGATGCGCGCCTGTTCATGGTCTTTGACGGGCGCTACAAGATGATGCACGCCGAAGGCGGCTTCCGCCCCATGCTGTTTGACCTTGAGACCGACCCTCAGGAATTCCATGATCTGGCCGGCCAGCCGGAGCACCAGGACGCAATCGACCGTCTTTATGGCTATCTTGCGGACTGGGGACGGCGGCTTGCACAGCGGGTGACCATGTCAGAAGACGCCATCAAGGCCATGCGCGGACAATCCGCCAGAAAGGGCATCCTGCCTTTCCTGAAGGATGGCAGCGAAGTGCCGGACGAGATGACACAAGCCTATCGCGGGCCAGTCGCGCAGGACCACACGCGCAAGACGGCCCCGGGTGGAGAGTGATGTGACCAAAGAAGAGGACAGACCGGTAACGACCCCGGCCCAGCTCCCCGCACACCCCCTCAACGAACGCCTCTCAGACGGGCTTGCGTTTTGCTTTGCGCTGGTGATCGTCCTCTACGCAGCCTCCGGGCCGATATCGGAATTCGTGCGCTTTGTCATCGAGGTGACCACACCGGCATTTGACGAGCTCTCCCGCAGGGACCAGCGGCTTCTCCTGCGCGCGCACTGGCTGGGCAGCAGCTATCGCAGCTTCGAAAAGAGCTTTCTGCTGCCGACCGGCCTCATTCTGGGCCTGCCCATCCTGTTCGCCTATGCCACCTGCCTGCTGACCTTGCACAAAAAGCCGTCCTGGCACTGGGCGAACTGGGCTCTGACAGCCCTGGCCCTCACCGCCTATCTGTCCTGGATCGTCAAGATCTTCGCCACCGATGGCGGCGCCCTTCCCGCTGCCGAGCCGCTCGACTATGTGATGTTCCCGCTTGCGACCGCCATCACGCTCTATTTGACCTGGCGTCTGTTCGGCGGGTTCATCGTGGCGTTCTGCCTGTTCTGGATCGTGTATTTTTTCATCCGCGGCGTCCTCCCGGACTGGACAGGCATCCTTGCCGGGTCGGAGGCAACCTTTCAGCAAAGCCTGCTGGCCATGGTCCAGAATTTCTGGGCCCAGACCGGCGGCATGTTCGGCCAGCCCCTGCAGGTCGTCTCCGGCAATGTGCTGATCTATATCGTGTTTGGCGCCGTGATGATGGCCTCCGGCGCCGGGGACCTTTTGCTCAAGATCGCCAACCGGCTTACCGGCGGACTGGTCGGGGGGGCCGCCCATGCGGCCATCGCCAGTTCGGCCCTATTCGGAACGCTGTCCGGCGCGGCGATCTCCAACGTCGTCTCGACCGGCGTCATGACCATTCCGGTGATCAAGAAATCCGGGTTCCGGCCCGCCTTTGCGGGGGCCGTGGAAGCGGCCGCATCGACCGGCGGGCAGGTGATGCCGCCGGTCATGGGCGTCGTTGCGTTTTTTGTCGCCGGTCAAATCGGGCTGGAGTACCGCTACATTGTCGTCGCAGCGATCCTTCCCGCCATCTTCTATTATTTCGGCACCTTCCTGACGGTTTTCTTTGAAGCCAGGAAACTCGGGATCGGCAAACTGCCGCTGTCAGACCGGCCGCCCCTCACCGGCCGGGACCGGGTCCAGTGCCTGGTCTTCATCATTCCCCTTGGCGTGCTTACCTATTTTCTGTTTGCCCAGCCATCTGTACCCAAAGCAGGGTTCTTCGGCCTGGTTGCAGCGCTTGCCACCGCGCTTGTTCTCTTTCCCGGTTTCCGCTCCGGCCGCGCCCTTTGGGCAGCCTTTGTGGCCGCCGGGCGCATGTCCGCCTCCATTGTTGTCATTGTGACGGCGATCGGGCTGATCGTAGGCCTCATTCAGGTGTCCGGATTCTCCGGACGTCTTGCCCAGCTGCTCACCGAGCTGGCCAGCGGCCCACTGCCCATGGTGCTTGCGGTGGTCGCGCTTGGCTCCATCGTGCTGGGCATGGGGCTGCCCCCTGGAGCCACCTATTTCATCATCGTGATTGCGCTCAGTTCGGGAATCGAGACCATAGGTATTCCTCCGCTTACCCTTCATCTGTTTGTCGTTTTCTTTGCCGTCATGTCGACGGTCACGCCGCCAGTCGCCCTTGCGGCCTTCGCTGCGGCCCCTATTGCCGGAGCCGATCCGGTGCGGACCGGATTTCAGGCTGCCCGCATCGGTATTGCCGGTTTCCTGATCCCCTTTGTCTTCGTCTATCATCCGGCCGTTCTGTACAAACTTCAGGTTCTGTTTGTCTGGTTCGGAGAGGACGCACCAGACAGCCGGGCCATGCTGGACATTGCCAGTGTCGGCTGGAACGGGTTCTTCTGGATCATTGCAGCCTTTGCCCTGGCCATGTGGATGCTCGCCTCAGCGCTGACGGGCTTTGACCGCAAATCCCTGCCGGTTCCCGAACGCATCGCCCGCGCCGGGCTCGGCCTTCTTGTTCTGGTTCCAGAGCCCTTTACCGCTGGCAGCGCCGTGACTTTAAGTGCCCTGGTCCTGGCCAGGCACTATCTGCTGGCCCGGCCGGAGCCCAAAGACCAGACAACATACGCATGACTAAGGGAGGACATATCATGCGCAGACTGAGCCTTGCGGCTGCTCTTGCAGCAGCGCTTTTTGCACCCCCATCACAGGCAGAAGACATCACCTTGAAAATGGCCACCATTGCCCCAAGCCTCGGGCAAGCCATTACAATGGCCACCTTCGCCAATATCGTGACCGAAAAGCTCGACGGCGTCACGATTGAAGTTGCGGCAGGCGGCGCGGCCACCGTGCATATGCTGGAGGTTGCCAAAGGCAACCTGGATATGTCCATGGGATCCCCGACGATCCATATGCTGCTCAGCCACAAGAAGGCGATGTACAAGAACACGCAGAACAATGAAGAGCTGGCCCAAAATGTCAGCCAGTTGATGGCCTTTCCCTGGGGCGCCTATCATTTTGCGGTGCGCGCTGACAGCGGCATCGACTATCTGGACGACATTGAAGGCACCACAGTGTTTCTCGGCCCGCAAGGCGGCGGTGCTTTCAACGCGGCAAAGGGATGGATTGAGGCCACCACCGGCCTTAAGGAAGGCGAGGATTATGACGCCATCAAAGCCAACTGGAAAACCGGCTTCCAGGCATTTCTGGACGGCAAGATCGACATGTATGTGAATGGCTGCATCGATCCGTGCCAGCAATTCATCCAGTTCACGGAAACGGAAAAGGTCCGCTTTATCGGCCCGGAAGATGACAGCGGTGCGGCCGTCGACACTTTCCTGGGCAAATTCCGCCACCGGGCCGAGGTCCCGTCAGGGCTTTACGCCAACCAGGTCAATGAAGGCCCCGTCAAATCCAACGACACGGGCGTCAGCATTGCCGTCAGAACGGATCTGGACGAGGAACTGGTATATCAAATGACAAAGACCTTCTGGGAAAACATCGTTTCCATCACCTCCGACGCGCCCTGGGCCAAGGCCCTGACACCGGAATACGCGGCAAAGGCGGAAGGCACCATCAAGCTGCATCCGGGCGCCGCCCGTTACTACAGGGAGATTGGCGCCCTCTGAAGGACCCGTCCAAAAGACGCGGCCGGGCCCGGGAGCGTCCGGCCGCTCTGCCACTCCCCTTATCTGAGCAACCCTGACCATCAGCCCCTGAGGCCATAGCGGTCCGGTTCCTCGAACACATCAATGGCCTTGGATCCGGCCTTGATGACCGCCCCGTGCTCCGTGCCGCTTGGAATGTCCCAGACCGCACCGGGACCCAGGGTTTTCGTTTCACCGCCAATGGTGAATTCTATCTCGCCGTCCACAAGTGTGCCCCATTGAGCCAGATGGGAATGGGGCGGCAGCACCATGTCCTTGTGAAATTCGAAAAACACGACCAAACCGGCCTCTGAGCGGATCGCGTGGGAAGTCACCACATCCTCTGGAAACGGAATATCCAGAGCAGGAAAATTTTTAATAAAATCAGGGAATTGCATGAGTTTCCTCCAGCCGGAACAGATGTTTCAATCCGGCCAGAGTGCCCTTTGACGTCTAGCCGTTCAAGACATCTTTCACCGTGGTCGCCAGCTGCTTGAGCGTGAAGGGTTTGGGCAGGAAGAAGAACTGTTCGCCTTCGGGAAGGTTTTCCTCAAAGGCATCTTCCGCATAGCCGGACACGAAGATGATCTTCAGGTCCGGCTGGGTCTTGCGCAACTCCACCAGAAGCGTCGGCCCGTCCATTTCCGGCATCACCACGTCAGAGACCACCAGATCTATCTGGCCGTCCGTCTCTTCCATCACTTCCAGGGCTTCGTTGCCGGACCCGGCCTCATAGACCGTATAGCCGCGCGAGGCGAGCGCACGGGCGCCGAAGGCCCTGACAGCCTCTTCGTCTTCGACCAGCAGGATCGAGGCGGACCCGGTCAGGTCGGCCACCTTTTCCGTCTCGGCTTCCTTCGGCTCCGGCTTCTTTTCTTCCACGAATTCGGGAATGTGTCGCGGCAGGAACAAACGGAAGGTCGTGCCGAGATCCACTTCCGAATTGCAGAAGATGAACCCGCCGGTCTGTTTCACGATGCCATAGACCGTGGACAGGCCAAGGCCGGTGCCCTTGCCGACTTCCTTGGTGGAGAAGAACGGATCGAAGATTTTTTCCATGATTTCCGGCGGCATACCGTGGCCCGTGTCTTCCACTTCCACCAGCGTATATTCGCCCGCAGGCATGCCCCGTGTGTTGTCGAACTGTGTCGACTCGTCCGCCGACACATTGCGTGTGCGGATGGTCAGGCGCCCGCCCTCGGCCATGGCGTCGCCCGCATTCACGGCCAGATTGACAATCACCTGTTCCAGCTGGTTGAGATCGGCCATGACGGGCCACAGGTCCCGGCCATGGATCACTTTCAGCTCCACTTTCTCGCCCAGCAGCCGGTCCAGCAGGATCGACAGATCCGCCAGCACATCGTTGAGTTCCAGTTGCTGCGGACGGAGCGTCTGGCGGCGCGAGAAGGCCAGCAACTGGCGCACAAGGCCCGCTGCCCGGTTGGCATTCTGCTTGATGTTCATGATGTCCTGGAAAGACGGATCGGTCGGCCGGTGGCTCGCCAGGAGCAGATCGGAGAAGCCGATGATCGCCGTCAGAACATTGTTGAAGTCATGGGCGACCCCGCCCGCCAGCTGGCCGATGGCCTGCATCTTCTGGCTCTGGGCGAACTGGGCCTCAAGGGCGCGCTGCTGGGTCGTCTCCAGGGCATAGACGATGGCCGTTTCCCCGTCGCCCTCTCCTTCCTGCACCGCAGAGACATAGAAGGTTGCGGAGCGCGGATCGTTGCCTTCCACCAGCGGAATGTCGATAGGAGCGATTTCGCCGATTCCCTTGGCAGCAGCCGACAGGGCCTTGGACAGCTCTTCCCGGCCGCTTTCGGCAATATAGGCTTCCAGCTTCGGCGCGCCATCCGTGGAATCGACCGCCCCGAACAGTTTCAGGAACGGTGCATTGGTGCGCAGCACCCGGCCCTCACTGTCCAGCGAGGCAATGGAAATCGGCGTGTTGTTGAAGAACCGGGCAAAGCGGACTTCGGCCGCCCGCAGCGCTTCGGAGGCTTCCTCGCCGCGTGACCGGTTGAGCACGAGCGTGCGGCTGTCGCCCGCTAGGCCGTTTTCCCCGAACGGCACCCGGTGCAGCAGGCGCACGGCCAGCCCCCGGCCATTTCGGGTGACAAAATCAAGATCAAACGTTTCGCTCTTGACCTCGCCCGCCTGCCCTTTCACGGAGCGGATCAGCTCTGTGCCGTCGCCGCGCACGATTTCGCTCAGATCCAGATCGCCCGCGTCGAACTGGGCCAGATCATAGCCAAGCCAGTCGGCCAGCGTTGCGTTCAGATAGACAATGCGGCCGCTGGCATCACAGGAGAAGAACCCGGCCGGGGCATGGTCGAGGAAATTGATAACCCGCTGCAATTCCTGGAAAGAATTTTCCTGCTCCGCACGGTCCCGGGTAATGTCGGAAATCTGCCAGATAGCCATCGGCTTGCCGCCGCGCTCCGCAGAAGCTGGAAGCGGGCGTACAGAGACGCGGTACCAGCGGGCCTGACCTTCAACCCGGCCAAGCGGCACCGACATGCGGATTTCTTCCTGGGCCTTGCGGCCGTCACGCATGGCCTGGGACAGACGGAAAATAGCATCCGCCGCATCCGGATCGGAGGAAAACACCCGCTCGACAACGCGGATGTCCGCGGCCGTATCCGCCCCGGTCAGATCCGCATAGGCCTTGTTGGCATAAACAAGACGGCCGTCCATATCCGTGATCAGCGCGCCGTCATCCATGGTGTCGACAAAGGTGGAGGCCAGCGGATTGGATTCGCCCGGACGGGCGGACAGGCGCAGAAAGCCAATGGCCCCGGCAAACAGGCAGAACACGCCGACCACAGCCAGGATGCCGAGCAGCGCCAGAATGAACGGCTGGGCAACGTCCCGGTCCATAACCGTAAAGGCGGCCGCCGCGCCCACAAGCAGCAGCGCCAGCCCGATCAGCAGGCCAATATTGCCGGACCGCTCCGGCCGATTGATCATCGGCCCGCTTGGCGCCCCGTCCAAATCACTCATTCATCCAGTCTCCCCGGACCGATTCGTCTTAGAAACGGCCATGTATAAGCATTCTGTGCTTGCCCCCCGATTTCAACCGGTATGACAGCTGCGCCGATTGAAATTCACGCGTTTAGAGGCCCTGGCGCCACATACGTCACCGGCAAAGCGCGGCGCTGCGGTCTATTTGGCCCGCCACGCGGCGCGGCGGCGCATCCTGAAGACGAATCCGATCACCTCGGCAACCGCCTTGAAATGCTCTTCGGGCACTTCATGGTCGATCTCAACCGTAGCATATAGCGCACGGGCCAGCGGCGGGTTCTCCACGACCGGGATCTCGTTCTCCTTGGCAACCTCACGGATTTTCAGGGCAACCGCATCCGTGCCCTTTGCCAGGCACAAGGGCGCTCCCATGCCTTGTTCATATTGCAGGGCCACCGCATAGTGGGTCGGGTTGGTCACAACCACGGTCGCCTGCGGCACCGCCGACATCATCCGCTTGCGCGAGCGCTCCATGCGCAACTGGCGGATCTTGCCCTTGACCTGCGGATCCCCTTCGCTCTGCTTGTATTCTTCCTTCACTTCCCGAAGGGACATCTTCTGCTTATTGAACCATTTGTGCTTCTGATACATGAAGTCCGCGCCCGCGACCACAGTCATCACGGCCAGAATCGCGGCCAGCATCTGCAGGACCAGAACCCGGGTTTCCTGCAAGATGATGCCGGTTTCGGCAAAGATGATGATTTCCGCCTCGTCCCGGTGCGGCCAAATCACCGCCACCATGACCGCCCCGACAAGCAGGATCTTCGCCATGCCCTTGGCGAAATTGACCAGACTGTCCCCGGAGAACAGCCGCTTGAAACCGGAGGCCGGTGACACCTTGGACAATTTGGGCTTGATGGTTTCCGCCGTCAGCAAGGGCTGATGCTGCACAAGGTTTCCCGCAACCGCCATGATGACAAGCGCAATCAGCGGCAAGCCGACAATGAGCGCAACCGACTGTCCCGTATCGCGCCACAGGGCTTTCAGGGCATAACCGTCCACAGCGATCTGGTGCGAATGTTCCAGATATCCCTTCATCAACTCACCAAGGGACGAGGCAGCGCCCGGCGCGAAGATCGCGATCATCAGGGTCGCTCCGGCCAGGGTAAACCAGGTGCTGACTTCCTGCGATTTGGGAACGTCCCCCTTGTCATGCGCTTCTTTCAAGCGCTTTTGCGTGGGGTCCTCTGTCTTTTCTGAGTCGTCGCTGTCGTCAGCCATGGCGCAGCTTCACCCTACTATGAATTTGCCGAGCGCACTCTGGAAATGCTCGAGATAGAACATCATCAGGGTTGCGATCAGTGCCATAAGCAGGAAAAAGCCGATGGCAATATTCACTGGCATGGCGATAAAGAAGATCTGCATTTGCGGCATCAGCTTGTTGAGCAGGCCAAGGCCGAAATAGAAGACCAGTCCGATGACAAGAAACGGCGCGCTCATGCGCACCGCAATCGTAAACACATGGGCGACCGTCTCGGTCGCGTTCTGGGCGAAATCCCCGACCGGCGGCAATTTTCCAGGCGGAAAAAGCGTGAAACTGTCGTGGATGGCGGCGATGACCAGGTAGTGGGAATCAGAGACAAACACCAGCGTGATGCCCAGAACAGCCAGGAAGTTGCCATAAAGCGCACCCTGCTGCCCCTCATTGGCAATATCGGTTCCAAGCGCGAATGCCAGACCGGACTGGTTGGCCATGATGACACCGGCAATCTGCAGCACCGAGGTGATCAGCTTGGCACATAATCCAATGCTGAAGCCGATGGCCAGCTCTCCGAACACAAGGGCCAGAAGCTGCGGAAAATTGGAGGTCAGGTCCGCAGGATAAAGCGATGCGGCAACCGGATACATGACAAGCGTAAGTGCAAGGGCAATGGTCAGGCGGAACCGGGTCGGGATCGAACTTTCCCCAAGGGCCGGCAGCAGCATGACCATGGTGCCCAGTCGGGCAAAGATCAGCATGAAGGCAGCCGCCACATCGGGCAGGAAGTCGAGCGTGACCGTCATGGGCGCGCGCTCTCAATGGCAGACGGCACAGCCCTACCCCGTTGTCAGGATCAATTCGGTCACCCGCCCCATGAACGCTTCCAGAAGCTGGCTCATGAAGGGCAGCGTGATCAAAATGGTCACGAAAATCGCCAGGATCTTGGGAACAAAGACAAGGGTCATTTCCTGGATCTGGGTCAAGGCCTGAAACAGTGCGATCACCACACCGACCACAAGACCGACCACCATGACCGGACCGGCCACGAGGATCATGGTCCAGACGCCTTCGCGGGCCAGATCAAGAACTTCACCAGATGTCATTGCACGGCCCCTTCCAGGCAAGATCAGATCGGCATCCGCATGATTTCCTCATAGGCGGAAATAACCCGGTCGCGGACCGTCACCATGGTCTCAAGAGCCACTTCGGTTTCCGCAACAGCTGTCACGACGTCAACCACACCGGTCTTGCCCTCGATCATGCCGATGGCCTTCTGGTCGGCCTGCTGGCCCTGGTCGACAACCGTTTCAACCGCATCTTTCACCATTTGGCCGAAATCCATGGCGGACCGGTCCGCCGGGCTGTCCTCAATGGCCTTGGCCTGCTGCTGCAGCCGTGCGGCCATCTGATACGCATTGTTTGCAATTGACGGCGTGCTCATAGCCCCATGCCCTCTTAACTGAATTTACCGGGTCACGCCCGCAGGATGTCGATGGTCCGCTGCAGCATGCGCCGCGTCGATTCGATGACGTTCAGATTCGCTTCGTAAGACCGCTGCGCTTCGCGCATATCCGTGGTCTCAATCAGCGTGTTCACATTGGGCTGCAACACATAGCCCTTCTCATCCGCAGCCGGATGGCCCGGCATATAGGTGGACTTGAACGGGGACGTGTCCTCGGCAATCTTGCCCAGTTCGACCGTTTCAGCACCAATTTCCTTGTCGAAATGGCTCTGAAAGGTCGGGATCTTGCGCCGGTACGGCTCTTCTTCCGGGGTGCGCGCGGTCGAATTCGCGTTGGCGATGTTCTCCGCGATGACTCGCATGCGCCCGTTCTGTGCCTTCAGCCCGCTGGCTGATATGAACAGGGATTTGATCAGATCCATCGTGCAGATCTCCTCTTATAAATCATCAGCCTCAAGCGTTCTTGGAGAGCGCGGTGCGGATCAGTCCCAGCCCTTTGGTGTACAGCATCGTGGCGGCCTGGAAGTCCATCTGGTTCTGCGTGATGTTCATCATTTGCTCTTCCAGATTGACGCTGTTCCCGTTCGGTGTGATTTCAAAGCCATCCCGTTCTTCCACCTTCGTGGCAATCGTTCCGGTCATTTCTCCTGAAATGTGGCCAACCTCCGTGACGTCCGTGGACAGGCCAGCTTCCTGCAGACCGATATGATCACCGAACGAATAGCTTTTCACGTCCCGGGACTGGTATCCCGGGGTGTTGGCGTTGGCGATGTTCTCCGCCAGAACCCCTTGCCGTGTCTGGTGCCACTGCATTTTTGACTTCAAGGCCTGAAACAGCGGCAGATCCATCGCACCCATGTCATTCACCATTCGTTAACCTGATAGGCAATCATTGCCGACCAAATGGTTAATGAAGGGTTAACGCCAAAAACACACATCGCACGAAACCCTTCAGAAACCGGTGGAGGAGATCAACTTTCCTTTGCATTTCGCAAAATCAAGCCCTCTGGAACGGGCAATATTTGCCTGCTTCTGTTAACTTTCAGGAGTAGTGAGATTCGAAGGGCGTCAGCAAGCACATCAGCGGACCTGTCGACAGAAGAAACGGCGCCAGAGGCGCCGAAACGACCGGCCGGACTGCGGAAAGACAAAAAAGTGCAAGCCAATCGGGGCGAGCGGGGCACCCCGGGACGTCCACCGGAAGAACTGGGGATAAACCGATCGTTCCCCACATCCGGCGAAGGGCCCAGATAACAGGCGATCGACTTGACGTCCGCAGGCGGGGCGGCACGAGGAAAAGATGTACAACTGGATTGAATCGACTTTCAACGTGAGCGGCGGCGTGACCCAGGCAATCGCGGTGGTTCTGGCGCTGGCGGCCGTACTGCTGCTCTTCAGCCTCTTTGTGTTTGTGCTCAAACGGCTGATGGGCACAAACCTGCCCCATCCCAAGAACCGGCAACCCCGGGTGGCGGTCATGGACAGCACCGCAGTCGATGCCCGGCGGCGCCTGGTTCTGATCCGGCGGGACAATGTCGAACACCTGATCCTGATCGGTGGCCCGAGCGATGTGGTGGTAGAACAGCAGATCATCCGTAGCGCGCCCATTGTCCAGCCCCGTGCCGGACAGCACACGAACGCCCAGGCACAGCCCCCCCTGCCCCAGCAGGCAGCCTCAACCTTGCCCGGCGCCCTCAAGATGCCCATGGCTCCGGGACCGGATATTCCGCTGCGCCCGGATGAGACTGCCGTTCAAGCGGCGGGCCCGTCCGCCCCTCAAAGCGGCCTGTCAGGCGCTTCATCGGCAGAGGACACCCTGCAAAGCAGCAGCCTCGCCGATTCTGCCCGCGCCGCCATCGCTTTGAAGGCCTCGGTTCCCGAACTGGACCTGCCCAGAAAAGCGCCCAAGCCGGAGCCACGCTCCTTTGATGCTCCTGCGCAAGCAAGCCCGGTCGAGGCTCGTCCGGCGCCAGCCGGCCCGGCCCTGGAGATATCTTCCGCCCCCACGCCGGAACCCGCTCCGAAAGAAGACACGCCGTCCGCGTCCCGGCTGAAGGCCCCCGTGGTCAATGGGCCCTCCAACCGACAGCGCAACGGCCTTGCCGGGGCGCCCAAAGCCCCCGTCGCAGCCACCCCTGCAGCTGCCAAGGCCACACCGGAAAAAGAGACAGACGCGCCGCAACCTCTCACCCGGGCCGCCGCCTTGTTGCGGGCCGCCACGCAAAACGGGTTCAACCGCGCCAGTCCGGCCACTGGCAAGACCGCAAACGGTCAAACCCCGGCTCCAGCCGAAACCGCCGTTCACGCGGAGGGCAGCGTCCCGAAAATGCCTGGCATCATCCCGGCTCCTTCCGGCAAGCCTGCAGAAACGTCCTCTCAGCAGGGCGGCGCGGCCGGGGCGGCTTTCCAGTCCCTGGCCAAAACCCTTGGCGGCCGCGAACGCGCGCCCCAGAGCAGCCATTCCATCACCCCCCCTGCCTCCGGCCCTGCCGCGCGGGCGAAAACCGCACTGCTAAAGCCAGTGGAACCAGCCCAGGCAAAGAAGGTTGAGCCGGTCCTTGCCGCTTCAGCCAGCCCCGCCGTTGTGCCCCCTGCATTCCGCACAGAGGCAGCAGCGGAAAAAGACACTCCGGAGATCAAAGTTCCTGACGCTGGCCCGGCAACGGCTGCAACTGATGGATCAGATGTTGCAGCCGCCCAGACCGGCCCAGCCTCTGACCCTGCTTTGGTCGGCGGCACGGCAAATGGGAGCGCGTCTCCGGCCTCACTACAAGCCCCGAAAGCGCAAGACACGCCGGATGACGGCGCGCCCTCCCTCAACGGCGCAAGTGCTGCCGAGAACACGGGTCCGGCAACCGCTGACACAGCGATCCCTGAAACAGCGGTCCCTGAAACTCTGGCCCCGGACACTCTGACCCCCGAAAATCCAGCACAGCCAGAGACCGGCGCGTCTGAAAGCAGCGCCCGCCCCGCCGCGCCCCTGGACGCACCAGAAGCTGCGGCCGCTTCAAACGGATCTGAGCCGCCCCCCAAAGACGCTGCCACCGGACAGGTCGATTTGGACCTGGAACTCGGCGACCTGATCGAAACGGAAACGGAAGAGGTTCAAAAAGCCCCCGCCGGCAAGCTGGAGAGTGTGACCGCAACCGAACAGCCCGCGGCCCAGACGCAGAGCCAGATCAAACCGGCCTCCCCCGGCCTGACCTCCAGCGCCGCTGGCAGGCTGGACATTTCTGCTGGAAAGGCCAGCGATCCAAAGCCCCCGCGTGTCGTGCAGGGATTGGGAGACCGCAATCCGATTGAGGATGAGATGGCGAAAATTCTCAACGAACTGGGCGGACAGCCGAACCAATGATCAAGCTCCGATGCGCAGGGGCCCTGTCCCGGGCCCTTAAGATTGCGCTTGCGCTTCTGCCTGTGCTCACGGTTATGGCAGGCGCTGCCTCTGCACAGGAAATCTCCGTTGGCTTTGGTGAAGATGCCAGCCTGACGGAACGGGCGGTCCAGCTTGTCATCCTTTTGACGGTGCTGTCGCTGGCCCCATCCATCCTGGTCATGGTGACCAGCTTCACGCGGATCGTCGTGGTGCTGTCCCTGCTGCGCTCGGCCATCGGCCTGCAGACGGCGCCGCCCAATATGGTGATGATCAGCCTCGCCCTGTTCCTGTCCGCCTTCATCATGATGCCGACCCTTCAGGAGTCATATGATGCCGGCGTGCAGCCGCTGATCGACGGCGATATCGAGTTCGATCAGGCCTATGAACAGGCCTCCGCCCCCTTCCGCACATTCATGCTCTCCCAGGTGCGGGAAAAGGATCTGGCGCTGTTTCAGGAGCTGTCCGGTGAGGACGCCCCCGAAGGACCGGAAGACCTGTCCATGGCGACACTGATCCCTGCCTTCATGATCTCCGAATTGCGCCGGGCCTTCGAGATCGGCTTTCTGCTTTATCTGCCGTTTCTGATCATCGACCTGGTCATCGCCTCGGTTCTGATGTCTATGGGTATGATGATGCTGCCTCCCGTGGTGATTTCGCTGCCCTTCAAATTGATCTTTTTTGTGCTTGTGGATGGTTGGAACCTGGTGGCTGGGTCCTTGGTCAAGAGTTTCGGCGGCGGATAGCCCAAATCGCGTGCAATCGTCGGCCATTGGCGATTTGGAAAGGGACGGCGATATCGAACTCGACGGGGTTCACTACTCCCGCCACGAAGCCAGCATTCAAATTGCCAATGGTGAAGTGTCCTTTGACGCCATCTTGCGCAAGCTGTTCGAAGATGCCCGCGTCGACGCCGCCATCTGGCTGATTGCCCGGAAGATCAATCAGGCCGATGACGTTGTGGCCGACACCCTGAGATCAGACGCCGATGGCGCCATCATGCGGCTAGTGCTGCAAACCGGTTTTGACGACAAGACCTACCGGGACTTCCTGAAAGCCCGCTGCGTCTGGCCGCCACAATTCCGCAAACACAATGTGGTGGACCCGGCGAAATCTCTGCTGTCAGGCCGCGAAAGGCAAAGCCGCTGAAAAGCGATGTGCTCTACCCGGCAGGTGCACCGTCCGCTGGGGCAGCCACGGCCTGATCGTCGGCAGCCTGATTCTCCGATGTCCGGTTAGGAGACATGTACTGGCGCCGGTATTCCTTAAGGAAAGTTTCCAGACTGTCCGTATCCGCCAGCCGGTTGGCAACTTCCAGGAATTCCACACCCTGGGATTCAATCGGACGTGTGACCACCTCAAAGGCCAGGGCTTCGGGACTGTTGGACATCTTGTTCAGGTATTTCGTTTGCAGCCGCTTCAGGCTGAGCTGATCGCCGGCAAGCGAATAGGCAATCCCGGCGCGCAGGATGTCCCGGCGTTCAAGCTCATCCAGCGGAATATTGTCGGACCAGCGCGACCCATGCATGGCTTCAAGCTGCTCGCCCGCATCCCTCCAGCTTTCAGCGGCCCAGAAAGTATCGGCCCGCAGCCGGTCCACATCAGACCCCCGCATGTTGCGCACCAGTTCCAGCGCCAGATCCGGCCGGCCACTTTCTGTCAGCGCCCGCGCTTCAACAATATTGCGCTGCCGCTCCAATGTGGACGGCAGGCTCGCCTGACGGGTCCGGTTCAGCACCCGGAGGGCTTCATCCGGTTTCCGGTCCATCAGATAGATTGCGGCAAGATCGGCGGCGATCTGGGCACGAGCAGCCCCTTTGAGCCGATTGTCGACCTGATGGCGCAGCAATTCCGTTGCCTGATCCAGAAGATCGACCTCCACCAGGCGCTTGGCCAGGAGCCGTACCATCTCGTCGCCCTGGCGCCCAATTGGCGTCAGTTCGCGGAAATCGTAAAAAAGGGACAGGGCCTTGATCGGCGGCATGTCATCGGCTTTGCCGTATAGGAACAGGGAATTGAACAAGCCGTTCATCTCCTCCTGCAACAAACGGGTCGTATCGGACTCAGGATCAGCTTGAACCGCAGATTTCATCGCCTCAAAGGCCTGCCGGTACTGGCCTTTTTCCGCATAAAGCTGCGCCAGGAAGCGTAAGGTCTTCAATTCGATCTCGTCGCCGCGCCATGCGGTGGCAAGACCCGCCAGCCGGTCGATGGCCTGATCTATGTTCAACTCGCCGTCCCGGTAGCGGATGCGTAAGGCACGATACTCGGCCTCGGCCGCCCGCGGCCGGTCATCGGACCGGGTTACCAGATCAAACACGGTCAGGGCTTCCTGGGACCGGCCGGAGGCATCGGCCACCCGGCCCCGCAGAATATCGTAGCGGGCCGCCTGCGCTTTGGTCACTTCGCTTGGCTCGATCTCTGCAAGAACTCCATTCGCGGCACCGAAATCATTCACCTCCACTAGCGCCTTGGCCGCCGCCAGTTTGAATTCTGTCTGGATCGCAGAGGGATAGTTGCCAATTACGGCACGCCCGCGCGGCATAGCGATCCGGGCCGGGGTCCAGTTGCCAAGAGCAACATCCACAATGGTCTGCCAGATCGCCGAATCCGGACTGTGTTTCAAATCAGGGCGGTTGAGGAACTTGTAAGCCTCTTCCGGGCGCCCTGCCAGGGTGTGGGCCGCCCCCACCATCAGATTAAACGAGGGATCTTCCGCCAGCGCCGGCTCTTCTTCCATAGCCAGATTCATCCAGCCGAGTGCCTCCTGCGCAAATTGCTGCGCCAGATAAAACCGGGCCAGATCGATCAGGGCATTGCGCCTTTTGCCGGCCGGCGCCCGCGCAAGCTTGTCCTGCAATTCCATCAGCCGGGAGCGGAAAGCTTCCGGCCCTTCCGCTTTCAGGGACACGAATTCAAGCTTACCTTCGTCCGGGTCAACGATGGTGTTGAAAGCGCCGGTTCCGCCCCTCAAATGCTGGTTCGAAACGGCAAGCCCGCCATCCTTTTCAATGATGACGTCATTGCCGAGGATCTGCATATTGACCCCATCGGCCCGCGGCACAATGGCAATGCCCTGAGCAGAGCTCAGCGCTTCAAGATCCACGAAATTCTGGGACTTCAACAACCCACGGGGCGGTCCGAAACCGGTCACCAGAGAGATGGTGTCGCCGACAAACGGGTCCTCGATCTTGCGGATATTCTGGGGGTCCTTGTAGTAGACGCGCAAAACAGATTCGCCATCGCCCCGGATATTGCGCTCCAGACTGAGCGGCACCGATGGCTCCAGAACCATATCCCCGATGACCAGTGACCAGGCATTGCCGTCCACCCCGACAGTCGCCAGCAACGGGTCATTCATGTCGATCCGCAGGATCTGGTAGTCATCGAATTGTTGGACATCAATATGATCGGACATTTCAGCCAGCGCCGAGATCATGCCCCGGGTATCGATCGTGGCATCCGTATCAAACACCAGCCAGATACTGTTGTTGCGGCGGAAGACCGCGCTGGAAACCGGCTCGGAGAAGGGAAAAACGACCCGGACGGTCTTGCCGATCCGGCGCGCTTCCGCAGACACAAAATTGCGGACTTCATCGGCGAAGTTGTCCGGCGGCTGCTCCGGGGACGGCCTCCTGCCAAAGTCGGCCCCGCCTGTGGCCCGCCACACTTCCGGCACATCCGTTTCTGGCCGCTTGGGAAGCTGAATGGCCGCAGGAACACTGCTTCCGCCCAGGGACGGGGTCTCGTCGACCCGGACCGGCTGCCCCGCCTGCGCACCGGTTTGCGGGGCCTCAAGACTTGAGGCGGTCTGAGGGGTCAGCGTCGGAATGCCGTCAGTTGCACGCCCTGCCTTCTCGCCCCTGGAAGCCGCAGGGGACGCAGACGTCTGCTTTGACAGGTCCAGCATCGGAGCCTGCCGGACCACTTCTTTCTCTTCAGGGGGCAGCTCGGTCAAAGGCATGGCGCCGGGATCAGCCTGCGCAACGGTGGTGACGGGCGGCGTTTCCTGGTGTGGCGCGGCCCGCGCAGCCACAGGCTCTGCCTCGGCCTCAGCCCCGGTCTGGGGCACAGCGGCGGTCAGAAGCTGATCTGCTTGCCGCTCCGACGGGACCAGCGCCGCCGCCTGCGGCGCCTCAGCTGCCTCCGCCACTTCAGGAGCCGGAAGCGTTTCGACCGCCGAAGCGGTCTGTTCCTGATCAGTCTGTCCTGGTGTGACGGGATCTTCCGGGAAAGGTTCTCCGGCCGCAGCTTCGGCCAGATTGACCGGTTCCGGCTCCGGTGGACCCTGAGCCTGCCGCGATGGCTTGCGGCGCGGTGTCATGGCCGCCTCACTGCCTGCCCTTGTGCCCGCTAACTCCGGCTCCGCCTCAGGCACTGCCTGCTCCAGGTTCTGAGGCTGAACGGGCTGCTGCACCCCATTTTCCGGGGCAAGCTCTGCGGTTTGAGCTGTTGTCCCGGACGGGTTCTGTTGCGGGGCCAGCCGCGGCACCTGCTGGGCGGCCTGACCGGGTGCCTGTTCCGGCACAAGGCCAGCCCCTTCAGCCGGGTCCGGCGCCCGCGTGCTGTCTTTTTCGGCCATCCCACCGATCGGAACTGCGGTAAACGCGGCAGATTCGTCGGCCCGGGATTCCTTCAGAACGCCGGAAGAGGACCGGCCGCTCGGCACCGGCGGCAGCCCCCTCGGGTCTTCGACCTCACGGGTGTCCCGCAGGCCCGGGGCAGTGATCATGTTCTTGCGGTTCTCGTTGTCCGCAACGGAGAGTTCCTTGTTGATCAGCGCATTGGCCGGGTCATTGACTTCCATATTTTCCGGCGTCACATCGATCACATAGGTCTTTTCCTCCCGGAAAGCACGGATATCGACCGACGGCTCGACACGCATCAGGAATTTCAGCTTGCCCTTGTCCAGGAAGGAAGTCGCATCAATCACCCCCTGGGGCAAATGCGCCCGCAAATGGGAGATATCCAGCTGGGCCGGGTGATTGAAGGTCAGCTTGATGATGTCGTTTTCCCGCACGAAGGCCGTATCGAATTTGATCGACCAGTCGAACACGAGCCGGGTGAAGGTTGGATGCTCGCCCACATGCAAGGTCACTTCCGGGCCTTCCTGGGCCTTCAGGCGCGCCTGTTCCAGCGCCCGCACCTTGCGCATCGCCGCCTCGGCCCGTTTGGCCAGATCGCGCACCACATCATCGGGAAGCCCCGGCGGCAGCCCCTGCCAGTTCATCGGCAGAATATCGACAAACAGCTTTTCACCCGCTTCAAGCGTGTTGATCTGAAACTGGTTTTTCAGCGCGAAGCGGATGGCGCTGCCATCCGGGTCCCGCCGGGCAATCGTGACATAGTCTCCCAGTTCCAGCGGTACGTCATCGACATTGATATCGACTGGTTCCTCGAAGGAAATCCTCAAAACACCGCCGGTGATCACCGCATCATAGACCGGCAACAAAGTGCGGTCCTTGAAGGTCAAGACGAGGCGGCCGTAGCCCTCTTCAGGCGACACTTGCAGGTCCACCGGCTCCAGCGTCTGGGCAGATGCCTGAGGGGGCAGACACGGAGCCAGAAACGCGCACAGAACCAGGGCCCGGACCAGAAAGATCCAAGCCCCCCACACGCGGCAGGCGCGGGCGGTCATACAGCTTGGTCTCAGTCTCGGGCCGGATGCCTGCAAGTCGATCTGTCCTTAGATGGCGCCAACACTCTATTTTAAGATAAGTGTCCTTAACGCGCCCTTACATATGCCTTTAAAACCGGACCAAACCGCCTAGTTTGACGGGATTTTCGGTAAGTTTTGCTGCGCCGGCGCCCGCGCCTGGACAGGACGGCCCGCGGACGCGCCATCCTTGTCGCTGCTGGCAATCGCGACCGTCAGCCGTTCTGCCGTCTCCGGAGACATTTTCGCCAGAATGGCAGCCATCTTCCGGGGTTTCATCTGGCGTACCACCTTGAGCAGGATCGGCAGGCTCAACCGGTTGAAGATGCGGGCCGCATCCTTTGGCTTCATGGTCTCATACATGGTCACGAGCCCAGCCACTTCCTGCTCTTCCTGTTTCTTCTTCTTGTCGACCGCTTCTTCGATCCGCTGCTCGAGCTTTTTCAGCTCATCAACACGCTTTTCGATGCGCTCCTCGGTCGCCTTAAGCAGCTTTTCCCTGAGATCCAGCTGACCTTCCTGCTGCTGCAGGGTTTCCCGCCGCTTGCCGAGGCTTTCCAGAACGGCGCGCTCCGCAGCCGATCCGCCGATTTCCAAAGAGGACGGCAGGACCGGAGGCTCACTGTCAGCCTCCTTTCCGTCCTGCGCACCATCTTTGGAAGCCGCCATGTCGGGAAGGTCTGCCGTAACTTCTTCACCTGCTGGCGCTGTCGCGTCCCCGGCAGCTTCCTGGGCGACTGCGCCCTTGATAGGAAGCGCGCTGTGGTTGGGGCCTATAGCGAGGCCGAGCAGCTTCAGGGCAAGCAAGGCGCTTGCCGAAATTCCCAACAATGGCAGCAGTCTCAAATTCATGCAGCAGCACCGTTTCGTCTGCGGAATTGCTCAAGCCGTGCTGTCGCCTCTGCCGCCGCACTGCGGATATCCGCGGCCCGGCTGGTGCGCTTGCGCTCCGGCTCATAAACAGGAGCCTGTTCATAGGACGGCGCCTGCGGTGCGGCCTGTTGCCGTTCAGCCTGTTGCGGAGCGGCCGGAGCATATTGACCTGACGGGCGCGCATAAGCCGGTTGTTCGGCCTGAGGCCTGACAGCATATGGATCGCTGCGCGGAGCCGGTTCCGGATGCTGGGACACGGACCGTGCAGCCTCTGCAATCTGGGAAATCCTGGTAAAGATTTTATCACCTTCGCCGATCTGATCAGCCAGAGTGTGCGACATGGTTTCCGCTTGCTTAAGACGGCCACCCAAAACCTTGTCCGCTTCCGACGCGGTGGTTTTCAGGCCCAGAATCGCCCGTTCGGCAATTTCCGTTGCTGTCATCAATTCAGAGATCGTTGCCCGCAGCACTTCTTCATCGGCCCGCAGCCGTTGCAGCCGCCGGTTCAGCATCCAGCAATACCCGATCGTGATCAACAACAGCACAGAAACCAAGGCTTCAATGATCATCCCGATTGGCAAAGTGCTCATGGCTGCTCCATTTCGTTTTGCATGGCACGCTCAAACGCGGCCAGTGTCATCTTGGGTTTGCGCAAGTTCTTTGCAACGCGGATTGCAATGGAATCCTCCACCTTGCCGAGGGTCCCCTCGGTCAGTGGGACGTTCCCGCATTTGATGGTCACCGGATCGGCCGGATCAACGTCGAAGACCAGGGTCTGGCCGACATCAAGGCTCAGCACTCGGCTGAGCGGCAGATAGGTCTCATGCAGAACCGCATCGACCGCGACCTCGGCCGCATGGATTTCACTGGCAAGGTGACCTTCCCAGATCGGATCCCGGCCGAATTTTTCCCCCATGAACATCTGAAGCAGCAGATCGCGGATCGGCTCCAGGGTTGCATAGGGCATCATGATCTCGACCGAGCCGCCCCGGTCTTCCATGTCGATGCGCAATTCCACCAGGATCGCCGCATTGGCCGGACGGGAAATCGCGGCAAAGCGCGGGTTCGTCTCCAGGCGTTCCAGATTGAAATGAACCGGCGACAGCGGTGCAAAGGCCTGTTCGGCGTCCTGCAGGATGAGCGCAACCATCTGCTGGACAAGGCCGGTTTCAATGGTCGTATAAGGACGCCCTTCAACACGCACGGCCGAGATACCACGCCCGCCGCCCAGAAGAACGTCGATGATGGAATAAATCAGACTGGATTCAACGGTAATCAGACCGAAACCGTCCCATTCTTCTGCCTTGAACACCCCCAGGATGGCCGGCAGCGGAATGGAATTCAGATAATCTCCAAAACGCACGGAGCTGATGGAATCCAGCGACACCTCCACATTGTCAGAGGTGAAGTTGCGCAAGGACGTCGTGGTCAGGCGCACCAGCCGGTCGAAGACGATTTCGAGCATCGGCAGACGCTCATAGGAAACCATCGCCGAATTGATCAGCGCCCGGATCCCGCTCTGGTCACCGGCAATCGTATCCTCGATGTTGAAGCCGAGGAGGTTGTCAATTTCCTCCTGGTTCAGGACACGGTCGGCCCCACGGGTCGCGTTTTCAAGGTCGGGCTCACTGTCATCGATCATGGCCGCCCATTGCGCAGCCATGTCGTCGGAGCTTCCAGCCCCCTGCTCTTCTAGGGCAGCCCCCCAGGCCGCGGCCAGGTCGTCATCTTCGTCCCCAGCGCCTTGCTCAGCCAGGGCAGCTCCCCAGGCGTCGGCCATGTCCTCTTCGGACAGATCATCGTCGTCGACGTCAGCCATGCATCATGTCACTGCACAAGGATTTCCTTGAACAGAACCCCTTCTACCTTAGCCGGATAGACCGACATGTTGATCCGTCTAAGCAATTCTTCCTTCAGGCGGAACAAACCGGCAGACCCTTCCAGGTCCGCAGGGCGCAACTCTCGCAAATAGATCTGGAACGCATCCAGGATACGCGGCAGGAACGGCTGGATCTGATCGATCATTGCCCGGTTCTCAACCTCCAGGGCGATGCGTACCTTCAGATAGGTTGTCCGCCCTTCCGTGGCCAGATTGACGGTCATTTCCGGCAGGTCGTAAAAAACGACCGGCTTTTGAACCTCGGCCGGCACCTCACCATCTCCCGGCGCAGGCATCGGAGCGTCCGAGCCCATCAGGAAATAATAAGCAGCCCCGCCTGCGGCGAGCAGGACAACAAGTCCGATCCCACCAAACAGAAACAGCTTTTTCTTTCCGCCTCCTGCGGCGCCATCAGCCCCTTCTTCGGCTTCATCACCGGCAGCAGTGCTTTCATCAGCCATTCCGCACTCCGCATTAAAACAACGCCCGCGCGCGTTATTTATTACTAAAGAGTTAATGGTTAACGAATGGTTACCGCTCCATTAACGCGAGTCACCGGGCAAAAATTGCCAAGTGGTTAACTTCTGCCGGAATCTCTTGCCGCGCGCATCCTCCCCCTTTCGTTTTTACCCAGATTTCCCAAGGATTTAAAAACTGGCATGCCCCGTGCATTAACCATAACCGAGCCCGCAGGTCTGGGGAGACCGGACGGCTCATCGGGGAGCAAAAGGAACCGTTCATATGGAGAACGCACAGCTTATTGGCTTGTCACGGCAGACCGCCCTGCGGAATCAGCTGGATGTCGTCGCCAACAACATGGCGAACATCAACACGGCTGGCTTCAAGTCGCAGAACCTGCTGTTTGAGGAATATCTGATGCCGGTCGCCGAAGCGACCGAGTTTGAGGCACAAGACCGGACCCTGTCCTATGTGCTGGACTATCAGACGCATACCGACTTTGAAAATGGCAGCTTCAAGATGACCGGCAACGAGCTGGACATGGCCCTTGAAGGAGAAGGCTTCTTCGTCGTCCAGATGGATGACGGCACCGAGGCCTATACCCGCAACGGCGCCTTTCATCTGGACGCCAATGGCCAGCTGGTCACCTCTGAAGGACGGCCGGTCCTCACATCTGCCGGTCCGCTGACCTTCAGCCGGGAAGATGGCCAGATCCAGATCGCGTCTGATGGCACCATCGCCACAGATCTCGGCATTCGCGGCCAGGTGCGCATTGCCAGTTTCGAAGATCCGCAGGCCCTCCAGAAACTGGGGGAGACGGCCTTTACCGGTGAGAACCCCCTTGTCCCGACCAATACCAAAGTCGTTCAGGGCGCTCTGGAACAGTCCAACGTGGATGGCGTCTTTGAAGTCACGCGCCTGATTGAAATCACAAGATCATACGAATCCGTGTCGAAGATGCTGAAGGATGCCAATGAACTGCGCCAGCAGGCCATCGCCACACTCGGACAGATCAAGACCTGACGGCTTTAGGGAACCAAGACCATGAAAGCACTCCAGATCGCCGCGACCGGCATGAAGGCGCAGGAAATTAACGTTGAAGTCATCTCGAACAACGTTGCCAATATGCGCACGACGGGATTCAAGAAACAGCGGGCGGATTTTCAGGATCTGCTTTATCAGAACCTGCGCCGCATGGGTACGGAAACCTCCGATGCGGGCACGATCGTGCCGACCGGTGTTCAGATCGGCTCCGGTGTGAAACTGGCCTCCACGACCCGGATCATGTCCCAGGGTTCGCTGGAGCAGACGGACGATCCTCTGGATATGGCCATTCGCGGCGAAGGCTTTTTCCAGATCGACCTGCCGGACGGACGCACAGGCTATACAAGGGACGGCTCGTTCGAGCGGGACGCGGATGGCCAGCTGGTGACCGTCGATGGCTATCCGGTCAATCCGGGCATCACCATTCCGGAAAACATTCAGGATCTGACGGTCGCCAATGACGGCACGGTTCAGGGCGTGGACGACACGGGCGCCACACAGGAACTTGGCCAGGTTCAACTTGCGCGGTTCGTGAACAAGGCCGGCCTTGAAGCCATCGGCGACAACCTCTTCCTGGAAACCGATGCCAGCGGGGCCGCTGAGACCGGCAATCCGGATGACAACGGCTTCGGCAGCGTCCAGCAGTATTTCCTGGAGATGTCCAACGTCGATGCGGTGACCGAGATCTCCGATCTGATTGCCGCCCAACGCGCCTATGAAATGAATTCGCAGATCATCCAGGCCGCCGATGAGATGTATTCCACCACGACCAACCTGCGCTGATCAGGGGGCTTGAAATGATGAAGACTTTTCTGAAATCCGCCCTCGGCCTGGCCTTGTTGGCCCTGGCCGGCAGCCCGGCAGCCGCTGGAGATCCGCCGGTACTGCGCTCACAGGTCATGACCCTGTCGGACATTGTCACCGTTGGCGACTTCTATTCCAATTCAGGCGCATTTGCGGCCAAACCGCTGTTCCGCTCACCGGACATGGGCACCTCTGGCAATGTGCCCGCCAGCCTTGTTGCCGAGCGCGCCCGGGCGGCGGGCCTGGACAGCGCAGGAACCGACGGTCTCAGAACCGTCGTTGTCCACCGGGGCGCTGCCAAATTCGAACGCGACCAGCTGGCCGGGCTTGTGCGCAAGGCTCTGGTAGAACGCCACGCAGGCCTTCAGCCGGAGAACCTTGACATCAAATTGCTGCAAGCCCCGGACCGGGTGCTCGCAGATCCGAGCGTTGAGGAGCCCATACGGGTCACCTCCGTCGACTGGTCCGACGCCAGCGGCAATTTTGTTCTCCGGGCCACGGTGGCCGTTGAGACAGGCACCCGGCAGCTCACTTTGACCGGCATCGCCCAGGAAATGACGGAAGTGCTCGCCCTCGCTCAGCCCCTGCGCCGAGGAGACATTCTGCGGGAAGACGACCTGACCACGATCCGCATGGCCAGGGCCCGTGTCCCCTCAAGCGCCGTCACCCGCGCGCAGGAGATTGTCGGCAAGGAAGCGACCACGAATATCCGCTCCAATTCCCCCCTCTCCCGCAGAACCTTTCAGCGTCCGGTTCTTATCAGCCGTGGGGACAAGGTCACCGTCACATTCGACATGCCGGGCCTGAAGCTCACCTCGCGGGCCAAGGCGCTTGACAGCGGCGCCAAAGGCGACGTGATCGACGTGATGAACCTGCAATCCCGGCGCGTTGTGCCGGCAACTGTCGTCTCCCGCGGTCGAGTACGCGTTCACACCGCAAGCCCCCTTGTCGCCAGCCTGAACAGCGAGACCAACTGATGCCGTTTTCTCTTACAAGCAAAGTGCTGACCAGCCTGACCCTGGCGGCTCTGGCCGCAGGCTGCGGCACGGCTGACCAGCTCGCCCAAGTGGGCAAGCAGCCCGCCCTCAATGCCATCCAGGACCCGACCACCACACCGGGATACCGGCCCGTGCAAATGCCCATGCCGGAACCGCAACAGGCGCATTACAATCCGAACTCCCTCTGGCAGTCGGGCAGCCGCGCCTTCTTCAAGGACCAGCGGGCCAGCCGGGTGGGTGACATCCTGACGGTTGTGGTCACCATCGATGATGAAGCCCAGTTCGACAACAGCACAGAGCGCAGCCGCACAGAATCAAGCGGCGCTGGCGTCGGCGGTGCGGTTGGCACGGCTATCGACACGATCTTCATGCCCGCAGGCATGGCCGCCAGCGATCTTGGCAGCGTCAACAGCAATTCCAGCTTCCAGGGCGAAGGCAAGGTTGACCGGGAAGAAAACCTGCAGACCACCATCGCGGCCGTCGTGACCCAGGTACTGCCCAACGGCAATCTGGTTATCGAAGGGCGGCAGGAAGTCCGGGTGAATTTCGAAATCCGCGAGCTGATCGTCGCCGGGATCGTGCGGCCTGAGGACATCACCGCCAACAACCGCATTGCCAGCGAGCAGATCGCAGAAGCGCGCATCGGCTATGGCGGCCGCGGCCAGATCACCACGGTTCAACAACCGCGCGTCGGCAATCAGGTGATGGACATTCTCCTGCCCTTCTGACCGCGTCTCTTTTTCAGTCCCCCGGCCAGCTGCAGGCCAAGTGTTCTAGAAGCTTTTCCTGCAGCGGCTGATGACGGGCACGGCATCTCGCTCCCCGAGTGCCGTGCCCGTTCTCTTTTGTGATCAGCCGATTTGCAAAGAAGATATGCCGTTGCGGAATTTCGGACTAAACTGAGCCCCGGATCAAATTTGCCCCTTGCCCGGAGGTTTCATGCGCCGTCTGCTTGCATCCGCCATTTGCTTGTGTCTTGTCTCGGCCGGACCCGCCGCAGCAGCCAGCTGCGGTAACGGGCCGGACGGGTTCCAAGCCTGGAAACAGGCCTTTGTCGAAAGCGCGCCCCGGTACAAGCTCAAGACCCGTACGGTCCGCAACGCGCTTCAGAACGTGACCTACAATTCCAAGGTTGTCCGCCTCGACCGCAATCAGAAATCCTTCAAACTGAGCTTCAAGCAATTTTATGCAAAGCGGGTCAATACAGCGATGATCCGCAAGGGGCAAAGGCTCGGCCAGACCTACCGGCGGCTCTTCAGCCGGATCGAGCGGAAATATGGTGTTCCGGCACCGGTCATTCTGGCCATCTGGGGCCTTGAAACCAATTTTGGCGGCTATACCGGCAACATGCCGGTCCTCCAGTCCCTCGCCACCCTTGCCTATGATTGCCGCCGGTCCGCTTTTTTCACCAATGAGCTGATCAATGCGCTGATCATCGTGCAGCGGCGCGACATGGCCCCGGCTGACATGCGCGGCGCCTGGGCCGGTGAAATCGGCCAGACCCAGTTTCTGGCCTCGTCCTATGTCAAATACGCCGTCGACTTCGACCGGGACGGCCGCCGGGATCTGATCCGCTCCATCCCCGATGTCCTGGCATCCACGGCAAACTACCTGCAGAAAAAAGGCTGGCGCAGCGGTCAGCCCTGGGGGCCCGGAACCGCGAATTACCGGGTTCTGAAGGAATGGAACAAGGCCAGCGTCTACGTGCAGACCATTTCGGTCATGGCCGGGAAAATCGGCAATTGAGGTTGCCCGGTTCCTCCCCGGAGCAGCCGGACGCCACCTGCCATCTGCCCCCCCCCGCCCGGACCAAGAAAAAAGCCTTCCCGGGCGGGAAGGCTGAAAAAGTTCTCGGACGCCCCGGGCGGGCACGCCAGCCGTTTTTTGGAAATCAGTCGTCGCGATACACCTTTTCGCGGCGTTCATGGGCTTCCTGGGCCTCGATCGACAAGGTGGCGATCGGTCTGGCTTCCAGACGCCTGAGCGAGATCGGCTCGCCAGTCTCTTCGCAATAGCCATAACTCCCATCTGCAATCCGCTCCAGAGCGTCATCGATCTTCGAGATCAACTTGCGCTGGCGGTCCCGTGCCCGCAGCTCAATCGAGCGGTCCGTCTCAGAGGACGCGCGGTCGGCAAAATCAGGATGGTTCTGGCTTTCTTCCTGAAGGTTGGTGAGCGTTTCCTTGCTCTCCTTCAGAATGTCGTCTTTCCACGCAAGCAGCTTGTTTCGGAAATATTCACGCTGCCTGTCATTCATGAACGGCTCGTCTTCCGAGGGTCGATAGTCAGACTCAATTTCAACCGTCATCGATAGCTCCGGATTACCGTTTGGCCGGGCGCAATATATAGCCGGTTCCGCCAGCCGACAACGGTTCATTTCTGAAAAACAGCATTAAAGAAACGTCATATCTTTCAATTCGTTGCGTAAGATTGGGGTCGTTTTACTGCGATTTTCCGCAATTTGCGGCAATCACGGATCCACGAAACGCCCAAGCTTCGCAAGCTCCACCTTCACGCGCAATTCAATCTCTTCGAGCACCGAATCAACCCGCTCATCGCCACTGCTCTGGCGGTTCTCCACCTGCCGGGCCAAGGCCTCCAGCCGGTCCTCAGATACCACCCCGGCCAGCAGGTCCGCCCGGATGCTCTCCAGAGAATCCAGCAGCGTATGACCGTGCCGGGCCGCCTTGGTGCGGCGGGCCTCCCGCTCATCAACTTCCTGCAGCGCCAGCAGAGCGTCCATCCCCTGAATGGAGGGTCCGCCTGCGGTTTGAGCCGAGTGAGATACGTCGCCCCCGAGATCCGGTGCAAATTCCTGGGAGCCGGAGGACACCCGCTTCTTACCGCCCTTGCTGCCCTGAACGCCGGTAATCGGTTTGTTGCCTGTAATGCGCATGTCTTGTTCCACCTTGCCCGACATCGTTGGGTCTTGCCGGAGTTTTTGCCGAACTGCGCCGCCCGTTGTCAGAAATTGCCCCGAAGGGTAAATGAGTCCTTGCAGGGCAGGCAATATTTGCCGCTCCGGAAAAAGGTTTCATTAACTTAAATCCTCATCTTCCCGGCGCCAAGCTGCAAGTTTACGGGTTTTTCGGCCGAATGCTGCCATTTTTAAAAAAAGACGGCTGCGCCTCACCAAACTGGCACGCCTCTCGCATTCTGCATGCTGCATTCTCTTGAGCCGGCGCATGGCCGGTTCGAAAAACTGGGCTGGAACAGGCGATGCGACACATGAGTGATGTTCATACTTCTTGGCTGGCAGGGCTGTGCCGTCTTGCGGTCCTGGCCACCGTTGCGCTGGGGGTCGGGCTGACAAGCGCCCAGGCGGCCTCCCGCATCAAGGACATCGCCGATTTCGAAGGCATCCGGGAAAACCAGCTGATCGGTTACGGCCTTGTGGTCGGCCTGAACGGCACCGGTGATTCCCTCAACAACACGCCCTTCACCCAGCAGAGCCTTCAGGCCATGCTGGAACGGCTCGGTGTCAACACCCGCAACATCTCGCTGAACACGAACACGGTGGCCGCGGTGATGGTGACCGCCAACCTGCCACCCTTTGCCACCCAGGGCACGCGCATTGATGTGAATGTCAGCGCACTCGGCGACGCCGATTCCCTGCAGGGCGGCACGCTGCTGGTCACGCCGCTGGTTGGCGCGGATGGAGAGGTCTATTCCATTGCCCAGGGCTCCGTTGCCATTGGCGGGTTTTCCGCGCAGGCAGACGCCGCCTCCGTGGTGCGCGGAGTTCCCACCGCCGGGCGGATCGCAAATGGCGGCCTGGTCGAGCGGGAACTGGACTTCAAGCTGGCCTCCCTCACCACCTTGCGCCTGGCCCTGCGCAATCCGGACCTGACCACGGCCCGGCGCGTAGCCCTGTCCATCAACGAGCTGATCGGCCTGCCCACCGCCGAGCCCCTGGATCCGGGCACCGTACAGCTGGACCTGCCCCAGCAGTATGACGGCAACATCGTCGACCTCCTCACCGACATTGAACAGCTGATTGTCGAGCCGGATCTGGCCGCCCGAATCGTCATCGACGAAAACTCCGGGATCATCGTCATGGGCCAGGAAGTAAAAGTTTCCATGGTCGCAATTGCCCAGGGCAATCTCACCGTGACAATTGCAGAATCTCCCCAGGTGTCCCAGCCCCTGCCTTTTGCTGACAATGGCGAGACAGTTGTGGTTCCGCGTTCGGAAGTTTCTGTGAACGAGGACGGCTCCAAACTTGCGATCGTGCCGCAGACGATCACACTGAAACAGCTCGTCGACGGGCTGAATGCGCTGGGCATCGGCCCGCGCGACATGATCTCCATCCTGCAGGCCATCAAGGCTGCAGGGGCACTGCAAGCAGAAATCGAGGTGCTGTGATGCTCAACGCTGTTGCTCCGGTCACCAGCCAACCCAATCCGATGGATTCGCTGCGCGGCGTGAACACGTCAGACAAATCGAGCATGCGGGCCGCAGCAGAAGAGTTTGAAGCCGTGTTCCTGAACACGATGCTGCAGAACATGTTCACCGGCCTTCAGGAAGGCGGCACCTGGGGCGGCGGCACCGGCTCAGACGCCTGGCAGAGCTTTCTGATCGACGAATATGCCCATTCAATTTCTGAAGCAGGTGGTATTGGCCTCGCCGACAGTGTCGAGCGGGAGCTGATCGCCCTGCAGGAGGGATCAAGATGACCGCCCAGACGAGCCCCCACACGTTTCCCTTTTCCCTGGACCGGCCCACCAGCAAGCAGGAAGCCGAGGCCTTCTGCTCGGCCCTGTCCGGAACCATGGAGGCCCTTCTGTCGGTCATCGAGATGGAAACAGATCTTGTGCGCTCCGGAAGGCTGAAGGAAGCCGGAGACCTGCAGCCAGACAAGGCCCGGCTCATCCATGAATATACCAAGGGCATGATGACCGCGAAGGAACATGCCGTTGCGCTTGGCAACCTCTCACCAGCCGCCACCCAGTCCCTGCGCCGCCAGCACGGTGAGTTCCAGCCGGTCCTCAGGATCAATCTTGCCGTCCTGTCAACGGCACGGGATGTGGCCAATTCCCTCGTCTCAACGGTGGCGAAGGCCGCCGGCGCCAAGAACGCCAATGCGCCAACCACCTATGGCCGCACCGGCTCAGCACCAAACGGACCGCACTCAGCTCACGGTATCGCGGTGAACCATTCCCTCTGACCCTTTCCCGGTAAGTTTCTAGAAAACGGCTCCTTTTCGAAGGGGCCTTTTTCCGTTATGGTCCAGAGCTGTCCCCGCAGCGGCTCAGGCGCCTTTTTTATCTTCGGGACAGCCAGCGCGAATCATGTGAAAATAAAAGCGCCTACACATCAAATCCTAATCATTTCGTTAAGAAACGATTCATTCCCCTACGTTATACTCAACAATATACGGGACTGTAATGCGTACCCCGGAGGATGAGATGTTGGATACGGGAATTGCCCGGCCGCCATCGCCGACCTACACGGCGATCACGCCGGTAGCGCGGGCCCCGGAAAAGAACGAGCCCGCCGCGAATACTGATTTGCCGGTCGAAGACACAGTCAAACCGGCTGAGGAAACAAGCGAAGACACGCGGGCGGCCAATAACAGCCGCGAGTCAAAGTCGCTATTTGAAACAGTGGCTCCGCAACTGGAACGCCGCAACGTGGTGGATCCTGAAAGCGACAGCGTTGTCTATACAGCAACGAACACCGATACCGGTGAGGTTGTGCGGCAGGTACCGAGCGAGACTTTGCGGCGCCTGCGGGCCTATACCAAGTCCATCGAGACACAGACAGCCCAGACCACAACCGCCAATTTCCAGCGGACCGCCTAAACCCAAGCGCAGTTGCTCACGCCCCATTTGACCGCGCTCGGAGAGGCCTCGGCCAAAAGCGCGCCGCAGGTCGATACGGGGTCTCGGGCCAGACGTGCGACAACGTCGCAAGCCTCTCCGAGCGCGGCCTCCGGTGCCCCAATTCCTGACAACGGACGCCGTTGCACCGCCTATCCGGTCAACCAGACCGGGTCGCGCGATGCGCTTGGAGCGTGTCGCGTTTTTCCGGATTAAAACTGCTTTGTCTTTTGCGTTGAAATCTCTGATTTCAGGCAGCAAAAGGTAAAGCGGCCTGAAACCGGGCGAGCGCGGTCCGTGCCTGCAAAAACCCGGGCGCAATCCCGCGGTCGAGCGGCGCCCTCCCATACCGCCCCTTCCCCTCAAAAGGCCGGCGCCCTGCCCGGGTGCAGGACATTCTTGCTCAGGGCCGTAGCCCCCCAAGCCTCACCTCATGCCCCATCGGCAGAAGGGCCCGCTGAGCCTTCCGGCCAGGCTGAGAGCCCAAACGGCCGCCTTGCAAAAAGACAGGAAGTTGTAACGGGACAGGGCTGGAAACCAGACCTGCGCCAGCGCATGCTTTGCCTGATGCACCACATTCAGGGGCCCGCGAAGGACCGCACCTGACCAACCACATCGCCCAACCGTACTTTTCCTAAAGTTAGCCACCCCGAAGAACCCGCCCCCCCCTGCTTTAGTTGCAAATGCGGCAAGAAAGCTTATTTATAGTTGCGGCAAAAGGCGACTTAAAACATTGACTTTAAACAAATTAACCAATTAACCAAATATATTTACGATCTTGATTCATAAGTACTTTAGGTTAAGTCGTAATAACCAAATAAATTAGCAGTTAATACAATGTCACGAGACAGAGTTCATCTGTCATTCAGGAAGAATGGCGTCTTAGAACAGAAGGAACTCTGTAATGGCAGGAATTACTCTTTCGAGCGCCGTGCGCACGAACCTCAACTCCCTACAGGCCACCTCCGAGCTAATGAGCTCGGTCCAGGAACGGCTTTCGACAGGCAAGAAGGTCAATTCGGCTCTCGACAATCCGAACTCGTTTTTTACGGCCAAGGGCCTGGAGAACCGTGCGGGCGATCTGTCGACCCTGCTGGATGACATGGGCCAGTCGGTCCAGACCCTGAAAGCAGCGGACAAGGGCATCGAGGCCATCTCCGATCTCGTGGATTCTGCAAAAGCGAAGGCCAACCAGGCCCAGCAAACCTCCAGCCAGTCCGAGCGCAACCAGTATGCCAAGGAATATAACGAGCTGCTGACGCAGATCGAGGATCTGGCCAAGGACGCCGGCTATAAGGGCAAGAACCTGCTCGGCGGAACGGGCAACGACCTGTCGGTGACCTTCAACGAAGATGGCACGTCCTCTCTGTCCATCTCTTCGGTTGACTATACCGACACGACCCTGTCCACCGGTCTGAACCTGTCCGATCTTACGGAAGCCACTTCCGGCACCTCCGCGATCACACTCACCAACGGCACAGCGACAACCTCGCTGACCGCTGGCAGCCTGCTGACGGCTGATTCTGAGTTCACTGCAGGCGATACCCTGACCTTCACCGATGCCAATGGCACGGAGCTGGCCACGCTTGAGGTGACGGCAACCACCACGGTTTCCGATCTGGAATCGGCCATTGATGGCATTGACGGTGCCAGCGCTGCACTGTCCAGCGGCACGCTGACCACCACGTCGGATTTCAAGCTGTCGATCAGTTCCGACAACACGGCATTCAACTCAAATGCCGCGTTGACCACAAACGGCACGGATTCCAGCTTTGCAACCGACTCGTCAATCGACAGCACGATCAGCTCATTGAAGTCAGCCCAGGACACCTTGCGTTCGCAGGCGTCCACATTCGGGACCAACCTGTCCATCGTGGAAAACCGTCAGGACTTCACCAATGCCCTGATCAACACGCTGGAAGAAGGCGCCGGAAAGCTGACCCTGGCGGACACCAACGAGGAAGGCGCGAACCTTCTGGCTCTGCAGACCCAGCAGACCCTCGCCTCCACCTCCCTGTCCCTGGCAGCCCAGGCGGACCAGAACGTGCTGCGGCTCTTCTAAGAGCTCAAGTGCGGATCGCAAGGTCCGAACAAAATCTGAAAAGCGGCAGCTTAGTCTGCCGCTTTTCCTTTCGTTACAAAGCATTAAGGTTAAATGACGCTAACCATCTTTCTTTAGGGCCTGTTATCAGATTCAGCCGTTTCATCATCCCCGGATCCAGGAAGGGTCCTTGTAAATCGTATTCCTAGAAGGGAAACTCAAATGGGTGATGTAACTCTGTCGAGCGCAGTGCGCTCGAACCTTAATGCTCTCCAGTCCACATCTCAGTTGATGAGCTCCGTGCAGGAAAAACTTGCTACGGGCAAGAAGGTCAATTCGGCTCTCGACAATCCGAATTCTTTCTTCACAGCAAAGGGCCTGGAAAACCGGTCAAGTGACCTGTCCAACCTGCTTGATGACATGGGCCAGTCGGTCCAGACCCTGAAAGCAGCGGACAAGGGGATTGAGGCCATCTCCGATCTCGTTGACGCCGCCAAGGCAAAGGCCAACCAGGCCCAGCAGAGCTCCAGCCAGTCCGAGCGTAACAAATACGCAAAGGAATATAACGAGCTCCTGACGCAGATCGAAGATATCGCCAAGGATTCCGGCTATAAGGGCAAGAACCTGCTCGGCGGCACGGGCAACGACCTGTCGGTGACCTTCAACGAAGATGGCAGCTCATCCCTGTCCATCTCTTCGGTTGACTATACCGACACGACCCTGTCCACCGGTCTGAACCTGTCCGATCTGACGGAAGCTACCTCCGGCACCTCCGCGATCACGCTCACCAACGGCACAGCGACAACCTCGCTGACCGCTGGCAGCCTGCTGACGGCTGATTCTGAATTCACTGCAGGCGATACCCTGACCTTCACCGATGCCAATGGCACGGAGCTGGCCACGCTTGAGGTGACGGCAACCACCACGGTTTCCGATCTGGAATCGGCCATTGACGGCATTGACGGTGCCAGCGCTGCACTGTCCAGCGGCACGCTGACCACCACGTCGGATTTCAAGCTGTCGATCAGTTCCGACAACACGGCATTCAACTCAAATGCTGCGTTGACCACAAACGGCACGGATTCCAGCTTTGCAACCGACTCGTCAATCGAAAGCACGCTGACCAACCTGAAGTCAGCCCAGGACACCTTGCGTTCGCAGGCGTCTACATTCGGTACCAACCTGTCCATCGTGGAAAACCGTCAGGACTTCACAACGTCCCTGATCAACACGCTGGAAGAAGGCGCCGGAAAGCTGACCCTTGCGGACACCAACGAGGAAGGCGCGAACCTTCTGGCTCTGCAGACCCAGCAGTCCCTCGCCTCCACCTCCCTGTCCCTGGCAGCCCAGGCGGACCAGAACGTGCTGCGGCTCTTCTAAAGAGCGCACCACACACTCCAAAGCATCGAAGAAGGCGGGCTCAGGCCCGCCTTTTTTGTAACCTTACGTCAAAAAAACTCCCCTCCCCGTTTCCAGCACACTCCCGCACTGCTCAGTGCAATCGCACAGATTTTCGCTGTTTCTCGCGAAAAATCAACACGTTAACACCTCGTTAACCCTAAAATGCGATGCAATTAACCAATGATTAGGGTTAACAGGAGATGATCCTAATCAACCTGCTCAGGACGAGCAGCAGTACATGTGACCCAGGAAAGGGATATTACGATGCAGGACATTACCCTGTCAGCTGCCGTGCGGCAGAACCTCCTCACGCTTCAGTCTACAGCCGACATGATGTCCGGTGTCCAGAACAAACTGGCGACCGGCCTGAAAGTGAATTCGGCCCTAGACAATCCGAATTCCTTCTTCACGGCTTCCGGCCTGAACTCCCGCGCAGGTGACCTCAGCAACCTGCTGGACGACATGGGCCAGTCCCTGCAGACCATCAAGGCAGCCGACAAAGGGATCCAGACAGTCACCGATTTGGTGGAAGCGGCCAAAGCTAAAGCCAACCAGGCCCTGCAGACCCAGAGTCAGTACGAGCGCAAGACCTTCGCCAAGCAATATAACGATCTTCTGGAACAGATTGAAGATGTTGCCAAGGACAGCTCCTACAAGGGCAAGAACCTTCTGGCCGGTGATGGCAACGACCTCACGACAATCTTCAACGAAGATGCCACTTCCAAACTGACCATCGAAGCCGTCGACTATACGGACACCACCCTGTCCAACGGCCTCAACCTGTCGGATCTCGCCGAAGGGCAAGGCGGTGCAACCGCATTCGACCTTCAGGGCGGCAAAACGGTCATCACCCTCGGTGCAGGCCTTAACACCAGCTCCCTGCTGTCGGATTCCAGCCTGTTCACGGCGGGCAACACCATTTTGTCCGTCAACAACGAGGCAACCGCTGCTGCGATTACTGGTGGCACACTGAGTGTCGGCACCAACACGGTGCAAAGCCTCGTCGACAATCTGAATGGCATTTCAGGCGTCCGCGCCGAATTCGACAACACCACCGGAGAGCTGACGGTCTACAGTGATGAAGACCTCAAACTGACCACCGGGACAGCAGGCGCCGCCGGTTTCGGTACTGTTGCCGCGACAGCCTTTACGCAAGCAACCCAGGTTCTGGTCGACTCCGGTTCCTTTGCAGTCGGGGACACGCTGACCCTGACGGACGGAAACAACTTCGAACTCGGCTCGCTTGAAATTGAGGACGACACGACAGTTGACGATCTGAAAGACTTCGTGAACGACTTCAACGGTGTCACCGCGTCCTTTTCCAGTGGTCAGCTGTCGATCCTCAGTGAAACCGACCTGTCGCTCACCAGTGACAATGCTGACTTTGCGTCAAGCAGCTTCACAGCCAACACGGCCGGTGTCACCCTCTCCGCCCTGTCGGACAGCGGATTTGCAACGGACTCCGACATTAACAAGGTGGTTGACCGGCTGAATAACGCTCTGGGGAACCTGCGCTCCCAGGCCTCTGAATTCGGTACCAACCTGTCCACCGTTGAAATCCGTCAAGACTACACCAAGACGATGATCAACACTCTGCAGGAAGGTGCGGGCCTGTTGACCTTGGCCGATACGAACGAAGAAGGGGCTAACCTTCTGGCGCTTCAGACACGCCAGCAGTTGGCGTCCACATCACTGTCCTTCGCGTCGCAGGCGGACCAGACGGTGCTATCCCTCTTCTAAGCCTAGAAGAATCAGTCAGACGCACGACTCACAAGCTGACAACCAGAAACGGCGGGCCACTGGCTCGCCGTTTTCGTTTTCCGGGAGAAATACAGTCGATTTGCTCGAAATTTTTTTAAATAATTTCAATGACTTAACAGAAACCTTTTGGTAACCTTTATTTACATCGCGTTAATTCTCGCAGGACCGATTAACTTTCCATTTAGATTTACGTCAAAGGTGCGCCCACATCTTGAAACCATTTGCGGCGCTCCGATGGCGGGTACTGAATAGGAAAGCGGTGAAGCCTGATGTCTGATATTGTTCTCTCCAGCGCCGTCCGGGACAATCTCCTGTCGCTCAAGCAAACGGCAGATCTTCAGTCGGTGACCCAGACCCGGCTGGCCACAGGGCTCAAGGTCAATACAGCACTCGACAACCCGAACTCGTTCTTTACGGCCCAGTCCCTGAATGACCGGGCCAGCGATCTGTCAAACCTTCTGGACAATATGGGACAGGCGGTTCAGACCATCAAAGCGGCGGACAAGGGGATTACCTCGATCACCAAACTGGTTGAATCCGCCAAGGCGATTGCGAACCAGGCGCTGCAAACCTCCAGCGAATATGAGCGTAAGCAATACGCAACCCAATATAATGATATTCTTGAACAAATTGAGGATATGGCCCGCGATTCCAGCTATAAGGGCAAGAACCTTCTGGCCGGGGCTGGCAATGAGCTGGAAGTGATTTTCAACGAAGACAGCACCTCCAATCTCACAGTAAATCCGGTTGACTTTACGGACACGACGCTGGATGACGGCCTCAATCTCGATGATCTGAACACCGGCGGCACCGGTACCGCATCCTTTAACCTGAATGGCGGCTCCACGTCACTCACCCTGACCGGCCTTCAGGCCTCCTCCAACCTGGCGGATCTGGGCGCCTGGTCAAACGGCGACCAGGTCACCATTACCGACAGTTCCGGGACCACCACCTTGACCGTCGGCACGGATATCACCACGGTTCAGGACTATGTGGATGCCCTCGACAATCTGGCCGGTGTCCACGCAAGCTTCGATGAGGCAACCGATTCCATCTCGATCACATCGGGCGGTGACAACACGATCTCGATCGCCAAGGACAACGCAGGGGGCGGCACGGCGACCAATGGCGGCGCGTCGGGCACCGGGACAACCAGCCTTACGGTGACCGCCCTCACCGCATCGGCCACGCTGATCTCCTCGGGCGGCTTCCAGGCTGGCGACACGATCACCATCACTGATGGCAACGGTTTTGAACCGGCCTCGATCGAAATCGACGCTGAAACAACAGTGAGCGATCTGGTCACCTTCATTGACAATGTGAAAGGCCTTGATGCGACCGTTTCCGGCGGCAGCATCAGCTTGATCGGGGAAGTGTCCTTCAACATTTCCAGCAGCAATTCCGACTTCAACCGGACGACGCTCGGCAGCACCTCCGGAACGGTGGGCCTGACGGCCACCGCCTCCGAGTTCAAGTCGGACACGGATATCGACCGGACGCTTCAGGCCATCAACGCGGCGCTGGATGAGCTCCGCTCGGCAGCCCGCTCCATGGGCACATCGCTGTCCACGGTGGAAGTGCGCACGGATTTTACCCAAAACATGATCAACACCCTGGAAGTGGGGGCCGGAGAGCTGACGATTGCGGACATGAACGAGGAAGGCGCCAACATGCTTGCCCTGCAGACACGGCAGCAGCTTTCCTCAACCGCATTGTCGCTGGCAAACCAGGCGGATCAGAGCGTCTTGAGCCTGTTTGGATAACAGCCAGGATGAATTTCAGTAGGGTATCGGCTAAGATCATGGTTAAAATCATGATCGGTCACTGCCGGTTCCTAAACGTGGAGGTCACAGAATGGCGCTCAAGGTCGAGCTGAAACCCGGTGAGAGAATTATCATCGGCGACAGTGTCATCACCAATGACAATCAGCGAACACGTCTTTTTATCGAAGGCCAGGCACCCATTCTGCGAGAAAAGGACATTCTCACACCGGCGACCGCAGATTCCCCTGCCAAGAAGGTCTATCTGGCGGTGCAGCTGATGTACCTGTCCACGGACGTAGAGAGAATTCAGGAAAACTACTTCACTCTCGTTAATGATATCGTGAAGGCCGCGCCGAGTACGATCCCGTATGTTACCAGGATTAGTAACGCCATAATAACCGGCGCGTTCTATAAAGCACTGAAAGAAGCACGCAAGCTCATCGAGTATGAAGGGACGCTGATCGGTCATGTACAAGCAGGCAGCGCAAGCTTACCAGAAAACGAGCCAGGTGGCGGTATCGCCGAGAGAGCTGGAAGCGAATCTGCTGATGAAAGCCGCAGCCCGGCTGCAGCTAATCAAGGATGAGTGGGACGAGTCGAACCTCGCGGAAAAAGATGAGGCGCTCGTTTATAACCGCAAGCTCTGGAGTATCCTGGTCACTTCGGCGACCAGCGAAGAAAGCCAGTTGCCGCAGGACATCAAGAACAACATCGCATCACTTGCGGTCTTCGTGTTCAAGCAGACGATCACCATCATCACAACCGATGACAGCACCAAGCTCGGTACTCTGATCAATATAAACCGGGCAATTGCAGAAGGCCTCAGAGCCCGCGCGGAAGGCAGCGAATAGATCACCTCGTCGCCGACAAGGATTCCAAAAGAGCCGGCCTGCGGACTGCAGCCGGCTCTTTTTGGTTCCGGACAGGTCAGACGAACAGACCAACCGCGTTATACCAAGCGCCATTGATGTAAAGGGTGTTGCGTTAAGCTTGAGCCTGTCAGGTTTCGTGTTCAGGGCGCAGCCGAGAGGCTGCGAAACCTGAATCCGTTGAAACCAGATTTGCTCTAGAGATAGTCGGAGAGCTTCAGATTGAAGAGGATGGAAGAGGCATTATACGCCACTTCAATATTGTTTTTCAGACTCAGGATCTCGGCCGCGACCAGCTCCTTGTCCACCCCCTCGATCTCCGCAATCGTGCCCTCATAGGTGCTTTTCATCTGCACATGCCGCTCACTCGTGAGCTTGACGGTCCGCTGCGTAATGGCCACATCCGTTGCAATATCGACAATTCCGGACTGGTCCACGCCTTCAGGCTGCAGAATGCTGCGCAGGTTGGCGGAAAGCTGGTTGTAATATTGCTCATCCGTCTGGGTGCCAGCGGAAAAGTCGGCCGCGACGAATGTTGCGAGCGATTGCACCAGCTCCTTGAGCGGCGTTTCATTCGCCCGGACGCCGTAATTCACGGTCAGATTGGAATCGACAACCGCATTCTTGTCGCTGCGCGGATCCGTCGTTGTGGTGTTACGGCCGGTATACCACTCCAAGGTGGAGGTAGAATCGGCCACCTGGGTGGTTGCCGTAGTATAGGGAGGACCAGAGACACGCATCGGAACTTCCCCGGAGAAGGTTGAGAAAAATTCGTCGCTGGCCCATTCGTCCGACACCGCCTTCAAGGTTGTCTTGGCTTCCTCTTCAATCGCGGATGTCAGCTCTGTGAGGAGGTTTTGCGCCGTCGCCTCAAGATCCGCGCCGATTTCAAACGTGCCTTCCACCTCGTTGGAGGTTGCCGCCGTCAATTCAATGGTAACCGTTTCCGTATGGTCCGGCGGCAGGGTCAGGTCCACCGAAATCGTTTCCCCGAGCGCAGGTTGCCCGGTGAATTGCACATCAAAACTGTCCGGATCCGTTGCGGAAGGGCCCGTCAGTGTCACGTTGCTCAGGCCTGAGGTGACACTTGAAATGTCGAAGCCGAAATCATGGGCCCCGTCTTCGGCAATGGTGAAGGTGCTGTCTGTCGGTACACCGGCAGCATAATTGGTGGTCAGGGTTGAGATCGACATCCGGCCATTGTTGGAGGTCCCGAGATTGGCCTGGGAATATTCGCTGAGATAGGTCTTCAACCCGTCCTGGCTGCCCGACCCGTTCATGATCGCATCCAGCGCGGCCACCGGATCGGAAACCGCATCCGTGCCGCCAAAGACATAGTAGCCCGCCACTTCCGTGTTGAGGATGCTGAGCGCTTCAGTCAGCAGCAGTTCTGCCCGGGACTGGGTCTGGGTCTGGCCATCGCTCTGCAACACGAAATCGTTGGTATCCAGAGCGGATTTGGAATCCCGCCGGATTGTTTCCAGCCGTTCCAGAGACAGGGACAAAGTATTGAGATGCAGATTGGAGGTCGAAATCGTTTCCTGATAGCTGTCGATCAGGCTGACTTTTTGCGTCAGCTGGATGTCCAGAAGCCGGTTGTCACCAACCTCTCCATAGGTTGTTCCGACCTTGCCGGTGGCCAGCTGGTTGGTCTTTTTCGCCAGAAGGTCATTCATCTCCCCCAGCTGCTGGGTGAGATAGGACCGGGAAGTTGTGATCGAAGACAGGGTCATAACGCACCTTAAACGATGTTCAGGAGCTCTTCGAAAAGCTCGTTGACGGTCTGCATCACACGGGCATTGGCCGCATAAGCGTTTTGCAGCTGCACCATGAAGGCCAGCTCGGTATCCAGATCCACGGAATAATTTTCCTCATGGCGGATCGCCAGGTTCTTGGTCAGGGTTTCCTTGGCGGTCGCATAGGTTTTTGTGTCCTCCGCCTGGTTTCCCTGAAAGGCAATCGTGTTGTTGATGTAATCAATCACGCTGCCTTCAAAGGGCGAGGATGTGCTGCCAATGCCCGTCTCGGGATCAAAATGGGTCTCGCCTGATTTCAGCGCGTCCAGAAGATACTGCGGCCGGGATGAATCATTTTTTGTATTTGCTGTAGGCGTCGTCTGATAGTTCACCAGCAGCGCATTATCGGCCACAAGATCCGGGTTCACTCTGATCCCGTTGGCAAAGCCCACCCGCTGGCCACCATTTTCCAGCGCGTCGGTAAAGATCTCGGTTCCGCCCCGCTGGTCGACGAATATCGGCAGGCCCAGCCCCTGGTCGGCGTTGCCGGTCACAGTGACATTGGCCGAAAGGCTCTCCACACTGGTCGGCGCGGTCCCATCCCCCAGGACCCGCAGCTCGTTGGAGCCGTTGTTACTCACCTGCAGGCCCGTGCTGCCGAGCGCGGCGGTGATGTTGGTGATATAGGTTGCCGGAGAACCGCTCGAGATATCGATGCCAAACACCGTGTCTCCCGGATCTGCCGTGGCCGAATTGTCCAGCGGCAGCAGGCTCGGATCGGAGACGGCCACCAGAGTGACCGTTTGCTCCGCGCCGGATGTATCCGTGTAGTTCAGCGTAATCTTGTTGCCCGCCTGCAGAGCCGACAGATCCAGATCAAACCCGGTGTCGGTGCCCACGGTGACAGCCGTGCTTTCCACGGGCACATTTGAAAAGGCCAGAGACATTTCCGCGGCAATGGTGTCGAGCTGCTTCTGGGCTTCCACCAGAATTTCGTCCCGGAGCTCGGCTGTTGCAACCATTTTGCCGGATTTGGAGGCATCGATCAGGTCATAGGACGACCCGCCCGGCGTGGTCACGGTAACCGTCTGCCCGGAGACACCCGGCTGCAGCTGGTTGGTCCGTGTGAAACTCAAGGTCGAGGCTTTGTTGTCCGCATAAAGCTGTTCGCCATTCGCGGCCTGGATGGAGAGCGTGTTGTTGTTGTTCTTGGTCACCTCGACATCGATATAGCCGGACAGCTGCTCGACCAGCCGGTCCCGCTCATCTTCCATGTCCGCCGTTGAGATCCCGGATTGGGCCGCATCGCGGATGGCAGAATCGACGTCCTGAATGCCACTCAGCAGATTGTTGACGGTCTGCGTCTGGAGGGCCAGGGATTCATCGGCCTCCTGGCGCAGGTCCGCAATGCGCTCATAGCTGCTGTTCAGTTCGCGGGCCATTGCCTCGGCCGCAGCCACCACCTCTTTCTGTGCGGTATAATTGCCCGGGTCATTCACAAGCGTCGACAGGGCCGAGGACATGTTCCCAACCAGAGAGGACAGGCTGCTGCTGTCTCCGATCGTACCGAAGATGGAATCCAGCCGCTCCGTATACCCGGCAATCTGATTGGCATAATTCGTGTCGGCCAAAGAATTGAAATAGTCCGCCTGGACCTGCTCATCGACAACCCGGGTCAGTTCGGTTGCGGTCAGGCCGGCAACATTGCCTTCGCCGTCGAAATAGGCTTTGGCGGAAATGGTTTTCTTCGAATACCCGGCCGTATCCGCATTCGCGATATTGTTCGCCGTAACATCAAGCTGGCGCTGATTGTAGGTGATCCCGAAGACCGCAGTGTTGAGGGCACTTGTGAGACCCATAGCGGTTTGTCCTTTACGAAAGAGCGGCTGACCGGAAAGGCCGGCGGGTCAGCCCCCGCCGGCCCAAATTGGCATTAACGGACCATGTTCAACGCGGAATCCAGCATCTCATCTGCAGATGTGACGATCTTGGAGTTGGCCGAATAGGCCTGCTGCGTGATGATCAGTTTGGAAAACTCATCCGCGATATCCGCGTTGGAAAGTTCCACATTGTTGGCCAGGATCTGCCCCCCGCCGGTCAGATCCGCCTCCCCGGAAGAGGTGGTGGCCCGGAAGGCTGCCCCATCAACCCGCTGCAGGTTCTGCTCGGCCTCGAAGGTCGCGAGCGGGATCTCGTATACGGCCCGTTGCTGACTGTTGGAGTAGCTTGCAATCACCCGGCCCGATTCATCAATCGCCACACCGGTCAGCTCGCCAGCCGCATACCCGTCCTGGTCAAGCGAGACGGAGCTAGCCTTGCCATCCGCATCCGAATACTGGGTCAGGGAATTGTTGGCGAAGGAAACACCTATTCCGGTTGCCGTAGTACCGTTGATCGTCAGGGTTGCGATATCAAAGCCATCAGACGTTGAGTTCACCGTACCGATCGTGCCCGCCGTCATGCTTGTGAGGGCACCCGTGCTGTCGAACTGAACATCTCCGACATCATAATAGGCGTTCGTTGCATCGCCACCGGAGCTGACATACATGGTCCAGGTGTCGTTGACTACGGGGGGGCCGGAAGCCGCATTCGCGGTCTTGGCATAGCGGACCTGAACGTTCATCGCCGTGCCATTTTGATTGTAGACTGTGATGGAGCCACCCGAGATAGAGCTGTCCAGAAAGTCCTGCTCGTTGGCAACCGCGACGTTGCCCGTGCCCACCGATGCAGCAAGGAGTGCCGACGCGGCCGTGGACCCGTCATAGTCGGTGGTGTCAGGAATACGCGGCAGGTTGGCCTGATAATCGACCTGAGTCGTGGCGGAGGCTGCGAGCGGCTGATTTTCGATCTGGATCACGTCCGGGTTGTCACCAACCGGATTGCCCGTATCCGGATCCAGCGGAAATCCCTGCAGGTAATAGCCGGCCTTGTTGACAAGATAGCCATCCTGATCCCGTTCGAAATCACCGCCGCGCGTATAGAAGGTTTCGTCGGCAAAGGTGGTGGACCCGTCGACAACGTCGGAGGCCTTGGTCACCACGAAATAGCCGTCCCCCTTGATCGCCATATAGGTGTCGACTTCCGACCGGGTGATGTCGCCCTGGATGGAGTTTGTCGCCCGGGAGGTCGCATAGGTGGTGCCGGACACCTGGCTGGCCTGCGTCGCCCCGCCACCGGACACAAGATCGGAAAAGGTCGTGTCCAGCCGTTTGAATCCGGTTGTCTGAGAGTTGGCCACGTTCCCGGAAATGTTTTCCAGCGCAGTCGCCTGCGCTGTCAGTCCCGAGACCGCTGCATTGATAGCCCCATAAATACCCATGTTTGGTCCTCTTGATAGATCGGGCATTGCTCACACGGGCTTGCGCCCATCGTCAGCCTTCTTCCGCAAGGGACGTGCCAGTTTGAAAGATTCAAAATTTTTTCCATATATTTCAAATATTTATAATTTACATCCATTTATTTCTGAGGATTCCTGAATACGTCAGAACCAGTCCAAACAGGCAATTTCTTCCCCTTGCCTGGGCAAGACTCTCCTCCTGCCGGGCCTTTTCCGTGACCCTTTTGCGGACTTGCGTCCGCGCCCCGGGCCTGCCACTTTCCGCCGGAGATTTTTAAGATGGACGGTCCCATGCGCTTTGAAGGAACTGACGATTACATTGCCACGGAAGATCTGCGCGTTGCGGTCAACGCGGCGGTCGCCCTGGAGCGGCCGCTGCTGGTCAAGGGTGAGCCGGGGACGGGCAAGACCGTGCTTGCGGAACAGGTGGCTGCAGCCCTGAACGCGCGCCTGATCGAATGGCATGTGAAATCGACCACCAAGGCCCAGCAGGGGCTCTACGAATATGATGCCGTGTCCCGTCTCCGGGACAGCCAGCTCGGGGATGAGCGGGTCCAGGACATCAACAACTACATTCGCAAGGGAAAACTCTGGGAAGCCTTTGAAGCCGAGCAAAGACCCGTGCTTCTGATCGACGAGATCGACAAGGCAGATATCGAGTTCCCCAACGACCTGCTTCTGGAACTCGACCGGATGGAGTTTCACGTCTACGAGACCGGCCAGTCGGTGAAGGCCCGCCAGCGCCCGGTGGTGATCATCACCTCCAACAACGAAAAAGACCTGCCGGATGCCTTTTTAAGGCGCTGCTTCTTCCACTTCATCAAATTTCCCGACGCAGATACAATGGCTGATATTGTGGAAGTGCATTTCCCGGGCATCAAACAAAGGCTGCTGTCGGAGGCTCTGCGGCTGTTTTTCGATGTGCGCGAGGTCCCGGGCTTGAAAAAGAAGCCGTCGACCTCGGAACTGATCGACTGGATCAAACTGCTGCTGAACGAAGACATCGACCCGGAAACGCTTCGTCAACAAGATGGCAGCAAACTGATCCCGCCCCTGCATGGCGCCTTGTTGAAGAACGAGCAGGACGTGCATCTGTTTGAGCGCCTTGCCTTCATGAACCGCCGCGACCGGGGTTGAGCCAGGGAGGTCCATTTGGGACGGCATAACGCCTTTTTATCGCTTCTTGTCCTGATGTGTCTGGGACTGCCCTTGCTGTTGCAGGCTGCGTCCCTGCCCGTCCGGGCACAGGTTCCGCCCGAAAAAGAGGCCGGCTGGCAGAGCGATGTTGCCGGGCTGCGCCACTTCACCGGGCTGCGCTGCCCGGACATGGTCGGCCCGTTCTACAGGGTCAAGGCCCTGGAGGGTGACGCCTCCAGTCTGGCGGCTTGCGTCTATACAGGCGAAGATGGCTTGACGGCGGTGGTGCGCAAACATCTGCAGGCCACCGGCCGCAAGGAAGCGGTGAAGTTCTCCCGCAATTACAAGGCCGCCGGTTTTGAGCCGGTCAAGCTGAGCGGCGCGGCCGCAACCGGCATTTCCTTCAGGACCCGGAACTGGACACCAATCAGCCTGTGCGAGACCTTGTGGTATTTTTCGGGCGCAACGGCAGACTATACCTTGTGGCTGTCCTACAAGCTGCCGACCCAGGAAGGCGAGGTCGGCCCCGCTGTTGCAGCGTTCACGCAGATGCTGGCGCAGCAGGACTGACCCAAACCGGCCCGGACCCAAAAGCTCTTGAGCCCTATCGGATAGAGAAGATATGCGGTTACTTCTTTTCAGACATGCCAAATCGGACTGGGACGATCCGGATCTTGCCGATATCGACCGGCCGCTGAATGCCCGGGGCAAGACAGCGGCCGTGGCCATGTCAGACTATTTGAGCGCGCAGAAGCTCTGGCCAAGCCTGATCCTGTGCTCAACCTCGCAGCGAACCCGGGAGACCCTGGCCCGCCTGCTCCCCTTTTTGCCGCAGGAAGCGCATATTCAGCTCCTGTCCGATCTCTATTGGCAGAGCGAAGACAGCTACGCCGCCCTGATCCGCAAACATGGCGGCCGGGCGCAGACCCTGATGGTGATCGGGCACAATCCGGCAACGGAAGACACCGCCCATACGCTGGCCGGAACCGGGGACAAGGATGCGCTGGCCGATATGCGCGAAAAATATCCGACCGCAGCGCTGGCCGTTATCGATTTCGATATCGCCGATTGGGAAGAACTCGCAACCGGAACCGGCCATCTGGACCGGTTCGTAAAGCCGCGGGATCTTTAGGCAGTACTGCGACCGTCCCCGGCTGGTTTTGGGCGGCGCCAGCCGGGTTGCGGTTGGCCTGCGTATTCTGAACTGCTACCGTGTGTCCCCTCGCCCACTGTGCGACATTGCAGTTGCGGTTGGCCTGCGTATTCTGAACTGCTACCGTCCGGGGCCTGATCTTTTGTTGGTTTTATTGGTTGCGGTTGGCCTGCGTATTCTGAACTGCTACCGTGGTCCGCACCAGCATTTCAGTCACGCCGGAGTTGCGGTTGGCCTGCGTATTCTGAACTGCTACCGTAGTCCAGAAGGGTTTCCGCTTGTTAAAAGAGTTGCGGTTGGCCTGCGTATTCTGAACTGCTACCGTCGTATCATACGTATGTTGGACCCCATGAAGGTTGCGGTTGGCCTGCGTATTCTGAACTGCTACCGTTCGTTTTTCCTCGTCCGTCAATTCATCCGGGTTGCGGTTGGCCTGCGTATTCTGAACTGCTACCGTAGATCCCGGCGGAAAGGGTTGTTTTTGCAGCCTTTTTCCGCCGCTCTACGGAGCAAAAAAGCGCTAAAATGGTCAAAACAAGGCAATCTGGTCCGGGTTTTTCTGGCGCTTGCGCCGGGATTGATCGCTGAAACGCACAATATTCTCATATTGCTTGTCCGTGAACTGAAAGATGAACACATCGCCGCGCTCGGGCAGGTTCCGCTCTACCCGCCGAACATAAGTATCATAGTGTTCCCGGCCGTTAACAAGCCGCATATAGTTGGAAAACTGGCTCATCTCGAACCCCTGATCGAGCAGGAATTCACGGAATTTCGAGGCAGCCTTGCGCTGTTTCTTGGTTTCCACCGGAAGGTCAAAGGTCACAAGCATCCACATCAGCCGGTAAGCGGACAGATAGGACGGGTCCCGCCGCTCTCCTCACGCAACATGAAAGCAACACAAGAGAAATATTGAAAATACTCCCCTTAAAGTAGCATTCATTTCCTGTCCCACCAAGCCCCGGGGTCGAAGACCTGCCCGATTTCATCAATCCGGACTTGCCGCACCTTCGCTTTCTTCATACTGCCAGGGGCAAGACTGAGATAGCGGAACGGATCTTCCTTGTTGTCATTCCGCGCTTTCAGCGGCCCCGCCTCATGGAGGTCACACACCATCATCTGGCCCCGCTCCGCGAACTTGACCACCCGGCAAATCCTGCGGGTTCCATCCTGCTCCACCGCAATGCAATCCCCCTGCTGCAAGCTTAAAAGCTTGCGGGCGGCAGGAAACTCGGCCCGGACAGAAGACACCCAGCCCGGATCATGCGCCTGAAAGGTCGAGACGACCTCCGCCTTCCATTTTCCATCAGGCAGGCGCCAGACGTCATAGCGGTGGTTGCTGTCGCCCTTGTAGCCTTTATAGGCCTTGCCCGCCTTGTCGCGGATCGGGATCGTGCGCAGCGGTTCACTCACCCGCACATGCCGGATGCCCTGACGAACCTTTGTCTGGCCGGTCTGCGGATCAGTCCATTCCTTGAAGCCGAATTTTTCATCGGTCTCCACAAACCGCTGCAAGGCCTCCTCAAAAGCCTTCCCGCTCAGGCCCCGTGTGGCCGCCTTCAAACGCTCCCGCAGCTCCGAATGGCCTTGATCATTGCTGCGGATGGTATTGATATCCTTTGGCGACAGGGACGTGATGGCCTTGCGCACCACCACGATGTCATTGCCCTTCGCATCCTGTTCCCCCGTATAGCCATAGGCAGTGTCATTATGCAGGCGTCCGGCGGTCTGGCTGCGGCCGGAAGCCCCCCCGGCCTGCGATAGGGTGCCGTGATCCGGTTTGTGGCTGACAACAACCTCCGCAACCTTTTTGCGCAAGTCGTCCCGGAACCCCGGCCAGGGCAGCGGCACCTCCCGCGCCACCCGCTCCGCGCCGTCTTCTTCCACCCGCGCGGACACCGTCGCCAGCTTTTGGATCAGGGACCGCGACGTGCAGGCCACGACCGCCGCATCAATGGTGTGATGCCGGTGGTCCAGCCGGTTCTTTGCCTTGGTGACATCGGCCACGTTATGATCGTGCAGAATATCATTCAACGCCCAGTTCCGGCGCAGCATTTCCGTCATCCGGCCCGGCAAGGCGCGCACATGGCTGTTGCGGCTGACCACCCCGTCCAGATCCACCTCTTCCGCGTCATAAAGAAAAGACAGATAGGTCAGGGCCAGGCGGGAGATATATTGCATGTCGGTGACCTGCCGCGCCAGAAAGCCCTCCTCATCGCCGAAGCGCGCCATGGCATCTTCCGCAAAGCGCCATTGCTTGTTTTTCGGCAGCACCGACGCCCGCGCCTGAATATCTGCCAGCTGCCCCCGCCATTGCGGCACCTCGGCTGGGGCCCGGTTTTTCTTTTCCCGGTTGCTGGCCGCAAGGCACAAAATCTTGTTCGCAACGCTGTCATCCAGCGTTTTGGAATAGGGCAGGATATGGTCCACATCGGTCTCGCCGGAAAACACCATCGCAGCGGAAATCGGCTTGCCGGAATAGATGCAGACTGGGTTGGTCACATCCGGGTCCAGCTCTTTCCAAAGCCGCAGGCGCAGGCGGTTATAGCCGGTGTCCCGCTGCTGATAGGTTTCTGTCAGCTCCTTTGAAAGCCCCTCAGCAATACGGGTGTTCATGGAAATGCGGCGTTCAGCGTCCTGCCGCTGCCGGTCGCTCAGTTTCAGGTCCCGGCCAACCTCAATGGCAATCCGGTCCGGTCTGCCATGTTTGCGGATGACCGCATTGACCACCCGGCGCAGCTGATTAAGGGCAATATGAACGGTCGGATTGGTGATCCGGCCCTTGACCTCATCCCATTCCGGCGCCTTTGGATCCGCCTCTCCGCCGGTTCCAGGTGGAATATGCCGTTCAAGAACCTCCTGATATTTCGGCAGAAAATCAAAAGCCTCCCGGTCCGGAGCAGATTCAGAATTGGTTTTTCCGTAGATATTGATCGAGGCCTGCGCTTCGGAAATGACACAGCCATTTTCGTCAACCGCAGTCATCATCTCGTCGGTCAAGGCGCTGAGCGCGGACAGGCCGAGACGGCCAAAACCTTCCGGAAGGGCCGTATCGGCAATAACCCTGGCCTTGTCTTCGGCAAATCCAAACTCGGCCTGAAGCCACCGGGTCAACGCATCAAAATCCGGCTCGGTGCGCAATTGTTCCGTGACCTCCGCCTGCCGCTCCAGATCAAGGCTGCCCCACAGATTGCCGAAACACTCCGGCTGGGACAGCCGGAACGTGACAACATCGCCCTCCAGGTCCCGTCGCGTTTCGCTTTCCTTGTTGAAGCGCATTTCCGGCGGCAGTTTCAAAGCCTTGCGCAATCTGGAAAATGGCGCCTTGCCCTGTTTGGTCAGCTTGGTGCGCAAGAGAAGCAGCAGCGCGTCGCGCTGGTCCGGCGACAATTTGCGGGCAATCTTGTCGTCCCCGATCAGGGCCAGTTCGTTGACTTCCTTCACCAGCCGGAAGGCCTGAAACAGGGGATGGGCTTTCGGCAAACGCTGTTCCAGCGGATTATAGGAACATTTTCCGGGCGTCACCGGCCTTAAGGGCCGCTGAAAGAAAATCGTCTCCTTCAAATCGGCAATCAGGCCCTCCGTCAGCAAACCGGGGTGAAACACCTTCTGTTTCTGCACGATCCGGTCAAACTCAAGTTCCAGCGCAGCCCGGGAAGGATAAAAGTCATAGGCCTTGCCGTCCGATGTCATCCGGGCCCGCACGGACAGCCCGGCAAGGCGCCGCTGATAAAGCCATTCCCCATAGGTCCGGCTGCCCGCCTCCGCCATTTGCTGGTCAAGCCGGGTGATGGCCGTGGCGATCTTGCCCTGTTCAGCGTCATTGCTGTCCGTCTTGCGGTTGGATTTAAAACCCCGGCGCTGGTTGAGCTGGAACAGAACCCGGCCAAGGTCAAAAGGCTCCAGCGCCTTGTCGAGAGCCTTTGCCCGCAGCGCATAAACGGACACGGACACATCCCCGCCCCTGGCATCGGCAGTCTCTTTCAACAGCTTTTTCCGGCCGTCTTCATCCTTCGGCATCAACCCAGCGGCGATCAACTGGTCCAGCAGGCGCTGGCGCCGTTTTAAATATCTGTCCCGCCGCCGCCGGGCACCGCGCGCCTCCCGCCGGGCCACCGCAAGCGAGGCTTTTGATTTCGGGTCCCGGCCCGCCATGTCGGCTTGCGAAAAAATCCGGCCCCCGAGATCGACGATCCGCCCCTTCTCCTTTGCCCCCGGCTCTCCCTCCGTTTCAATCAGGCACCAGCCCAATGAATTTGTTCCCAGATCCAGACCAAGTGTTTTTAGCAACTCTATCCCCCGTAAGTTGAATCAGAGGATTGACGACCCGGAAAGCATTTGCAATAGTTCGAATGTTCAGAATACGCAGTCCAGCCGTTAACAAGCTGAGATATGCACCAGATAAGGCCAGCGCTCCGGCGCTGGCTTTTTTGTTGGGCCGGCCCCTGGCTCTCCGGCAAACGCGCCCTCCCGTTTGCACTCTGCCCTTCGCTCGCCTACATGAACGCATCGGAGGCCGTTTTCTTGAATTCATTGACCACCTTGACCGATGAAGCCCGGCTGACGCTGGCAAACCTTGCCGATGCGGCGGGCGGGCTGGCGGTGCCGAGCCTGAGGCTGGGCGTGACCGGGCTGGCGCGGGCGGGCAAGACCGTGTTCCTGACCGCGCTGGTCCACAATCTTGTCCATGGCGGGCGCCTGCCGCTGTTCAGCGCCTCCGCCGGACGGCGCATGACGGGTGCACAGTTGCAGCCCCAGCCCGATGATGCAGTGCCGCGCTTCGACTATGAAGCCCATGTGGCCGCCCTGGTGAAGGACCGGATCTGGCCGGATTCCACCCGCCAGGTGTCCGAACTGCGGCTCACCATCGATTATGAAAGCGCGTCCTTCTTCCACCGCAAGCTTGGCCCCGGGCGGCTCCATGTGGACCTGATCGACTATCCGGGCGAATGGCTGCTGGATCTGCCGCTTCTGGCCAAGGATTTTGCCGCCTTTTCCGCCGATGCCCTCACCCGTGCCCGGGACAGCAGCCGGGAGAAGGTCGCCGCGCCATTTCTGGCCGCCCTGGACGCTGCAGATCCGCACGGGGCGGACAGCGAGGCCACCGCCCAGGCCCTGGCCGCCAGCTTCAAAACCTATCTGACCGCCTGCCGGGCCGACGCCCATGCGCTGTCCATGCTGCCGCCGGGCCGGTTTTTAATGCCCGGCGATCTGGACGGCTCCCCCGCCCTCACCTTTGCCCCGCTGGAGATTGCCGCGGACGCGGGCCCGGCCCGCTCCGGCACGTTGCGGGCCATGATGGAGCGGCGCTTTGAAGCCTATAAAACCCATGTGGTGCGGCCTTTCTTCCGCAATCACTTTGCCCGGCTCGACCGGCAGATCGTGCTGGTGGATGTGCTCCATGCCCTTAATGCGGGCCCCGACGCGGTGGCGGATCTGGAAACCGCCCTCAGCGAGGTTCTGTCCGCTTTCCGGCCCGGACGGCGCAGCTGGCTCGGCTCCATTGTGTCCCGCCGGATCGACAGGATCCTGTTTGCCGCCACCAAGGCGGATCATCTGCACAGTTCCGATCACGACCGGCTGGAAGCCGTGCTCAAACGCCTCGTGGCCCGGGCGGGGGAGCGGGCCCGCTTCAAGGGCGCGGAGGTGGAGGCGCTGGCGCTGGCCGCCGTGCGCGCCACCCGGGAGGCCACCGTCAAACACCGGGCCGACGAGCTGCCCGCCATTTTGGGAACGCCCTTGCCCGGCGAACGGCTGAACGGCGACACCTATGATGGCAAAACGGAAATTGCCATGTTTCCCGGAGACTTACCGAAAGATCCTGAATCAGTTTTCCGGCAAGTTGAATCTGTTTCTGAAGCCACGGGGCCGAAGATCGGGCGGCGCCCGCGCCAGCTGCATTTCCTGCGCTTCCGCCCGCCCGAGCTGGACAGGACCGCCGAAGGCCTGCCCCTGTCACTGCCCCATATCCGCCTGGACCGAGCCCTTGAATTTCTGATTGGAGACCGCCTGGCATGAGCACGCAGCCTGCAGATGAGGGCCGCAGCCCGGCGGCCTTCCGCCTGGATGACCGCAAGGTGCATCTGAGCGCAGACGACGACCACCGCCAGCCGGTGGCCGATGAGGCGGTCATCACCCAGGCGGTGGAAGACGAAGACGATCTGCGCCTGCCCAGAACCGCCAGCACCCCGAAGACGGGCGCCGGCTTCGGCAAATGGCTGATGGTCGGTCTTGGCGGCCTGGTCTCGCTTGCCATCGGCCTTGCGGTCGACAGCCTGATCCGGGATCTGTTTGCCCGCACCGACTGGCTGGGCTGGCTCGGGGTCGCTTTGGCGGCGCTGGCGGCCCTCGGCCTTTGCGGCCTCGTCCTGCGCGAACTGGCCGGGCTCTGGCGCCTGGGCCGGATCGACGGCTTGCGCCAGAGGCTCAACACGGCAGCCGAAGCCGATGAGACAAAAGCCGCCCGCACGGGGCTTCAGGATCTGCTGGACCTTTACCGGGACCGGCCGGAAACCGCCCAGGGGCGCGCCGCACTGAAAGCCCATATGCGCGAGGTGATTGACGGACGTGACCTGGTGCTGCTGGCCGAGCGGGACCTGCTGGCGCCGCTGGATCAGGAAGCGCGCAAGATTGTGCTCAACAGCGCCAAGCGGGTGTCTCTCATCACCGCTGTCAGTCCGCGGGCGCTGGTCGACCTTCTGGTGGTGCTGTTTGAAAATTTGCGCACCATCCGCCGCCTCTCCGCTCTTTATGGAGGCCGCCCGGGCACGCTGGGCTTCCTGCGCCTGGCCCGTCAGGTCCTGACCCATCTGGCGGTGACCGGCGGCATGGCAGCCGGAGACAGTCTGGCCTCTGAAATTCTCGGCCAGGGCCTTGCTGCCCGCCTCTCCGCCCGGCTGGGCGAAGGAGTGATCAACGGGCTTCTGACCGCGCGCATCGGCATTGCCGCCATTTCGGTCTGCCGCCCGGCACCGTTTCTGGCCACCAGCGGCCCCAATGTGAAGGACTTCATGGGCGAACTGGTCGCCTCGTCTGAAAGTGGCGATAAACCTACTGCAAACGGTGGCAAACCTTGAGCCGGGGCCGCCGCCCTGCCTGCCCGTTTCCCGACCATCCGTGCCGGCTCGACAGGCCCTTGCGCTCCCGTTAGGCTCAGCCCATGTTCATCTCTTTCTTCAGCGAACTGAAAGCGGCCGGCCTGCCGGTCTCCTTGCGCGAATATCTGACCCTCATGGAGGCGTTAGACAAGGATCTGGCCGGCCGGCGGGTGGAGGATTTTTACTATCTGGCGCGCCTCACCCTGGTGAAGGACGAAAGCAATCTGGACAAGTTCGACCGGGTGTTCGGCCACGTTTTCAAGGGGCTCGACCTGATGAGCGATGTCCCGGTCACGGACATTCCCGAAGACTGGCTGCGAAAGCTTGCGGAAAAGCACTTGAGTGAGGAGGAAAAAGAGCAGATCGAGGCCCTTGGCGGCTTTGAAAAGCTGATGGAGACCTTGCGCGAACGGCTGAAGGAACAGGAAAAGCGCCATCAGGGCGGCAACAAGTGGATCGGCACGGCCGGAACCTCGCCCTTCGGAGCCTATGGCTACAATCCGGAAGGCGTGCGGATCGGCCAGAAGGAGAGCCGCCACCGGCGCGCCGTCAAGGTGTGGGACCAGCGCGACTTCAAGGATCTGGACGCCACCCAGTTGCTGGGCACCCGCAACATTCAGGTGGCGCTCAAGCGGCTGCGCAGCTTCGCCCGCACGGGCGCGGCGGACGAGCTGGATCTGGACGGCACCATCCGCGCCACCGCCCATAAGGGTCTTCTGGACATCAAGATGCGCCCGGAGCGTCACAATGCGGTCAAGGTGCTGCTGTTTTTCGACATTGGCGGGTCCATGGACGACCATATCCGCGTCTGTGAGGAGCTGTTTTCAGCGGCCAAATCCGAATTCAAGGTGATGGAACATTTCTACTTCCACAATTGCCTTTATGAATATGTGTGGAAGGAAAACCGGCGCCGGCATACCGAGCGCATCGCCACAATGGATCTGCTGCACAAATACCCGGCCGACTACAAGATCGTCTTTGTCGGCGATGCCTCCATGAGCCCTTATGAGATCGCCTATGCGGGCGGCTCGGTGGAACACTGGAACGAGGAGCCGGGGGCGGCCTGGATGGGCCGGGTGACAAGCCTTTACAAGAGCGCGGTCTGGCTGAACCCGGTGCGCCAGGAGCACTGGGCCTATACCCACTCCATTCAAATGCTGAGCGAGCTCATGGAAGGGCGCATGTACCCGATGACAGTGGAAGGCCTGACCGAGGCCATGAAGGTGCTGGCAAGGACCTGATACCTATCTCATACCGAGCGCAATTGATCATGGCCTGCTTCTGGAAGGCAGAACACCAATCAGGCGACTCGCAATCGGTCAGGAAAATCTATTGAGGTTCCACAGAGGGACCGTTGCTGCGCCTTGTCCCGGCTCAAGGCACCGGACTGTTCCAGATTGTGAAAACGAACTGCATTGGCCCATGCGGTTTGGGTGATGTCCTTGATCTTGGCAAGCCGCTCCTCATGCATGGCAGAACTGAGGGAACTCAGGGACACGATGGCCAGAATGGCAGCAAAGGCTGCAATGACAACAACCGGCGCACAGATTTTCAGTGCGATCGGCCAACCACTAAAAGACATGTTGATTCCCACCCAGATTTTTTCCTAAAAATACTCTAAAAAACAAACCCAACGAAACCACTAACAATAATAACAAGCTAAAATCGGACCCTAAAAGGAATAAATACATCAAAAAGAATAAAAATAAGCATTTTTATCAATAGTAAAACTGGGATTCACTCAAGTGGACTCTTGGACATAATCGCGAAAGACTCGAAATCGCAGACTTTTTCAATGGAAGGCAAATCCTGATGCAGCGTGATGTGCTCCCCCCGGCCGATGCCCATGCGACCACGACCGGCATGACAGGGCATGGGTTTTACAATGCCAATTCCCAGCCCCAGTGGGCCGCCATTGAAGCCATCCTGCCCCTGGCGCACCGGGCCGCCGAAGAGCTCCCCTTGGATGGCGGGAAGCCGGTGACACTTGCCGATTATGGCTGCTCTGAAGGCCGCAATTCCATTGCCTTCATGAAAGAGGTGCTGGCGCGCCTGCTGCCGCGCACGTCCCGGCCGGTGGAGACGGTGCATTCCGATCTGCCGACCAATGATTTTTCGACCCTGTTGCGCACTTTGCGCCCCGATGGCCGCTCCGTCTTCGGGCAGGAGCGGATCTATTCCTCCATTGCCGGAGGCTCAATGTATGACCAGCTGCGGCCAGACCAAAGCGTGCACTTTGCCACGACGTTCAACGCCATCGGCTTTCTGTCCCGGCGCCCGGTTGACACCTTGCCCGGATATATTCTGCCCAACGGCCCCAGCCGGACCCGTGCCAACGGGTTCGTCTCCCAGGAGGACCAGGACGCCTTCGCCGCTCAGGCCCGGCAGGATGTCGCCGCCTTTCTGTCCGCCCGCGCCCGCGAACTCGTGCCCGGCGGCAAGCTTCTGGTTCAGGTGTTCGGCGCGGCCGGAGAGGTGCGCACCTGCGACGGGCTCTACGATCTGTTAAATGATGCCGTGCTGGAGGCCCTGGAGGCCGGGGACATCTCCAGGCAGCTCTATGACCGCTACTATCAGCCGGTCTATATGCGCACGCTTGAGGAGCTGACCGGCCCGGTCAGGGACAGCCGCTCTGCCAATGCCGGCCTGTTCCGGATCGAGGACGCGCTTGACTATGAAATCCCGGTCCCCTTTGTCGAACGCTTCAAGCAGGACGGGGATCTTGACCTTTACGCCCGGGACTATGTCAATTTCTTCCGCACCTTTACCGAAGCGGTCCTGACCGGCGCCCTGCCGGAAACACCCGGCAGGACAGATCTGGTCAACCGGATCTATGAGCGTGCAGAAAACATTCTGAAACAAGCCCCGGATCTCTACCCGTTCCGCTATGCCGCCGTAGCCATGCTGCTGACCCGCACGCCTTAAGGTTCTGCCTCCGCCAGATACCCCTATCCGCGCAGCACCAGCACCGAGCACGGTGCGTGGCGGACAATATGGGCTGCGTTCGAGCCGATGAAATAAGTGGACAGGCCCGGCTTGTGGGAAGTCATCAGGATCAGGTCGCAGTCTGATGCCTGCGCTTCCTCAATCACCTCGTGATAGACGCTGCCCATGCGCACCTGGCAATCCACGGTTCCGGGCGCCACATCCAGCTTTGCGCCGATCTTGTCCAGCACCGTTGTCGTTTCGTCGATCTCGCGCTGCTGCCAGCCTTCCGGCAGCTGGCTGGCCACAAAACTCTGCACTTCCGGGCAGACCGCCAGAAGGTGGATCTTGGCTCCGTAGTCTCGGGCGAGCTGCGCCGCTTTGGCAAGAGCCTCTTCGGCAAATCCGGGTTCGGCCGGATCGACGGGAACAAGCACTTTTTTAAACATGGCGTTTCCTCCAGGATGTTCTGGACACCAGTCTTGGACATGCCAGCCCCCCTTTGCCATGAGCCAGATCAAACCGGGCGGAAGGCACGCGCGGGGGGAACAGATCTGCTCCGGTCTGATCAGCCGGAAGAGTGCGGATCCGTTTCAAAATACCGCCCCGGCGTAACCCCGAAGGCTTTTTTGAACGTGGCCACAAAGGCGCTCGGCCCCTCATAGCCCAGCTTGTGGGAGACATCGGATACGGAACGCCCGGCCGCCAGCAGTTCCAGGGCCCGGAACAGTTTCACCTGCCGCACCCAGGTCCGGTAACTCAGGCCGGTTTCCGCCTTCATGCGCCGCTCAAACGAACGCGGCGAGGTTGCGCAGCGCGCCGCAGCTTCCCCGAGCGCCGGAATATGGGCCGGACAGCGCACCATTGCCTCACACAGGCTGCGCAGCCGCTCTTCCTGGGGCATAGGCAACTGCAGCGGCGCTGCCGGCAGCGTCTTGAGCTGATCCAGAATGACCGCCGCAATCCGGGCGGCGGGCCCGGAGGCCGTTTCCGCACGGGGAAAGGACATGAATTCCAGAATGAGCGCCCGCAGCAGCTGGGTCACCTGGATCACCTGCGGGGTTTCAGGCAGCCCCTCTATGTGACCGTTCTGGACATAGACATATCTGAGATCCGTATCGGTCAGATAACGGGTCTGATGGGCCACCTTCGGCGGCAGCCAGACCGCCCGTTCCGGCGGGGCGAAAAAGGTGCCATGATCCGTGTCGACCGCAATCGAGCCCCTCACCACATGAAAGAGCTGGGCCGCATCATGGGAGTGCCATTCATTGAGTGCCCCCCGGGGCTGCGTGCGGGCATAGCCGATAATCGGTGCCGCAATGGCCCCTCTCGGGAATTCTGACAATTCCGGATGGATGAACATGGGGTCCCGCCGTGCGCTTTCGCATCAACAAACATAAAGACGCATCAAAAATGGCGCCTCAAAGATATATCATGACAAAACAGCGCTAACACGCAAGCGGCAACTGGGATTAGAAGCAAGTCTCTGCCCAACATATGACGCATTTTTCAATGGCAACGGAATGACCTATTTTTCTAAAAGCGCGCACACGACGGACACAACGGGCTGGCGGTCGCCTGCGGTTCTGCTGATGATCATGGCCGGTGCCATGCAGCTTTCCTTCGCGGCGTGGTGGAACCTGATGAACAATTTCGCCGTTCATGAGCTGGATTTCACCGGCCGGGAAATCGGTATTCAGCAATCGATCCGCGAGATCCCCGGGTTCCTGAGCTTTCTTGCCGTTTACCTGCTTCTTATGATGCGCGAGCAGACACTGGCCTATGCCTCCCTGCTGCTTCTGGGCATCGGCGTTGCAGTGACCGGCTATTTTCCGACCGCGATGGGCTTTTATGTGACCACGCTGATCATGTCGATCGGTTTTCACTATTATGAGACCATGGCCCAGTCCCTGTCCCTGCAGTGGCTGCCCAAGGCAACGGCGGCCGCCAGCATGGGCAAGATCATTGCCGTCGGCGCCTTCGCCCAGCTGATCGCCTATGGACTGATCTTCTTTGCCTGGAAGACCTTCGACCTGTCCTTCACCCTGGTTTTTGCCATTGCGGGCTGCCTGACCCTGTTGGTCCTGGCCTTTCTCATTCTGGCCTATCCCCAGTTCCGCGAAGGCGTGCCTCAGCGCAAGAAACTCGTGCTGCGCAGACGCTACTGGCTCTATTATGCGCTCACCTTCATGGGCGGTGCCCGCCGTCAGATCTTCACGGTCTTTGCGGGGTTCCTGATGGTGGAGCGGTTCGGCTATGACGTGCACGAGATTGCCGGACTGTTCCTGCTCAATGGCGTCTTCAGCATGCTGCTGGCCCCAAAAATCGGCCAGCTGATCGTCCGCTTTGGCGAGCGCAGGGCTCTGATGCTGGAATATGTCGGCCTAATCGGCGTCTTCGTCAGCTACGCCTTTGTCAGCAACGCTGTTGTGGCCGCGAGCCTTTACGTGATCGACCACGCGTTTTTTGCCGTGGCCATTGCCATGAAGACCTATTTTCAGAAGATTGCCGATCCCAGGGACATCGCGCCGACCGCAGGGGTCGCCTTCACGATCAACCACATCGCCGCCGTGTTCATTCCGGTGCTGTTCGGCTTTATCTGGCTCATCTCACCCACCGCCGTCTTCCTGGCAGGCGCCTTCATGGCGGTTATCAGCCTGGCCCTGGCCTCCCTGATCCCCTCCCGGCCGGAGGATGGACGGGAAGTCGATGTCTGGTTTCGCAGAGCAGCTCCCCAGGCAGCTGAATAAGAGCGAAGGCGGTCTGCGGCGAGGCCCCATGTAAAAACCCGCAGGCGCTGCCTGCGGGTTTTGTTTCAAATTCCAGCCGGTCTGTCCGGTTGGAACATCTGACGTCTCTCCTTACGCCTGACGCTCCGGCACATGGACAACCAGGCCGTCGAGCTCGGCCGTCACCTTGATCTGGCAGGACAGCCGGGACGCCGGTTTCACATCATAGGCAAAATCCAGCATGTCTTCTTCCATGGGCTCGGCCGCGCCGGTCTTGTCCGTCCAGGCATCATCAACATAGACATGGCAGGTGGCACAGGCACAGGCACCGCCGCATTCGGCCTCGATGCCCTGCACCATGTTCTTGATGGCGGCTTCCATAACCGTCGTGCCTTCGGCAGCATCGACTTCGGTCTGGTTTCCGTCGGCGGTAACAAACGTAATTTTCGGCATAAGTCGCGTCCAAGCCTTGAATTTGCAGGTTCCAGCAGATCCGACATAAACCTTCCGTCAAAAAGGTCAAGGATGATGACATAGTCCCGCATGTGCCACCCGCCCCTTGCGGCGGGAGAAGCCTGCCGGGTGCGGGTTCAGCCTTCCAGAAGATCCTTGATGTAACGGTTGGCTTCGTCCACGGCAGCCACAAGGCCCTCTGTGGCCGCATCGGGGGCTGCCCGCATATGGCCTTCCAGACTCTCGCAAACATCGGCCACCCGTTCCGCACCGATCGCTCGGGCCGACCCCTTCAGCGTGTGCACCAGATCCAGCCGGGTTTTTTCATCGGTCTCATAGGCGAGCCGCTCGATGGTGGTGCAGGACTGGGACTTGAAAAGATGAAGAACCTGAACTTCCAGATCCCTGTTGCCTAACGTGTTTGTGGCCAGCTGCACCAGATCAATCGGGGCTGCAGGACCGGCACGGCCGCTGACGCGGGCCATTGAAGAGGGGGCCATGGGGCGCTCCACGCTGCATGAACCGCCTGCAGCCACCTCGCCGCAGGCTTGAACTGCCCTGAAGTGTGCGCCCAACCCCCAAATGCCCGGTTAAACCTGCCCGGTAAACGCTCCACTTCGGCCAATGTCCCCAAAAAATTGAATTTTTGGTTAACGCGCCTCTCCCGGCCACCGAAATGATGCTTCGAAAAAACCTTGACTTTCTGCCGTTTCCGATTGTCTGCCCATTTCTGACACGCCGGATCGGCGTTAACTTTTTTTCCGGTTTAGACTTGAAGTCAACGCTGCGATTGCGGCAGGCGTGAGCTTGCAGACGAGCCAGTCAGGCTTGATTGGGTTGGAAAACCAAGGCTCTGCCCAGCCTGCCGAAATACAGGCGCGGATCGTACGCGCCGGAATTTCACGTCCGTTGTCATCAAAAAGCGGCAATTTTCCGCCCGGCTGACCGAGCCCTTTTTGCAACCAGCGCTTTTGCGGCGCTGTCAGTGATCCTGGTTTGAGTGCCTCGGCCCTCGCCCCGGACCGGACATCTTCCGTTACGTTCTTTTTCACCGATTCAGGCATCGAAACCGCCCCCTAAGTGATACACGCCATTACCGTTTCTTGTTCGTTAGGAGAGATTGTGCCATTACAGTTACTGATGCGGCAAGATGGGGAGCTTACCGTCGGGGTAATTCCGGCAGGTAGGTCAGCGGCGGCCCTTCCCAGTCAGAGATTTTGCGGTACTGTGCAGTCCAGCAGTACAGGCAAGACGGCGCATCCGGTAACTTTGGTCGGTTGCAAGGGTAGCGCACCGATCAGTTGAACCGGTTTGTAGAGAGTACGGACGTGAGGCGATCCTAGAATGGCAAATCCGACAAAGGCTAAAGATCCGGCGGAAGCAGCACTGTCAGCAGTTGAAGAAGCGCTGAAACTCGATTTTGGCGGACCTGAAGGGTCCGACCTGCTTGAGGACATCGCGCCGGAAGCAAGTGCTGCCCCTGAAAAGGAAGCGCCCCCCAAGTCAAAACAGTCTAAGCAGAGCGCCCCGGCGCGCGAAGAGCAAAGATCTTCGCGACGGCGCGGCCGTGGCGGCCGCCCGCCTGCAGCCAATGACGACCGCCGCAATATCGGTAACCTGATTTTCGCCTTGCAGCGCCGTCCTTCTTCGGCCCCCTTCTGGGGCGCCCTGACCCTCAGCGTTGTCTGGGCGGTCCTCGGCAGCTTCATGTTCTTGTCGGCCTTTGAAGGCAAAGTTGACGTTCTGACCGACCCCCAGGCCCTGTTCGCCTCGCCTGAAGTGGTTCTGGCAGCCGTCGGCATCGTTGTCCCGATCATCTTCTTCTTCGTCATGGCCATGATGATCTGGCGCGCCCAGGAAATGCGGATCGTCGCACGCGGCATGACCGAAGTCGCCCTGCGCCTTGCCGAGCCGGAAGACATGGCCAAGGAATCCATTCTCAGCGTTGGTCAGGCCATCCGCCGGGAAGTCGCCGCCATGGGAGATGGTATCGAGCGGGCGATTGCCAGAGCCAGCGAGCTGGAAGTGCTGGTGCACAACGAAGTGTCCTCCCTTGAGCGCTCCTACAATGACAACGAGTTGAAGATCCGCGCGCTGATCGAGGAACTGGTCAGCCAGCGGGAATCCATCGTGATGAACGCCGAGCGCGTGCGTGAAACCATCGCCGGTGCTCACGAGAAATTCTCCTCCCAGCTCTCCGACACGTCCGGCGAGCTCGGGGAAACGGTCGATCAGGCGACCCAGCGCATGGTCGATGCGGTCAACAGCCGCGTGGAGGAACTGACCTCAACCGTCGACACCCGGATCGAAACGCTGGGCGCCACCTTGAACGCCTCCGGCAATGAACTGGTCGACAGCCTGACGAGCCGCGCGGAAGACTATGTGTCCCGCCTGTCGCTCACCGGTCACGAACTGGTCGACAATCTGTCCGAAACCGGCACGACCATGTGGGAGACCCTGTCGGAGCGCGGCAACCAGGTGAACGAGCAATTTGCGGAAACCGCGACGACCTTCGTGGAAGGCCTGTCCGCGAAAGGCACGGAAATCAACGAAACGCTGGCCTCTTCGAGCTCGTCTGTTGTTGCGACCTTGAGCAGCAAGGCCGATGAATTCCGCACCACCCTGGAAAACACCGGGACCAATGTGGGCGACCTCATCACCCAGCGCGGCGAGGAGATCAACGCCAACCTGTCCCTCACCTCGGGCCGCCTGATCGATACGATCACCTCACGCACCGAAGAGCTTGTCTCCACCGTGGACAGCCGCGTGTCCAATCTGGACGAATCCCTGGCCGCCACGGGCGCCAAGGTCGTGGACAGCATTTCCGAACGCGGACAGACTGTGACCGATACGATTTCCATGCGTGGCGCGGAAATCGTGGACACACTGTCCAGCCGGTCGACGGAAGTTGCCGAAATCCTGCGGGGCACGGGCGAAAGCATCGTTGTCGACCTGTCCCTGCGCGGCGGCGAAATTGCAGCGAAGCTCGACGAGACCGCCGGATCCCTCACCAACACCATTTCGGTGCGCGGTGGCGAGCTTGCCGAGAAGCTGGACAGCATTTCGGAGCGCATCTACACGGCGATTTCCATTAACGGTACCGAGCTGGACGAGCGCCTGACCGCCCGCAGCAACGAAATGGCCACCATGCTGGAACAGCAGACGGTCGGCTTCCGCAACACCCTGGAAGGCGTGTCCAGCGAATTTGCCACCGGGCTCAGCGACCAGACCGGCGCCCTCACCCACAAGCTGGCCGAAACCGGGACGCAGCTGGCCGAGCTGATCGGCACCCGGGGCGAGCGTGTGGCTGCAGACATCACCCAGGTCAGCAACCAGATCACCGAAACTCTGGAAGTCTCCGGAGGTGCGCTGCAGGAAGGCCTGTCGGCCCGCCTTGGTGAACTGGACACCATTGTTACGGAGAAGGGTGGCCAGCTGGTCGACGCGTTCGACACCAAGACACTGCTGCTGTCCGAAGCCATGGATGCAAGCCTGTCGACGCTGGATACGACCTTCTCCACCCGTATCGAGGCAATGAATGCCTCGCTCGGCGACCGGATCGCGTTCATCGAAACCACTCTTGGCGGCCATACCGCCTCTCTGGATGCTTCCCTCAGCAGCCAGACAGCAGCCATGGAAGCGACCCTAGGCGACCGGCTGACGGCGTTCGACACATCGCTCGACAGCCGCATTGCCACCATCGAAGCGTCGCTCGACCACCGCCACAATACGTTCGACGCAACGCTTGCGGACCGGATCAGCACGCTGGACGGCTCCCTTGACCAGCGCTTCACCTCCATGGACGGGTCCTTGAGCGAAAAGATCGCCTTCATGGACAGCGCCCTGAGTGAGCGCATCAGCACGATGGATGCTTCGCTTGGCAGCCACATCAACACGCTGGACCTGACCCTCGATCAGCGCACGGCCTCGTTTGAGGCCACACTGGAAGCCCGGACCCAGATCCTGGCCGAGGCCATCGAGAACCGGACCACCGGCATCAGCGACGCGCTGGAAGAAAAGACCCGCAACATCACCGATGTGCTGGCGGACCGCTCCGACGCGATCACCCTTCAGCTGGGCCAGCGCATCGAAAGCGCCGGAAACAACCTGGCCGACCGGGCTGCCGAAATCAGTGACAGCCTGTCCGAGCGGGTCGACGGCGCCGCAGCAGCCATGGCCGAAAAGGCAGAGCTTCTGTCCGCGTCCATGACCAGCGGCACGGACCGCATTGACGAGACCCTGGACGCCCGCGCGCGCCAGATCTCCGAAACTCTGATTTCCAGAACCAAGGAAATCGCGCAGGCCTTTGTGGATGGTCAGGACGAAATGACCAGCGCCCTCGACAACCGCCTATCGGAGGCCGGCAACGTGCTTGGCCGCCAGAGCGAACAGCTCACCGAGTCCCTGTCCGAGCGCATTGCCGAAATCAATGTGTCCCTCGGGGCCAAGGTGTTCGAGGTTGCCGAAACCCTCGACAGCCGCGCCACCCAGCTGGAAACCCTGCTCAACGAGCGCCTGGAAAGCATTTCCGGCACCTTGACCGGGGAAAGCGAACGGGCCCGCGATATCCTGACCGCCGTCATTTCCGAGGCTGGTGCAACCCTGTCCACGGAAAGCACGCGCCTGCGTGACGTGATCCAGGAAGCTGTTGCAGCGGCCGGGCAGTCGCTCTCAGATGAGCGTGCCAAGACCGTTGAGATGGTCGACACCACCCTCACCCAGGCCACGGAGAAACTGGCCGGGGAAGGCGACCGCATGCGCCAGATCGTGCTTGGCTCGGTTGGTGAGGCCCGCGGTGTTCTGAACAATGAGAGTCAGAAGGCCGCCGACACGGTCAGCTCCGCGATGCACCAGGCCACTGGCGCCCTGTCCGGCGAAAGCACCAAGATCCGCGATCTGGTCCTGACCGCCGTCAGCGACGCCGCCCGCGCCATGACGGCCGAAAGCGAAAAGGCCCGCACGCTCTATGCAGGCACCCTGGCCGAGTTCTCCGGCTCCCTGACCGGCGAGAGCGAAAAGGTCCGCAACCAGTTGGCCGGCCTCATTGCCGAAATCTCCGGCAACCTGTCGGCGGAAAGCGAACAGGCGCGCATGACGCTTGCCAAGACTCTGGAAGAGATCCGCGGCCAGATGTCCAGCGAAGCCGGCATAGTCCGGGCCCGGGTCAACAGCGCAGTTGCGGAAGCGGCCGATCTTCTGGTGGGCCGCGGCAATGATGTGGCCAATGAACTGCTGGAAAAGGCAACCAGTCTCAACGAGGCGTTCGGGGCCCGCTCCAGCGAGCTGGCCCGCCTGGTCGGAACCGATGGCAACGAGCTGATTGGCGCCATCGAAGCCCGGGCGAACGACCTGACCAGCCGCCTGTCCGAAGTGCATGGCGCCATTCTCGACGCCATCACGGTCAAGGGCCGCGATGTCACCGACACCTTCGCCCATACCGGCCTGGATGCGACCCGGTCGCTGGTCGAGGCCGGCGAGCGGATCGTTGCCAATATCAACGAGCGCAGTGATCAGGCCGCCCTGCTCCTCAGGGACACCAAACACCGGCTTGAGGCCGACGTTACCGACATTCTCCAGAAAGTCGAAGCGTCGAATACCAACCTGCAAACCATCGTCACCACCGCCGGGGACAATCTCAGCGAAGTGGAAGGCAACCTGGCCCGCCGGGCTGGTGAATTCCGCTCCGCCGTTGACCGTGCGGTTCAGGAGACCACCCAGACCACCGGCCTGATCGACGAGCAGGTTTCGAACCTGCGCGATGTCACCCAGACCACCCTGGCCGATATCCAGAACCTGACCAGCCGCTTCGGCGGCCAGTCCGAGGAACTGACCAGGGCCGCCCGGCATCTGGAAGACACCAACCGGTCTGTGGAAGGACGCGTGGCAGACCGCCGCACGGCTATCGAGGAAGTGGCCGACACGCTTCTGGCCAAGACAGAAGCCGTCGATACGCTCATGCGCTCCTTCACCCAGACCCTGTCGGAAACGCTGGAATCTGCAGACGACCGCGCGCGCGACGCCGCCAACATGCTCTCGGCTGCGGCAGAAGCCGCCTCCAAGCAGGTGGCTGAGCAGTTCGAATCCATGCGCCTGACGGCCGGCATGGAAGGCCAGAAGGCCCGCGATGCGATCCGCTCCGCCCAGGACGACATCATTTCCGAAATGACCCGCACGGTCAGCGACGCTTCGGACCGCTTCAACGATGCGGCCACCCGGATGCGCGATGTGGCCCGAGAGGTTCACAAGGAGCTGGAAGCCACCCGGAACGAGCTGAAACAGGGCGTGCTCAACCTGCCGGACGAAGCCGAAGAATCGTCTGCCGCGCTGCGCAAGGTTGTCAACGAGCAGATCCACGCCTTGACCGAGCTGTCGGAAATCGTGGCCAAACAGTCCAACACCCTGGACGTGTCCTATCCGCAGGCCCAGGCAAGCGCCACCAGCATGGCCCCTGCCCCGCAACCGGCCAGCCAGCCGGGCGCCGCAATGGCACCTCCGGCCGCCTTCAATCCGGGAGTGCCGGCGCAGCAGCCGACCGCCCCGGCCCGTGAGCCGCGCAAGGCCAAGGAACGGCCTTCCGGAAACCGGCGTCAGCCGGCTCCGCAGCCGGACGCGGATGCAGGCGGCAAAGGCTGGGTTGCAGATCTTCTGCGGCGCGCCTCGCGTGATGACGACGCCAACATGGACACGAGCATTGCCCGCACCCCGCTGCACACGGTGGAGAGCCTCAACTCCCTGTCCGTCGACATTGCACGGGCCATCGACCACGAGACCTTCATTGACTTGTGGAACCGGTACCGGAATGGCGAGCGCAACGTGTTCACCCGGCGTCTCTACACTCTTCAGGGCCAGCAGACCTTTGACGACATCCGTCAGAAATATTCCCGCGACCCTGAATTCCGCACCGCAGTGGAGAGGTATGTGAGCGACTTCGAACAACTGCTCGCTCAGGTCTCCCGCAATGACCGGGACAACATGCTCGGCCAGACCTATCTGACCTCCGACACCGGCAAGGTCTATACCATGCTGGCCCATGCCAGCGGGCGTCTGGACTGACACCGGGCATCGGTCAAATGACAAAAGAAAAGGCGGCCCCGGAGGCCGCCTTTTTTGTCGTAGACAAAACGCTCTTTCAGACCAACCGGCACGGCCGGTTGATGCACGATGCTCTAGCCCGCCAGATTGTCCCGGATCCGCTGCGCGACCGCGAGGAAGCCCTTGATCTCGTCCTCGGAGAGCCCCTCCAGCATGCGCTGTTCGACCGCCAGGAGTTTCGGCGCCAGATCCTCATAAACCGCCCGCCCTTCCTTGGAGAGCTGCAGCAGAAAGCTGCGGCCATCGGACGTATTGGTTTCCCGGGTCAAAAACCCGCGCTCGGCCATGCGCTTCACCGCCCGGCTGACCACCACCTTGTCCATACTGGACCGGGCCACGATGTCCGTTGCCTGAAGCCCCCCGGCAGACGCTCCTAAAATGGCCATGGTCCGCCATTCCGCCGGCATCATGCCATAGTCCCGCTGATAGACCGCAGACAGAGCATGGGTCACATCAGCATAGAAGACGCGCACCAGATAGGGAAAGAAACTCTCGAGTTGAAACGCAGCTCCTTGGTCCGCGTTCTTCCCCTGATTATGGCCCAGTCTGTCCCCCTGTCCGGCCGCCAGCTCTGTCCGAGAGCCAGCGCGTGCCGCACCGTCCCTGTCCTTTGTGTCCGCTTCGCTCATCTTGCCCCAGTGCTTTTCAGTGCCGCGAGCCTCCCGCATTCAAGTGGCGCAGCTCGCGTTTCGTTGGATTTGCCTTTCGCAGCCTGACATCAAAGATGTCAGCACAAAAGACAAACGGTTTGGACCTGCACGCTCCCCAACCAAGGATGCGCTCCTCCTTAGCCGGCGGTCAACATTTCAAGGCGCCCTTGTGTCCGCTTGCGCTCCTCTTAATCAAGAGACTTGATTTTAGGATTGACTTAGTTTCAATTGCAACTATTTTCGAGCCACGGTTTGACCTTGTTCAAAGAAGAGCCGGTATTCGGGAGGAGATATCCGTGAAACAAATCAAATGTCTTTCAATGCTGGCCGTGATGGCCGCAACTGGCCTCGGCAGCGCCCTGTCGAGCGCCTCGGCCGAGGAGCTGGTGCTGTCGTCCTGGCTGCCCCCGAAACATCCGATTGTCACGGGTGTGATGGAGCCCTGGGCCAAACAGGTGGCCGAGGTGACCGAAGGCCGCGTGACCGTGCGCATCCTGCCCAAGCCGCTCGGACCGCCCCCGGCCCATTATGACCTGGCCGCTGACGGGATTGCCGACATCACCTATGGCCTGCATTCCTTCACCCGGGACGACCGGTTCCTGCGCTCGCGTATCGGCCAGTTCTCCTTCATTGCCGACACAGCCACCGAAGGCTCCAAGGCCTATTGGGATGTCTATGCCGGCACACTGGACGCCCAGGCCGAGCACAAGGGCACCAAGCTGCTGGGCCTTTGGATCCATGGGCCCGGCATGTTCCACAACAACAAGCGCAAGATCGAAACCCCTGAAGATTTTGCAGGCCTGAAGATCCGCACCCCTGGTGGCTATATTGCCGATCTGTCCCAGGATCTTGGGGTCACCACCCAGTTCATGGGCCCCGGTGAAGTCTATGAAAAGCTCTCCAGAGGCGTGATTGACGGCGTCACCTTCCCGATGGAAGCCCTAAAGGCCTTCAAGCTGACGGACTATATCAAATACTCCATGAAGGTTCCCGGGGGCATCTACAACACCTCCTGGTTCATGGTCATGAATGAGGACGTGTGGGACGGCCTTTCACCTGAAGATCAGACTGCGATTGAAAAGATCTCCGGCCCGGCCCTGGCAGAGCTTGCCGGAAGCGTGTGGGACAAGGCAGATGCGGCCGGTGCCGCCTATGTCGCTGACACGGATATCGAGGTTTATGACGTACCGGCCCCGGTTCTTGCAAAGGTCAAGGACCTTGCTGCCAAGTATGAAGCGGACTGGGACGATGCGGTCAAGAAGACCGGGTTTGACGGTGCCGCGGCCCTGAAGCAACTGCGCACTGAAACAGGCGTCGCAAACTGATGTCCACTTCCGGATCAGACAAGGCCGCACCGCGCTGGACATCTCCTGTCCGGCGCGGCGCCGCCCGCCTGCTCGGCTTTGCCTGTCTGTGCGTGCTGATGGCCATGATCGGCCTGACCTGTGTCGATGTTGTCGCCCGTTATCTGTTCAACAGCCCGGTGAACGGGGCCTATGAGCTGACCCAACTTCTTCTGGCCACGCTCATCTTTCTCGCCCTGCCCCTGACAACGGCTGCGGGCGAGCATATCGAAGTGGAATTGCTCGACGGCTTCAAGAGCCGCATCCTGAAAGCGCTCGGCGCTCTTTGTGCCGGTGTCTCGACTGTCATTGTCTTTGCCGTGATTGCCCTGGAGCTGGTTGAACATGCCGAAAAGCTGCAGCGCCGGGAGCAAGTGACGGACTCCCTTCAAATTCCCCTCTACCTGATCGGCTGGCTTGGCGCTGCCTCTTTCGCCATTGCCGCCATCACTGCCATTTTCTGGTCTCTCAAACGTCTGCGTGAAAAGGCCTGACCCGTGCTTGAAGCTCTGATTGGTTTTGTGGCCCTGTTCGGCCTCGTTCTCCTGCGCGTGCCCATTGCTATTGCGATGATCATTGTCGGTACGGCCGGATTTGCCGCGCTGCGCAACTGGAATGCAGCCCTCAATCTGCTTGGCAATGCGGCCTTCGACACCGGGCTGTCCTATACGCTGTCGGTGATCCCCCTGTTCATTCTGATGGGCAATCTCCTGACTATCTCGGGCGTCAGCCAGTCCCTCTTCAGCACCGCCCACAGGCTGCTCTACCGCATGCGCGGCGGGCTGGCCATGGCTTCCATTGTCGCCTGCGGCGGCTTTTCAGCCGTGTGCGGCTCGTCTCTGGCCACGGCAGCCACCATGTCAAAAGTCGCCATGCCATCCATGCGCAAGGCCGGATATGCGGACAGTCTTGCCACCGGGTCAATCGCTGCAGGCGGCACACTCGGCATTCTGATCCCGCCAAGCGTGATTCTGATCATCTACGGCCTGCTGACGGAAGCCGATATCGGCAAGCTTTTCGTGGCCGGAATCATTCCCGGCCTTCTGGGCGTCCTGTTTTATCTGGCCGCCATCTATGTGACGGTTTTGATCAAGCCGGACCTCGCCCCCACCTCCAGGGACGGCATCGCCCTCACCCGCAAGGATGTCTGGGGCGTGCTCGGCGTTCTGGGCCTGTTCGCCGTGATCATGATCGGCATTTATGGCGGCTTTTTCACGCCGACCGAAGCCGCGGCCATCGGTGCGGCCTCCTCCCTGGTCATTGCGTTCCTGTCCGGCGGCCTGACCTTCGAAAAGATCTATTCCGCCGGTCTCAACTGCGCCCGCACGACTGCGATGATCTTTGCAATCATCATCGGCGCGGAAGTGTTTTCCAATTTCATCAGCTATGCGGGCGTGCCCGATGCACTGCTGACCTTTGTGCAGTCGCTGAATGTCAATGCTTATGTGGTGATGCTGGTGCTGGTGCTGATCTACATCGTGCTGGGCGCTGTTCTGGAAAGCCTGTCGATGATCCTGCTCACCGTTCCGGTTTTCTTTCCGCTGGTCACATCGCTGGATTTCGGCACCGGCCTCTTGAGCGATCCGGACATGGTGCTGATCTGGTTCGGCATTGTGGTGGTCGTGGTGACGGAAATCAGCCTGATCTCACCACCCATCGGCCTCAATGTCTTCGTGCTGCGCTCCGTGCTGACCGAAGTGCCGCTCAGAACCATTTTTGCCGGCGTCCTGCCCTTCTGGGCCGCCGACATCTTCCGGCTGGCGCTGCTGATCGCCGTGCCCTGGCTGTCCTTGATGCTGGTTTGACCCGGCGAGGGTCAGACGCTCTTCAGCGTCCAGGCGGCGATCTCCGCAAAGACCCGGTCGGCGGAGGCGTTCATCGCTTCCACGGCCTTGTCGACAGAGGTGCTGCCTGCCCGGGTGTCGGACCGGAACACTTTTGAAGCGACAGTCCGTCCGTTGCGGTCATTGACCAGACGGGCGGAAATTTCCACCACGCCCCGTGTGCCGTTAACCTGCAGCTCGAACGCGCGGATCACCGTCTGCAATTGATAGTCGATCAAAAGCCCGTCACCGGGAAGTCCAACACCGCGCAGGCGTCCGGTGTTGCGCAAGGTTTCCATCAGCTTGAGCTGGACGACATTGGGAAGCGTGTCCGCCCAGGCCGATTTCGGAAAATAGGTATAGACCGGGCCCTTGTCGACCACGGCAATATAGCTTGTGTCGAGCGCCTTCAAGGCCCGTGGCGCGGCCACCAGCACCTGGGCCCGCCGCGAGCGGCCCGGCACCGCGCCCACATCGCTCGACGTGATGCTGTAATAGGCGGACGGCGCGGTGCTGGCACAGCCGGTTGTGACAAGGCCGAGGCCAAGCGCCCCCAGGACACCCCTGCGGGTCATGTTGGTCTTTGCCTGTGTCATGAGCCGTTGCCCTTGTTGCCTGTCATTCTCATCGCCGGCGCCCGCCATTATACGTCGGCACGTCTTCTCCACCGAAAATCACCCGGTTGGGGCTGCGCTCGAAGCTTTCCGCCGCCCGCTGGATCGCCACCAGTGTGCGGTTCACCTGGGCAAGCGCTGCTGTGAAGTCCGCCGAGCCCTGGGTTGCGAATTTCGACAGACCGCCTGCAATCGAGTCAGCCCGGCTTTCAAAGGCAACCGCCACCTTGCGGATCGCTTCGGCCGCGAGAGTGGCTTCCTTGATCAGACCTTCGCCATCCCCATCGACCATGGTCGAAACCTTCTCCACAAGGCCTTCGACCCGGACTGACGTGGCATTCAGCGTGGAGGCCATCTGCTTGGCATCGGTGATGATCTGGTCCACATCCGGCGTGCGCTTCGACAGATCTTCCGTCAACTGCCGGACATTGTCGGCCGCATCCCTTGCGCTGCTCAAGATGGCAGGTATGCCGTTATCGTCACTGGCAAGGTCCGCAGCGGCGGTCTCGACCGAACCAACAATATTGGCAACTTTGTCTGGATCCACCGCCTTCATGAGCCGGTCGGCGGTCTGGAGCGTCTCGGCAAAGCGTTCAGCGGCCGCCTGCACATCCGTGATCAGGGCGGCTATGCGGTCATCCTGGCCGCGCACGGTGGCTGACACAGCTTCGAAGTTCTGAACCGTCGACTTGGTGGAGGCGATGATTTCGTTGATCTGGCTCTGCTGATTGTTGAAGTTGTCAATGACGCTGGCAACCCCGTCGACCGCGCTCTCCACCTTCTGTGGATCAACGCTGGCCAGAAGCGCATCAACGCTGCCGAGCGACGTGTTCAGTCCGGCCGTGAACGTGCTTACGGACTGGACCACCTCCTCAACCTTGAGCGGATCGATTGCGGCGGCGATTTCCACGCCGCGCGACACGATCCCGTCGACCTTCAACACCACATCCCTGCTGCCGTCCAGAATGTCACCTATAGCCCCTTCGCGCTCCTGGACAGCAGAAACGATCTCATTGACATTGCCCATGGTCTGACTGGTGGAGACGATCAGCGTATCAATCTCGCCGGAGCGCTGTTCCAGAACCCCGCCCAGCGCCGCCGCGCCTTGCATGACCTTCTCAACATCTTCCGGTTTGACCGCCTGAACGATGGTCTGCACCTGATCAAGCCCATCATTGAGCTTGCCGGTAAAGGTCTTCAGATCCTGGGCCGCGCCCTGGGCATCCGCCATCAGGCTGTCGATGTCCTGACTGGCCTCGCCCAGGCTGTTGGAAAAGGTGCTCAGGTCCTCCACAATCGCGGTGACCTTGTCGGACGGTACAGCCGCCAGAAGCCGTTCGCCCTGGTCTGCCAGCTTTTCCAGACGGCCGGACAAGCTGGCAAACGCCTTGGAGGCTTCGCCGAGATTGGCCATGAAATCCTTGACCCCATCCGAATTGGCCGCAAGAGCCGCAGAGAACGTGTCCACGTTCCTGATGGTGTCGTTGATATAGGGTTTGTTCTCAACCAGCACTTCTTCAATCGTCTGCATGGTCGTGTCGGCACGCTTCAACACATCCCGCGCGCCATCAACAATGTCATCAAAGAAGGACCGCTCCGCGTAAATGGTCGGCGTCTTGCCGTCTTCCGTCTCCAGCAGCAGCGGAGAAGAGGACGTCCCGCCCGACAGATCCACATAGGCAACGCCGGTCAGGCCGGTGAAATTCAATGTGGCCTTGGTGTCCTTGCGCAGCGGTGTGCTCGGCTTGATGCCAACCGTCGCCACCACCTTGGTCGGATCATTGGGCAGAAAATCCAGGGATTTCACGTCGCCCACCTTAATGCCGTTGAACAGAACCGACCCGCCCAGCGGCAAGCCTGTCACCGGTCCCGGATACACCACCTTCAGCGGCACATTTTGCCGGGACTCCGCAGTGGCCGCCAGCCAGAAAACGAACCCGAACGCCCCGAACAGGATGGCGACCATAAAGGCCCCAATCAGAATATAACTTGCCCGGGTTTCCATTCAGTCCAACCTATACTCGGCGCAACGCCCGTTCACCCCTGAAGTAATCTTTAATCCAGGGATCGTCATTTTTCATCATGTCGTCCAGCGTTCCAATGGCCAGAACGCGCTTTTTCCCAAGAACAGCAATGCGATCACAGATAGAATGCAGGCTATCGAGATCATGCGTGACCATATAAACGGTCAGCCCCAAGGTGGAGCTCAGGTTTTCGATCAGCGAATCGAATGCGGCCGCCCCAATCGGGTCGAGCCCGGATGTCGGCTCATCCAGAAACACCAGATCCGGATCCAGCGCAAGCGCGCGCGCCAGACTGGCCCGTTTGATCATGCCGCCCGACAGCTCTGACGGCAGCTTGTCCGCCGCGTCCTGGGGCAGGCCCACAAGCTCGAGTTTCAGGGTTGCCAGTTCATCCATCAATTGCGGTGACAGGCTCAGATGCTCGCGCATCGGCACCTGGATGTTCTGCTTCACGGTGAGCGAGGAGAACAGCGCGCCCTGCTGAAACAGAACGCCCCAGCGGCGCTCAATGCTGGTGCGTTCCTTTTCCGTGGCCGTGGACAGGTCATACCCGAACACCGAAATCACACCAGCCCGCCGCCGTGTCAGACCGAGAATCGTGCGCATGAGCACGGATTTCCCAGTGCCCGAACCGCCGACAAATCCGAGCACTTCCCCGCGCCGGACATCCAGATCAAGATTTTGCAGGATGATCTTGTCGCCAAATCCGACAGTTACCCCGCGCACGGACAAAACATGATTGGACCCCTCATGGGTCGCGGCGCTCTGTCCGTCGGGAAATACAGGGGCGGTCTGCTGCATATAGGCGGTTAGACTCCGATGGCGGCAAAGAAAACGGCGAAGAAGCCGTCCACCACAATAACAAGGAAAATGGCCTTCACCACCGACATGGTGGTATGGCGGCCGAGCGATTCGGAGGAGCCTTCCACTTTCAGCCCTTCCACACAGGCAATCAGCCCGACAATCAGGGCCATGAAGGGCGCTTTCATGATCCCCACAGCCAGTGTGCTTGGGGTGATGGCCGCCTGAAGCTGGGCCAGAAAGGCCGCCGGAGGAATGTCCAGATAGATCCAGGTGATCAGCCCGGCGCCGAACAGCGCCGACATGTCGGAAATGAAGGTGAGCACGGGCAGCGCAATCATGAGCGCCAGGATGCGGGGCAGAACCAGCACTTCGGTGACACTGAGGCCAATCACATTGAGGGCGTCCACTTCCTCCTGCATGCGCATGGAACCAAGTTCAGCCGTAAAGGCCGAACCGGAGCGGCCCGCCACCATGATGGCTGTCAGAATGACGCCGATTTCCCGCAGAACCAGGATGCCCGCCAGATCGACCACGAAAATATCGGCGCCAAACTGTTTGAGGTAGAACCCACCCTGCTGGGAGATGATTGCGCCGATCAGGAAGCTCATCAGGGCAACAATCGGTACGGCGCCGATGCAGCTGCGGTCGAACTGGACGGCAATGGAGGCGCTTCGCAGACGGCGCGGCCGCAACAGAACCGTTGCCAGAACCAGGCCGAGCGAGCCCAGAATATGCAGCATCGCCTGAGCGTCTTTGTAGGCTTCGACCACCTGGCGGCCGGCAATTTCCAGGAAGGCAGCAATCGTGAACCCGCCCCGCTCCGGCCGGAAGTTGGGCGGATGGTGGTGCTCGATTTCGTCAAACAGCTTCTGCCGTACCGGTGTGACGCCGGTCAGCCCAACCTTACGGCCCTCGAATTCCAGGTGCCCGCGCGTGCGGTGGATCAACCAGGCCCCGCTTGTGTCGAGATGCTCGACTTCGGAAACGTCGATACAAGTCAGCCTGTCCCGTGCGACATCCAGCCGGTCGAGGCCGGTTTCCGCTTCGCCAACCGTGTTCACGGTCCAGTCGCCGGACAGGGCCAGAAACTGCCGGCCCGCGTCATCGGGCTGCAGTTTCATTTCAGGCGCAATGTTTTTTTCCAAGAATGCCATTCCGGCTGGCTGCCCTCTTGCCGCTGGTTCTATATCCCCCGTATACCTGATGGAGAAGTTTATCGTCCAGCAGCCACTTGAAAGCTCTCTCCATGGAAATTGCCCACCCTTACCTTCTGTTCCTCGGTGACGTTCCCGATGCCCTTGCGGCCAAGACCGCCACGGGTATCGTCGATTGGCGCAAGGACTGGTGTATTGGCCAGGTCCGTTTGCCCGGATGCGCCGCCGATACCGGCCTTGCCGACATGTCCATCGCGGAAGGGGTGGCCGCAGGCGCCAAGACCATGATCATCGGCGCCGTGAATGCGGGCGGGCGCCTGCCCGACCATTGGATTGCCTCCGTCGTGGACGCCCTTGATTCGGGTCTGGATGTGGCCTCGGGGCTGCATGTGCGCCTTGGTGATGTGCCGCAAATCCGCGAAGCGGCGGAGCGCAATAGCAGGCAACTCTTTGATGTGCGCCAGAACGACATGACCTTTGCCACCGGCAAGGGCACCAAACGTTCCGGCAAACGCATTCTGGCGGTCGGGACCGACTGTTCCGTCGGCAAGAAATACACCGCACTGGCCATGGACAAGGCCATGACCGAGCGGGGCTACAAAAGCTCCTTCTGCGCCACCGGCCAGACAGGTGTCTTCATTTCCGGGCGCGGGGTTGCCCTTGATGCCGTGATCGCAGATTTCATTTCCGGGGCGGCCGAGTGGATCTCCCCGGCCACTGATGACGACCATTGGCAGATCGTCGAAGGCCAGGGCTCCCTGTTCCACCCCTCCTTTGCCGGTGTGACGCTTGGCCTCTTGCACGGGTCCCAGCCGGACGGCTTCATAGTGTGTCACGAGCCGACCCGCACCAAGATGCGCGGCGTTGACACCCCGCTGCCGAGCATTCAGCAGGTGATCGACCTGACCCTGCAATGCGGCCGCCTGACAAATCCGGATATCCGCTGCATCGGCATTGCCGTAAACACATCCTCCCTGGACGATGCCGAAGCCCGGGCGTTTCTGGCCAAGGTGGGCGAGGAACATGGGCTTCCAGCCACCGATCCGGTCCGTTACGGCATGGAAGCGATTGTCGACAAGGTTGCCGCCGACTTCGGTGCGCCATGAACCGGACCGTCAGCATCGAGGCTCAGAGATTTGAAATCGCGGGCGGTTTCAGCATCTCCCGGGGAACCAGAACCCATGCGCAGGTCGTGATGGCCACCGTCTCGCAAGATGGTCTGAGCGGCCGCGGGGAATGTGTACCCTATCCGCGTTATGGCGAATCCCTTGAAAGCGTTCAGACCCAGATCGAGGAGATCGCACCGCTTTTGAAAGAAGGCCTGTCCCGCGCAGACCTGCAGGGCGCCATGCCTGCAGGGGCGGCCCGAAACGCGGTCGATTGTGCGCTCTGGGACCTGGAAGCCAAACGCGCCGGCACGTCCGCAGCCAGTCTTGCCGGACTGGCAGCGCTGCAGCCTGTGACCACCGCCTTCACCATCAGCGTCGGCACACCGGAGACGATGGCCGCCAAGGCGGCCGAAGCTGTTCACCGCCCCCTTTTGAAGGTCAAACTGGCCGGGGCCGGAGACGATGCCCGCATCCGGGCTGTACGCAAAGCCGCCCCGGACAGCACCCTGATCGTGGATGCCAACGAGGCATGGGATACCAGCTGTTTTGACATCAATATGACTGCCTGTCTGGAGACCGGTGTCCAGTTGGTCGAGCAGCCCCTGCCCGCCGGGCAAGATGGGTTGCTGGCCACAACGGCACGGCCGGTCACGGTCTGCGCCGATGAGAGCCTGTCCCCCGGCAAGGGGCTGGACGGGCTGAAGGACAAATATGACGCGGTCAATATCAAGCTCGACAAGGCAGGCGGGCTGACAGAAGCGCTTGCGCTCATGACCGCCGCCCAGGCTGCCGGTTTCAAGGTGATGACCGGCTGCATGCTCGGCACGTCTCTGGCCATGGCCCCGGCTGTACTGCTGGCGCAAAAGGCGGAGTTTGTCGATCTCGACGGCCCGTTGCTCCTGTCAGAAGACCGCTCGCCCGGCCTGACCTTTGAGGGAAGCACGCTTTATCCGCCTGAGGCGGCCCTGTGGGGCTGAGACTTGAGATTTCAGCGTCACATGCTTCGCCCCGCCTTCAAACGCCCGGTCCTGTACCGGGCGTTTTTCAGTGCCCCGCGGTGACTTCAGCCTCTCTGTGCCGCATTTCACGGCGAATCAGGGGCGTCAGAAAGAGCACGCCCGCCGTTCCAACGGCCGCCGCTGCGGCCATGACGTAAAAAGCCGACTGGGGATCCCGTTCGAACAGAACTCCGGACACAGCAAGACCGGCAGACATTTGAAGACCGATGGAGGTAGAAAAAAGCCCCTGCCCTGTTCCGGCCCATCGGGCAGGGACAACCCGGGCCAGAATCGCAACAGCCCCCAGATGGGCCGCGCCAAAGGTAAAGCCGTGCAGAAGCTGCAAGGCACCGATGTAAACAAGATTATCCGCAAAGGGCATCAACCCCCAGCGCACTACAGACGCAAGACCGGCGGCCATCAGGAAAACCGGCGGGTCAAAACGTCTGGACAGGTATCCGGCGACCGCAAACAGGGCAATTTCGGCCCCAACCCCAACCGCCCACAACACGCCGACGGCCACATCGGGCACCCCGATTGACTGCCAATAGATGCTCCCGAACCCGTAGAGCGCGGCGTGGCTGGCCTGAAACAGACCCAGAACCGCCAGCACCGGCCAAAACCACAGACGCCTGAACGGCGCCTCCCCGCCAGGTCCTGATGGCGCCGTTTCCGCCTTGCCGCGCGGTTGCCGGGGCAGGCTCATGACCACACCTCCGGTTGCAAGGGAGGCCAGAACGGTTAATGCCAGCAGGACCCAACTCGTGCTTTCCGTTGCGAGACTCCCCCCCGCAAAATTGGCCAGCACAAAGCCCACAGATCCCCAAAGCCGCATTCGCGCGTAGTCCGCGCCGGTGTTGCGGGCCGCGTCCAGCGCGTAGGCATCACTTAGCGGAAGAACGGGACCCTTAAGCACCATGTAGCCAATCACCGCCGTCCCGGCGAGCCAAATGCCTCCGGGCAAAAACAACAAGGCAACAAAGACGCCCCCAAGGACTGAATACACCAGGACGGACAGACGCCTTTGGCCCGTTCTATCTGAAATATTTGCGAAAACCGGACTGGCCGCCGTACGGAGCATTGTGCCCAACCCAAGAATAAAACCAATTTCCGCTGCGCTCACTCCTCGAAATTCCAGAAGAAGAGGAAAGAACGGAAGAAACAGACCGAACCCGAAAAAGTGGCAGGCAAACAGCGCAGCCACTTTTGCGCTAAGACTGCTTGGCAGTTTTGTCATATGTGCATTGTCCGGGCCTCAGGCCTGGCCGCTATAAAGGGATGTTAACGTTTTTCATCCTAAGATAGAGGCGATGGTGGCCTTGTTACGGCACCACACGTCCCTTAGGCAAGTTGAGAAACGCGTCCATATGAAAGCGGAAGCACGACAGGCAGAACCGGAGGTGATCGGCGAGGCCGAATATCACACTCTAGAACAGACCCTGATGGAATCCGATCGCGGGCGGCGATTCCTGAAAGAGTTTCTGAATCGCAACAAGACTCCGGAAACGACCGAGATTCTGGGTGCGATTCACCGGCTTGAAAAGGTCGTCACCCGCCAGCGTGAGGTGCCAGATCTCGACAAGATCCGCCTCGACATTGCCGATATGCATGAAGCCATTGAGCGGACGAAGGCTGAAATCGCCAATATCAAGGCCGATGAAGGTGACGACAGCAACCGGTTCGTCGATGCCTCCCACGAGCTTGATGCCATTGTGACCCAGACCGAAGGCGCTACACAGTCCATTCTGGAAGCCGCTGAACAGATCCAGGAACAGGCCTGGGTACTGCGCGAAAACGGCGCGGACGAAGGTGCCTGCGACAACATTGATGCCAAGGCCACAGAAATCTTCATGTCCTGCTCGTTCCAGGATCTCACCGGCCAGCGCACCAACAAGGTTGTGCAGGTGCTCCGCTATCTGGAAAGCCGGATCAACCTGATGATCGGCATCTGGGGCATTGACGGGTTGGAGGCCGAGGAGACCGCCGGTCCCGTCGACAGCCGCCCGGATGCTCATCTGCTCAACGGCCCCCAGAAGGATGGGCTTGCAGTCTCTCAGAACAGTGTCGATGAACTGATGTCCGTCAGTGACGACGTCTTCAACGCTGCTCTGGACGAGACCGGTGCAACCGACGGCACCGAAGCGTCTGCCAGCGAGGCCGATGTGGACGCCATTGTGGCGGACGGCAACGAGCCGATGGATGCATCTGCCATTGACGACATGTTCGCCTCCACCCCGGAAGAAGCGATCGCTCCGCAGCCATCTGACGACAACACGGATGCGGACAGCGATGTCTTTGACAGCCCTGAGACCGACGAAACGCTGGACGAAGCCGCCATTGAAAAACTGTTCGACAGCGAAGTGGAAGCGGGCGCAGCAGAGGCCAGCAGTGACTCAGACGCAGAAATCGAGACTGCTGAAGCAGAGGATGCTGCAGACGCGGAAGCCGATGCGGATGCGGCCTGGGAAATGACCGAAGAGACCGCCACTGAAGACGCGTCGGAAACCGATCCGCTGGAGCAACTCTCCGAAGCCGAGCGTCAGGCCCTCTTCAACTGACGTTTCCAGATTGGTTCTTAAAATAAGGCGCAGCTGTCACCGGCTGCGCCTTTTTCGTATCCGGTTTTCCCGCCCTCCGGCCTGTCCAGAGGGGCAGCGGGCTCGCCCTGCCACCCGTCCTGCAGCGGGAACTGAAAGCAATGTCCGCAGGCTGATCAGGCTCCCTTTTGCGGGATCGCCCTGGAGCACGTTGCACCCCAGAGCAAACCGTTTTTCACCGGCTGTGTCTTCCCCTGTCTGACATCAGAGATTTCACCGCCAAAGACAAAACGGTTTGGAACCATCTGAACGCGACACGCAGGAGTTTGGCACGACCGCAGCAGCTTCACCCAGCAGAGACCGTGTTGATTTTGCGGAAGAACTCTTCCGCCTGCTGGCCAAGCCCGTCGGCCTGGTTTTTCAAGGTTGCCGACATGGTTTCGATCGCTCCAGCGGTTCCCTCCACATTGCCCACAGACCCGCGCACGGCTGAAATCTCGTCCGTGAAAGCCTGTGTACCTGCGGCGGCAAGCTGGACGTTGGCCGTGATTTCTTCGGTCGCAGCGCGCTGCTGCTCCACGGCTGAGGCAATGCCGGTAGCAATGTCGGACAGATCGGAGATCAGCGCAGTGATACCTTCAATATCGCTCACCGACTGCTGGGTTGCCTGCTGAATGCTGGCAACCTGTTCCGTGATATCTTCCGTGGCCCTTGTCGTCTGGCTGGCCAATTCCTTGACCTCCGCAGCCACAACGGCAAAGCCCTTGCCCATCTCCCCGGCACGAGCCGCCTCAATGGTGGCATTCAGCGCCAGCAGATTGGTCTGTCCCGCAATATCGGAAATCAGACCGATCACAGATCCGACCTGATCGGCAAAGCCTGCCAGTTTGGTCACTGACTGGTTGGTGCTGCGCGCGCCTTCCACGGCCTTCAGGGCCATTTCACGCGATTGACCGGCCTGACGGCCGATTTCGGCAATGGAGGCGGACATTTCTTCTGTGGCCGTTGCGCTGGACTGGACGCCGCTGGCCGTTTCCGCGGATGATGCATCCATGACGGACATGCGCTCGCCGATAGCCCCCGTCTCCTGGCTGAGCGCTCCGGAAGAGGCCTGCAGCTCCTGCGACGCCTCGCCCAGAGCCCCGACGGCCCCACCGAGCGCCTGCTCGAAGCTGGCAACCGCGCTTTTCATCTGTTCTTCACGCGCCACCGCCTCGGCCACCATCTGATTGTGATAGGTCGAGATCGCCATATCCATGTCCAGCATGATCAGCCTGTTGACCAGATTGACTACACGCACCTTTTTGCCCGAGGACTGAAAGCGCTTGCCAATCAAGAGCGTGTTCAATTGTGTAAGTGCAAAGGAATAGCCGCCGATATACCAGGTCGGCTCCAGGCCGATCCGTACATGGGCCAGACCAATCCGCTCCGCCCGCTCCACGTAGATCTCCGTTGGCCCTTCGGTGAACAAGGCCTCCCAGTGGGCCACCTGCGCAGCAATCAACCGGTCCTGCTGGGTCCCGATCAGCTCCGCCAGATGCGGCTCCCTTTTCAGATGTTTGTAAAAGCTCTCCAAAATCTGCGGCAGCTCTGCCTTGAGCACCGGCCAAATTGATTTTGAAAGCGATCCGTCGTCTTCGGAAAAATTGAAAAACCGAAGGCGGTCCTTCAAACCGCTGCTTTGCATTTCAGCCCTCTCTTCAATGAAATGCCATCAGTCCGCACGCCCCGAATGCAGAAGATGCCGGGGAAAACAACCCATGACTAAAGGAGTACTTTGCGTCTCCGGCGTGTTCCGCCGAACCTGACTTTGAGCATCTGGCGCTCAACCGTCTCAAGAAAACAGAACCGGCTGGTCTCAAACCGGTCAGCTTCCGGATGCTTGCCCATTGATCTCTTGCCTAAGGGAAATTTCTTGGCAAAAGGGATCTAAGGCCGCCTGCACACCTTTAACGCAAAAGCACTAAGACATGCCGGACGCCGCTTACAATGACTTCCAAGCATTGCAACCAAGCACATCTTATGGTTTGTAATTACCCGGCAGAAGGCTAACGATAGGTTAACTTTGAAGAGCCTTGTTCAGCATATGCGGATCGATGTTCCCACCGGTCAGAACAAGAGCGATGGTTTTCCCTGCAACGGGCAGTTTTCCCGACAAAACCGCAGCAAGTGCAGCGGCCCCGCCAGGCTCCACCACCAATTTCAGCTCGGTAAAAGCAAAAGCCACGGCCTCCAGAACCTCCTGGTCCGTGACAACAAATCCCTCTGCTGCAAGTTTCCTAAGGATCGAAAAACCAACCTCTCCCGGCGCCAGAGAAAGCAGGGCATCACAGACAGATCCGGATTTCCTGGAATTGGACAGAAGGGTGCCCGCTTCCAGCGAGCGTTTGTAGTCATCGAACCCGGCTGGCTCCACCGTATGAAACAAGGCCTTCGGAGTGCGGTGCGCGAGAGCCAGCGCAACACCACTGGACAGACCGCCCCCGCCGGTACAGGCCAGAACATCGTCCAGCCGGTGCCCTAGCTCCTCCGCCTGCCGGGCGATTTCCAGCCCAATAGTCCCCTGTCCGGCAATCACCGCCGGATCATTATAAGGATGAACGAAAGTCGCTCCTGTCTGAGCACAGATCTGAGCGGCAATCACATCCCGGTCTTCGCGCTCCCGGTCATAGGTCACGACGCTTGCCCCAAAGTCCCGTGTGCGGTCCAGCTTGATCTGCGGAGCGTCGGCCGGCATGACGATGGTCGCCGACAGACCAAGGATCCTGGCGCTTGCGGCAACGCCCTGGGCGTGGTTTCCGGACGAACAGGCAACCACCCCCTTGTTCCTGTCCTCTTCCGGGATCTGGCTCAGGCAATTGAAAGCCCCGCGGAATTTGAAGGACCCGCTGCGCTGCAGGTTTTCCGGCTTGATCAGGACTGTCGCCCCCACCCGCTCATCCAGCGCGGGATGGTTCAGAAGCGGTGTGTACACGGCCTGGCCTTTAATCCGGCGGGCCGCCTGCTCCACATCTTCAATGGTCACAGCCTTTCCTGAGGCAACAGCTCTGCTTTCGGGAGATGGAACGGACGCGTCGGTCATGGGAACACCTTCTGGGCTGGCAGGAACACCCGAAGGAGTAGTGGGCTTTCCACCCTACATCAATATGGAAATAGACCGCCGGGACAGAGGCTGGAGCGTATCGTGTTCATCCGGATACAAACTGCAGTGTCTTGTGCGTTGAAATCTCTGATGTCAGGCAGTGACAGACAAAACCAATCAAACGCGATTTGCTCGAAAGGGTAGACTTATACATAGCGTCATTCCGGCGGCCACTCTCCTGAGCCTATGATGCGGGGTCGTAGCACACGCCCCAAGAGGCATAAAAGGAGAGTGGCCGCCGGAATGACGCTATGTATTACCCCGGTGCTGGCCCCGGCCTTTCACAACGGAACGGCCTCTTCGAGCGGACGGGGCTGCCTGATTGGCCTATTCCGCCGCCCGCGCATCCAGTTCCTGGCGGTTGTGAATATCCCGGGCTGCGATGCAATTGTCCAGAAACTGCTGGGCACTGGCCGCCCAGGTGTAATTCATAGCGATCTTGCGGCAATGCTCCCGCGGGATATCGAGAGCGGCCTCCGAGGCCACGCGCAGATCCTCCGACAAAATCCCCGCCCCCGTATCGCCAATCACATCCACCGGGCCCATGACCGGAAAAGCCGCCACCGGAACGCCGCAGGCGAGCGCCTCAAGCATGACATTGCCGAACGTATCTGTGAGCGAGGGGAAAACAAACACATCCGCGTCTGAATAGTGGCGCGCCAGATCTTCGCCGACCTTGGCGCCGGTGAAATAGGTGTCGGGATATTCCCGCCGCAGACTGTCCAGCTGCGGCCCACCGCCGACGACCACCTTGGAGCCGCTCAGTTTCAGATCCAAAAAAGCCCTGATGTTTTTCTCAATCGCGACCCGGCCCACATACATGAATACCGGACGCGGCAAATCCGCTGGCAGCACCGAGCCTTCATAAGGTTTGAACAGGTCCTCATCCACGCCACGGGACCAGCGCATCAGGTTGGTGAAGCCCCGGGCTCTCAGATCGTTTTCCAGCGATTTGGTCGCTACCATGCAGCCGCAGCCCCCATTGTGGAACCGGCGGAGCCAGGCATAGGACCAGGATTGCGGCACCGGCAGCCGCGCAGACACATATTCGGGAAAGCGGGTGTGATAACTGGTGGTGAAAGGCTCTCCGGCCTTTTTGGCCACACTGGCTGCCAGAATGCCAAGCGGGCCTTCCGTTGCGACATGCAGATGTTCGCAATCAAATTCAAGGATCTTCCTGCGCACGATCCCGCGATGGGTCAGCGACAGGCGGATTTCCGGATAGGTCGGGCATGGCAGGGTTTTGAACGCCTGGGGCGTCAGGAATTCCACGCGCACGCCAATGGCTTCCAGCGCTTCTGCCGTCCTCTCCAGGGACCTGACCACACCATTGATTTGGGGATGCCATGCATCCGTTACGATCAGGATGGAACTCATGCGGCGACCGGTGCTTCCTTGGACTTGGCCGGCACGGTTCCCACCTGGGTCTTGTCCACCCATCGGATCACCTCAAACGTCCCGTCATGGTGTTCGGCGACAGCCGTGCAGCTCTCCACCCAGTCACCGGTGTTGATATAGTGAATGCCGTTCATATCCTGATCAGCCGCATGGTGAATATGGCCGCAAATGACCCCATCCACCCCCTGGCGGCGCGCTTCATCCGACAGGGTTTCCTCAAACCTGCCGATGAAACTGACCGCATTCTTGACCTTCAGCTTCGCCCAGGCTGACAGGGACCAGTAGGTCAGGCCGAGACGGCGGCGCACAACATTGAGCCATGTGTTGACCCCGAGCGCGGTGACATAGGCCTTGTCCCCGAAAAAGGCCAGCCACTTGGCATGGCGGATGACCACATCGAACTGGTCCCCGTGAATGACAAGATAGCGTTTTCCGGAAGCGGATTCATGCACAATGCTGTCGGTCACTTCCACACCGCCGAAATGGGTGCCGAGGAAGTTACGCAGGAACTCGTCGTGATTTCCCGGGATATAGAAAATCCGGGCGCCCTTGCGGCCCTTGCGCAGGATCTTCTGAACCACGTCATTGTGCAATTGCGGCCAGTACCACGAGCGTTTCAGGCGCCAACCGTCCACAATGTCACCGACAAGATAGATGGTTTCAGCGTCATTTTCCTTCAGGAAGTCCAGAACCAGATCGGCCTGACATCCCCGCGTGCCCAGATGAATATCTGAGATGAACAAGGCTCGGTAGTGACGCGATGCCTCTGCACTAGACATGGCATTTCTCCATATTCCTATTAGGGGCGCTATAGACGCGATTCAAGTTGCATTATTATGACAAAGTGGAAAGCGTCCTGCTTGGTGCCCTGCCCCTGTGGCCAATTTGCGTCATCCGGACTAAGTCTAGAGTACCGGCCACGTTCCAGTTGAACAGGATCATAAGATGGACCGCGGAGCTGCTTGCGGCTTTGCACTTTTGACCGGAACGGGCCTGCCCATCTGAGGAGAATATGCATGGATCTGGGCCTAGAAGGAAAAAAGGCAATCATCTGCGCGTCCAGCCGCGGCCTTGGCCGAGGCTGCGCTGAAGCGCTTGCGGAAGCTGGCTGCGGCATCGTTCTGAACGGGCGCAACGAACCCCTGCTGGAGGAGCTGCGCAGCGCGCTTCAATCAAAATATGGCGTTTCGGTTACAAGCGTTGCAGCGGACGTATCCTCCCCTGAGGGCCAGAAAGCCCTGCTGGCCGCATGCCCGGAGCCGGATATCCTGGTCAATAACAATGGCGGCCCGCCCCGGCGCGACTATACGGAACTGGACCGGGCCGCCATGCTGGAAGGGGCAGTACAGAATTTCGTGACACCGGTTGAACTGCTGCAGGCCGTAGCTCCCGGCATGAAGGCGCGCGGCTTTGGACGGATCGTCAACATCACCTCCTTGTCGGTGAAGATGCCGATTGAAGGGCTTGACCTTTCCAGCGGCGCCCGCGCAGGACTGACCGCCTTCCTGGCAGGTGTGTGCCGCCAGCTCGCCCCTTATGGGGTGACCGTCAACAATCTGCTGCCGGGCAAAATGGACACCGACCGGCTCAAGGGCGGATTTGAACGCGCGGCCGAACAAGCCGGCAAGAGCGTGGCGGAGATCCGCGCGGAACAGGCGGCGGAAATTCCGGCACAGCGCTTCGGCACCGCCGCTGAATTCGGCCACACCTGTGCCTTCCTGTGCTCCCGCCACGCCGGGTATATCACCGGGCAGAACATCCTCATGGATGGCGGTCTTTATCCAGCGGCCTTCTGACACCGCCCCGCAACAGCGGCAATGCCCTGCCCAGGCCATCCAAAGGCCGGGATATGCTCCCGGCCTTTTTCGTTGATGTCACCGATGCCAGGCAGAGCAAGGCAAACAAGATGAAATGCGGTTTGCCCTAGAACTTGTAGCGCAGCGCGGCGGACAGAATATTCACGTTGCTGTCCACGTCGGCCACAAAGGTGCCAAAGGTCGCGTTGAAGTCCTGATGGCTGGAATCAATGTTGATGGAGGTTGATTCCGGGATGATATGCGTGTAGCCGACATCAAAGGCCAGATGCTTGTTGAAGTCGTAACTCGCCCCCGCCGACAGCCACCAGCGGTTGTTGTCAGGCAAGCGCGTGGAGCGGATCTCCTCGTCGATCGGCGAGATTTCATACCCAACCCCGGCCCGGAATGTCAGCTTGTCATTGTAGTCATATTCGCCGCCGAGCGAGAAGAACCAGCCATCATCGTAGTTAAAATGCAGCGTGGTCAGCGCATTGCCCGTCACGGTCGAGGTCGCGACCGGTGACTTCAAGCGGCTCCAGTTGGTCCATTCCACAGTGCCGAGCAAGCGGAACTTATCGGTGATTTTCTGCTTGGCGGAAATGTTCACCATGTCCGGCGTCACAACATCAAGATTGATATTCGCTCTCGATCCTCCGGAAAACAGCTGACCGCTCAGCTCATGCCCGACGCCGGACCGGTAGCCAATGCCGATTTCCGTGCCCTTGACCGGCTTGATCGTCACACCCGCCGTGACGCCGACGCCAAAGCCGTCGCCGTAAATCTCATTGCTTCTCGGAAACCCGGCCCCGGAGGTCGCATCTGCGGATTTCAGGCTAACATCGAGATATTGCACCTGAAAGCCAACGGCCACAGCGATCATGTCATTGATCTCATAGGCCACATTTGGGTTCACATTGACCGAAAACACCTTTGAGGAGCGGGAATAGAATTGCGCCGCCCAATTCTGCTCAGGCTTCGTCGTCAACCCGAAGGGGGCATTGATGCCGATCCCGAACACCCACTTCTCATCCGCCCGGTAGGAAATATAGGTTGACGGCACAAACGCATCCGACGCGATGTCCCCGCTGCCGATGGACGAGGTCCCCAGGCCGCCCCCGCTCAAGGTGCCATCAATTTCCGAATAGGGAATGACAAGCGAGCCATGGCTTTCGAAGGTCCAACCCTGCTGTGCGCCAATCAAGGACGCTGGGTTCCAGTACATGGACGAGATCGTCCCGCCAGATGTGCCGTAGCCGGCAAAAGACGTTCCCTGATAATACGCGCTCTGTTCACGCAGCGCGAAGCCACCGGCATGCGCCGCAGTGGCAAGCAAGGACAGCCCCAGCGCCGTCGAAATAAATAGAGCGTGATTTTTATTGGCCCTGACCATGGTGTTTTCTCCCATCCCCCTCCCCTCGGAGGAAACGTGATTTCTAAAAACAGGATTTCCGAAATCAGGTCAGAGTTTCAAGCATAGATTTTCTGGGCAAAGAGCATGCATAGTTCTTTGTGCATTGCAAAATAGCCGCCGGATACCCGCAAAAACTCACTCAGTCACATCCAAAATTCTGAAAAACTCTACGGATAGGCTCACTTGTCACACGTCTGACATGGCCGCCACTCGATTGCATAAAAAATATGCAACAACTCACCACCTTCCGCAAACGTCACTAATTCTTCCAGCGTTGCCCCATTGTCACACCTTCCCAAAGGGAAATCGAAGATTTTGGAAGCAAGTCTGCGCTCTGAACAGTGGCGCTTTTGCCAAGCCTCTTTCAAACTCGGAACTGATGGCACGCGTTGCGAGAGCGTCGGACGATAAGTCTGCGCCCTTTGATGTTGGAAAACAGCTTATTCGGCAAGGCGCATTGCGCAGAGCGATGCGGTGAAACGGCCAAGCAGCGCAACGCTGCCGATGGGCTGCTGTCCATCACCCGAAGGGGCGGCTCTCCTGCACAGATCACCGGCCTCAGGCGCCCCCCTCCCGAGCGGACAAGAAGCTGCGCATGGCCACATCGCTCCAGGGCGCCAGCCGCTCTTTCGCGGCCCGGTGGCTGTCATAGATGCGCTGGCTGAGCGGGTCCCTTTCGGCAAAGTCTGCCAGGACCTCAGCCGCCATTGTCCGCAAGGCCGCCATCACCACGTCCGGATAGGGCCGGACCTTCACACCGTCTTCCTCCACCAGCAGCTTGAGGCTGCCCGCGTTCTGCCAGTCGCTTTCCGCCAACGCCCGCCCGTTTTCCGCACGGCAGGCTTCCAGAAGAATCGCCTGCAGGTCCTCCGGCAGCGCCTCAAGGGCGGCCTGATTGAAAAGCGCCTCGCTGGTGCCGTTCGGCTCGTGGAAGCCCGGGGTATAATAGGATTTGGCGGCCTTTTGAAATCCCATGGCCCGGTCGGACCAGGGCCCGAGAAATTCGGTCGCATCCAGGACCCCGGACTGAAGGGCCTGAAACAATTCTCCGGGCGGCAGGCTCACTGGTGCCGCACCCAGACGGCGCATTACTTCGCCGCCAAGCCCGGGCATGCGGATTTTCAGTCCCGACAGGTCGTCAAGGGAGGTGATCTCTTTCTTGAACCATCCGCCCATCTGAACACCGGTATTGCCAGCCATGACCGGCTTGACCCCGAAAGGCGCATAGAGTTCGTCCCACAACGCCTGGCCGCCTCCCTGCTCGATCCAGCTTATGTGCTCAAAGGGCAGCAGGCCAAACGGCACGGCCGTAAAGAACACCGAGGCCGGGATCTTGCCTTGCCAGAAAAAGGAGGCCGAGTGGCCCATTTCGGCGGTACCGGCCGAAACCGCATCAAAGACACCAAGGGCAGGCACCAGCTCTCCGGCCGCATAAAGATGGATCTGGAAACGCCCTTTGGACAGGCGGGCCACCTGATCGGCAATCCGCTGTGCAGTCACGCCCGGTCCCGGCAGGTTCTTCGGCCAGGAGGTCACCATCTTCCAGGTCACTGCGTCTGCTGCCCCTTGTGCCAGCGCTGGTGCCGGCAGCAAGCTTGCCCCGGCCGCTGCGGCGCCCCCAGTCGCAGCGCCGACAAAGGCCCGGCGGCTCAAAGAGGACTTCGAGGATAAACGGGTGTCTTCTGGCATGTCACTGGCTCCAAAGGGCGTGAAAATGATGCACCGGTCCATGCCCGGCCCCGATCTTCAGATCGTCGGCAGCGGCAATCGCCGCATGCACATAGCGTTTGGCCTCTGCAAGAGCCTGCTCCAGCGGTTCGCCCTTGGCCAGTCCTGCGGCAATGGCCGATGACAGGGTGCAGCCGGTGCCATGGGTGTTTAGCGTTTCAAGCCGCGTCTCCCGCAGCCAGATCTCCCGGCCCGTGCCGTCGGCAAACAGGTCTGCACTCTCAGCGCCCCCCCCGTGGCCACCCTTCAGCAGAACGGAGCAAGCGCCCAGCCGCAAAAGCTGCTCCGCCTGAGCGCGCATCTCCTCTTCATCAGCCGCAACTTCTGTCTCCAGCATGCGGGCTGCTTCGTGGAGATTGGGCGTGATGATGTCGGCGCGCGGCAAAAGACACTCGATCAGGCTCGCAACCGCACCGTCAGACAGCAGCGGATCGCCGGAGGCCGCCACCATGACCGGGTCCAGAACGACGGCACCCGTTTCAGCCGCGTCCAGACCAGCCGCCACAGCTTCGATGATGGCCGTGCCCGACAGCATGCCGATTTTGGTCGCACTCACCTTGAGGTCAGAATAGACCGCCGTCATCTGCGCCCGCACAAACTCCACAGGGACCTCATGAATGGCGCTAACCCCGAGCGTATTCTGGGCGGTCAGCGCGGCCAGAACACTGGCCCCATAGACACCATTGGCAGAAAAGGTCTTCAAGTCCGCCTGAATTCCCGCGCCACCGCCTGAATCCGATCCTGCAATGGTTACCGCAATCGCGGTCATGACACCCTCCTGACAGTTTGTGAATGGAACGCCGCTCACGCGGTTCTCAGCAATCTCTCGATATCGCGCAGCGACAGAGCATAGAGCGCGTCCAGCAGCTCCGGCACCAGACTGCCCGGGCCGCGCGCCCGCTCAGCCGCCACGTCCCCGGCAATGTTGAACACGGACAGAGCGCACGCAGCCGCGAGCGCCCGGTCCTCCTCCACGCTGGCAAAGGCGGCCAGAACCGCCCCGCCCGCGCAGCCGGTCGCCGTCACCCGCGCCAGCAGCGGATGGCCGTTCTGCAGGCGGTAATCTCCGCTCAGGCTCTCCACCTTGTCTTCAGCCCCCGTGACTGCCAGCACTGTGCCAGCGGAAATAACCGCGTCCACATCTTGCCGGTCCGGACACAAAGCTTCCAGTTCGGCCCCGTTCAGGCGCACCAGATCCGGCCCCCGGCCCAGAAGTTCACGGGCAAAGGCGCAGCGGACCGGCGAGCGGTTGACAAAAACAGGATCCATACAGACCGGGCGGCCCGCTGATCTGGCAGCGTCAAAGGCCAGCGGAATGGCCTGCCGCCGGTCCGCATCCAGCGTGCCCAGATTGAGCAACAGCGCATCGGCGCTGGCGGCAAATCCGGCCACTTCCTCCGGCGCAATTGTCATGGATGGCACCGCGCCGATGGCCAAAAGCACATTGGCGGTAAAGGTCTGCGCAACCGCATTGGTCACCGTGTGAACACGGGGACTGCGCGCGCGCACCCGCTCAAGCAAGCGGAAGACGGTATCCGCTGCAAGCGGCTGTGTGGATGCGGCAACGGACAGGCTCATGCACTTGCCTCCAGCAGGCGGATGATCCAATCAGAGAGAAGGGAAGGAAGGCATTTGGCCGGAGGCCGGAACGGTCTTCATCTCAACTCCCTCCGCCGGGATCAACCGGATCAGGTTCAAGGAGTTGGCGGCAGCCTCTCAGCCCGATCAAACCTGCCGGGCACCCCCATGAGAAGACCGCACTGCTAACAAGCCTCCAGGGGGATTGCAAGCCTTGCGGCCGGAAGACCTGCCATGCGGCAATTGACTGCGGCGGCCAGATCGGCCATGTGCTTGCAGGAACAGTTCATGCCAACATCCTGGAGCACCCCATGGTCCCGTTTTTCGTGATGATCAAATGCCAGCTGGGCAAGACCTACCAGGTTGCCAACGCCATTGCCGATGCGGAAATCGCCTCCGAGGTCTATTCAACCAGCGGAGACTATGATCTTCTGGTGAAGTTCTATGTCGAAGAAAGCGCGGATATCGGCCATTTCGTCAATGAAAAGGTTCATCCGATCGACGGAATTCAGGACACCAAGACGATTATCACGTTCAAGGCGTTCTAGGGGGCGCCACGGTCAAACGGGTTCAAACCGTTTTGCGGTCTGCGTCGACATCTCTGAATGTCTGGCAGCGAAACGCAGACAAGATGAGACGCGGTTTGCTCTGGCTGCGTCATTGCGGTGTGCCGGACCTGGAGGATGAGCATGCGCTGTTTTAAATTGCTGGCCTTTGCGGCCACCCTGCCAAACCTTGCCGCCGCCCTGTCCCAGCCCGCCCTCGCCCAGGGCATGCCGCCGGAGCAGATCAAAACTGTTCTGGATATGACCAAGGCGAACTGGGTGTCGTTCCGGGACTGGCAGGGCAAGCAGCTGATCTATTTCACCCATCTGGAATCCTGGACCTGCGGCATCGACTATGTGTTTTATGGAATAAATGGCGGAGCGCTGGATCAGATCTGGGAGCTGGCCCCGTGTGATCCGGACAATCCCAATGCGGTCCTGAAAGACAAACCCTATCTCGAGCTGCCGCCCGGCTCGGTTGAGAGCATCGATGTGCAACTGATCTATCCGGACGGCTCAAAAAGCCCGGTGCAGACTTTTCAGTACACACCGAAATAGCCTGCCGGGCAGAAGTCTTGCGATGCTGCGCACGCTTTGTTGCGGGGCATTGTCCCCGCGCTCTTTGACGGCATCTCAGACCAACCGCAATTCACAGGACCCCGGTTCCAGATCCGGGCAGGCGTTGCGTTCTGCCCCAGGACTTTCCGCAGTCACGAGCGCGACGGGGTCGAGGCCCGGCGGTCCTTGGTCCGGTCGAGGCCGAGCTTGTGTTCCCGGTAAATCACAAAACCACCTGCTGCAATCACGATCAACGCACCGGCAACAACCGCCGGCACCGGCACTTCAGAAAAGACCAGCCAGCCGACCAGGATCGCCCAGAGCATGTTGACATAGTCGAAGGGTGCGACTGTGGAGGCTTCTGCATAACGATAGCTCTGGGTCAGGAGGATTTGCCCGGCACCGCCGCCAAGCCCCATGAGCACAAGCAGCCCGGCGGTTTCAAGATCCGGCACCACCCAGGCCTGACCGGGCAGCACTAGACCGAGCGGCACGGTCAGCAGTGACAGAAGCGTAGAGGCGGCTGCAAACCAGGTCACAATGGTGGAGGTGCGCTCGGTCTCGCACAATTTGCGCACCGTGATCATGGCCAGTGCGGCAAACCCGGCCGCCGTCACACCAAGCACGGCCCCGGCGGTGGAGCCTGCGTCCAGATCGCTTTCCCCCAGATGGGGCGACAGCACCACCACAATGCCCAGAAAGCCGAAGGCAACCGCGCCCCAGCGGTAGATCCGCACCTGTTCGCCAAGAAGAAAGAAGGCCAGCACGACCACAAAAAGCGGCGTTGCAAAGCCGATGGCGGTGGCATCGGGAAGCGGCAACAGATGGAAGGCGGTGAAGGAACAGACCATGGCCGTCAGGCCGATTGCGGCCCGCGACAGGTGCCCCTTGGGATTGGTGGTGCGAAAGGCCAGGCTCAGCTCGCCGCGCAGGCCCACCATCAGCAACACAGGAAACAGGCCAAAGAAGTTCCTGGCAAACACAAGCTGGCCAATAGGCACGGTTTCCGCAGCAATCTTCAGCGCCGTGACCATGATGAAGAAAACGATGGTAGACGACAGCTTGAAGGCGATGCCCAGCAGCGGCGCCTGACGGGTCATGCCAGCCGGCGCGGGCGGGCCGGAAAAACGGGAAGCAAGGCTTTTAAAGGCCATCAAGGACATCCGGGACCGGCGCAGGACGTGCCTTTCCCGACGCGCCGGACCGAAGGATCAGGGAAAGACGCAAGACACAAGCCCCCAAACCAGGGCCCCATGACAAGGGCCCCCTGCTTTCAAACCGGTAAGGGCTGGATCACACAAAGAAACGATCAGGTGGACACTCTTCCGCGTTCTTGACCAATTTGCAATCTTTCCGGACAAATTTTGCCTTTTTTGGGTGCAGGATGAACCGGTCCACGTCCATCTTCCGCGCCACAGCGCAAGGGGCTGCCGGAGGGTCTAAAGTTTGCTCTCCTGCTTTTCGAGCAGTTCAGCCAGTTCTTCCGGCGACATGGACTCACGCTGAGCGATTGCCACTTCAAAGCCTTTCAGACGTTTGTAGATGGACAGCAACTCGATAATCGTGGACCAGGAATTCACCAGATACTGGAAAGAGTTGGAGACCTGACCAAAAGCCGTCAGGATCTGCTGTAATATTCCATAGGTGATCTTTCCCGCAATCATCGTCGGAACGAGAATAAAATATGTGAACATATTGTCTGCCTGAAGGTAAAAACCGCGTGCCAGATTGAAATACACGTAGTGAAAATACAATCTGAAATAGTTTTTGCGGACATTCGCAAAAAGCTCCGTCAACGTCGGTGGGCTGGCACGATGCTCATGATCTTCACCGTAGACAAGTTCCTTCCGGTAGGCCGCTTCCACCCGCTGATTGTGGAACTCAAGACCAGGCAGTTTCATCCCGACGACCGCGAGCAGGAAAGTGCCAAACAGCGACCAGACAATAGCAGCTGTGAACAACGGTGCCGGAATCTCGCCAACGATCGGCAAAACCGTGACATGGCTGGATAGCGTGAACAGGATAGGAAGGAAAGCGATCAACGTCATCACGGAATCAATCATGGACACACCAAGACCTTCCATGATTGAGGCAAAGCGCATCGTATCTTCCTGAATACGTTGCGAGGCCCCTTCAATGTGCCGCACATTGCGCCACTTGGCGACATAGTAATCGTTCATCGCCGTCCGCCATCGGAAAATATAGTGACTGATGAAGAACCTGTTCAAAATGAACAGCGTCATGGACAGCCCGGCAATCTGGGCGAAAATCAGCATTAGCGAATAGAAGTCCGCCGCCCCGATCCCTTTGTCGCCTTCCAGAGCATTTTGCAATGTATCGCCAAAAGGCCTGCGCCAATTGTTGATCGCAACGGAAATCTGCACCGAGAAATAAGTTGTGAAGATAATCAGGGAAGTGCCCCAGACGGACCAGAGCTGCCAACGGTGATTTCGCGAGAACACCCACCAGAACCCGCCAAAAACAGCCGTAAACGCCGCATAGTAGACATAGAACCACAGAAAATCGGGCGTTACAAAAAAGCGCAAATCAATGGGTGGAGGCCCCTCGGACGGCACCCCGAACCCAAGCGGCTCTGCGAGATCCTTCGCGAATCCATACCACAGGAGCACAGCTGTCAAAGACCAGACAACGGCGGAGGAAAAAAACAGCTTCGGATGCGGGAAGAAAGACTTAAACACAGGGGCATTCCTGTTTCTGGTTTCGTATCATCTCAGGGCCTCTTCCGGTCTTAACGCAGGTTTTCAGAATCACCAGCGAAATCAGCCCCATTTCTTGATAAAACCGGGGACATGGCCGAAAGCGCATGTGTCAATCGAACATGGCTTTTCTGCGGCTATGCAGTTTCAGAACTTGGGAACCGCCTTTGGACGTATGAAAAATGGCCATTCTATCAGAGTCTTGAGCAAACCGACGGCAGGCGGAAAGCGGGCACGGCTGACACAAAACGGCCCCGCGGATCATGTTCAACTCAGACAGGGGCTGTCAAAAGCGTGCGAAAGAAAAAACCTCCGCGCCCGATGAAGTCACCCCCGGTTTGCCCCGGGGAGCGTCTTGCCTGCCCAAAGGGCAGTGCCATTTGCAAAAGAAGACGGAGCCCATGACCGGAGAAACGGGGAAGAAGGTCCGCCCCCTTCCCCGCCCGGTTTAGCGCGCGTCTGCAATCGCCTCCCAGACCCTCAGGGGGGTCGCGGGCATGTCCAGAAGCTCGGTCACTCCGGCCCCGTCTTTCAGCGCGTTTTGAACCGCGTTCATAACCGCAGCGCAACCGCCAATGGTGCCTGCCTCCCCGGCGCCCTTGATGCCCATGGCATTGGTGGTGGACGGCACATTGCGGGTCTCGAAATGAATATCAGGCAAATCGGCCGCGCGGATCATCTGATAATCGAGCAGCGAGGCGGTCAGCAGCTGGCCATCCTCATCATAGACCGTGTGTTCGCACATGGCCTGGCTGATAGCCGAAGCCGCCCCGCCGATCACCTGGCCAGCCAGAAGCAGCGGGTTCACGGTCACGCCGAAATCGTCGACAATCACATAGTTTTCCAGCGCCACCTCACCGGTTTCCGGGTCGACGGACACTTCACAGATATGGGTGCCATTCGGATAGGTTGCCTCGTCCTGCTTGACCTCTTCACAGGCCGCCAGGGTTTCCCCCGCCCCGGCTGCGATTTCCGCCATGGTGACCTGCTGGTCGGTGCCGACCACACGCACCATGCCGCTGTCCAGTTCCAGATCCTCAATCCCGGCTTCCAGCCGGTCAGCGGCCAGTTCCTTGACCTTCTTGACCAGGCTGTCGCTGGCATTGCGCACGGAAGGAAGGCCGAGCGGGATCGAGCGGGAGCCGCCCGTGCCACCGCCATTGCGCACCCGGTCGGTATCGCCCTGGATCACCTCAATCTCGTCAATCGACACCCCGAATTTTTCCGCAACCACCTGACTGTAGGCCGTGGCATGGCCCTGGCCATTGGTCTGGGTACCAATCAGAAGGGTCAGACCGCCCTCCTGGTCCAGTTCCAGCGTGGCTTCCTCACCGCCGGGAAAGGCGCAGGCCTCGATATAAGAGCAGATGCCGATGCCGCGGTATTTGCCCGATTGCGCGCTTTCCGCCTGCCGGGCCTTGAAGCCGGCCCAATCGGCCACCTCAATCGCCTTGTCCAGATGGCCCGCAAAGTCGCCCGTGTCATACATCCGGCCGGTCTGGGTGGTGTAGGGCAATTGCTCCTTGGCAATAAAATTCCGCTTGCGGATCTCCACCGGCCCGAGCCCGGTTTCCTCCCCGGCCTTGTCGATCAGCCGCTCGATCAGATAGGCGGCCTCCGGGCGCCCGGCGCCGCGGAAGGCATCCGTCGGCACGGTGTGCATATAGATGCCCTCGACCTTCGCAAACACCGAGGGGATATCGTAGAGGCCGGAGGACATGCTGGTGCCCACCCAGGGAATGAACGGGCCGAACTGGTGCAGATATGCCCCCATAGCCGCTTTCACATGAACCTTCAGACCCGTGATGCGGTGATCCTTGTCCAGGGCCAGTTCCGCATGGGTGAGATTGTCCCGGCCGTGGGCATCCGTGACAAAATGGTCCATACGCTCCCCGGCCCAGCGCACCGGGCGGCCCAGTTTCCTTGCCGCCATCATGGCCAGCGGGTATTCCCGGTAGCAGAACATCTTGGTTCCAAATCCGCCGCCAACCTCGGGCGTAATGATCTGAACCGCGTCCTTTTCCAGCCCCAGAATGGTGCACAAAACGTCCCGCATGCCATGGCCGCCCTGGGTTCCAAGGGTCAGCTTGAAGCGGGCGCTTTCGGTGTCAAACTCCGCCACACAGCCGCGCAGCTCCATGTAATTCGCAACGATGCGGTTGTTCACCACATCAATGGACACGACCTTATCGGCGGCCTGAAACGCCGCTTGCGTTTTTGCCTCATCGCCCTGACCAAGCGTAAAGGCGACGTTGGAGCCATGCTCCGGCCAGACCTGAACCGCCCCCGGCGCCAGGGCACCATCGATCCCGGTCACCACCTCCAGAGGGTCGTAATCCACCTCCAGCGTTTCCGCTGCGCTCCTGGCCGTGTTGAGATCGTCGGCAACGACAAAGGCAATCGCATCGCCCACATAGCGCACCAGATCCTTGCACAGAACCGGCTGCTCCGGTGCCCAGTGCTCCGTGCCGTCCATCTGCTTCATCCTGGCAAGGGTCGGCATGGATTTCCCGGCCAGGTCCTCACCGGTCAGGACCAGATGCACCCCGTCCAGCGCCCTTAACTCGTCGGCATTTTCGACCGAAATCCGGGCATGGGCCATGGCGGAGCGCACGACAAAGCCATGCAGGCAGCCTTCTGGCTGGTAGTCGGCCGTATAGATACCCGTGCCGGTTATCAGCGGCGCATCTTCCTTGCGGCGCAAGGGCGCACCGACACCGAATTTCGGAGTGACCATCTGGTTCATAAAACTGGACCTGTGTTCTGGGAAGAAAATCCCTGGAAAATCAGACAATGAATGGCAATGGGAAGCCCCACTCCATCCAGACCCGAAGCCCGCATTATCCGGCGGATCTGTTCTTGGTGACACTTCGGCGCAGCCGCGCTGCTCCTCAAAATATAGCCCTTTCAGCGCGAGAGGCAAACCATACCGCACCCGCTTTTCTTTCAAGGACAAACGTCTTAGGTTGCACCTATCACGCACCCGCAGGTTCTGGTTTGGCCTTCCGCCCGGCTCCGTCCGGCCTGGCGAGAGGCGCTCACCGGGGATGTTTCAGGAAACAGCATGGATGCTCCAGGAAAAGATCCGGCAGAGGGCCCGGCTCCGGCCGGTGCGCCTGCCCCGCCCCCCAGGGGCCAGGTGGCGCGCGCCACCCGCAAGATCAGCGATCTGACGGCAACCCTGCCCTCCAACACGGTCGGCGCGCTGTGGATCCTGCTGGCGGCCTTCGGCTTTACGATTATGGTCACACTGATCAAATTTGTCGGCCAGGATCTGAGCGTCTTTCAGATCCTGTTTGTCCGGCAATTTGTCATGCTCGCCATTGTCGCCCCGGTCATCGCGCGCGGGTTCCCTGCATCGCTGGCCACCAAGCGCCCCGGCCTTCAGCTGACCCGGGTCCTGTTCGCTGCCACTGCCATGCTGTGCGGGTTTTCTGCCGTCATCAATCTGCCCCTGGCCGATGCCACCGCCATCAGCTTTTCCAAAACCTTCTTCATCACGATCTTCGCCATCTGGTTCCTGGGCGAAACCGTTGGCCTGCACCGCTGGGGCGCCACGATCATCGGGTTTTTGGGTGTTGTGCTGATGCTGCGCCCAAGCGGTGGCGGCGTTGTAGAAGTCTATTCCCTGCTTGCCCTGGCAGGGGCGGCCTGTGCCGGCATGGTCATGATCGTGGTACGTCTTCTTACCCGCACCGACACGCCGGTGACCATCCTGACCTATCAGGCCTTCGGGGTCGGCCTGATCATGACAGTCCCGGCCCTTGTGACCTGGCAAGCACCGACACTGTTCGAATGGGGGATGCTGCTGGTGATCGGCATCATCTCCTGGGCCGCGCAGATGGCCAATATCCAGGCCTTCAAGGCGGGGGAAGCCACCGCCATCGCCTCTCTGGATTATACCCGCCTTCTCTATGCGACCGTCTTCGGCGCCCTGGTCTTTCACCAGTGGCCACGGGCCGAGACGCTTGCCGGTGCGGCCATCATTATCGCCGCCTCCATCTACACCGTCCGCAGGGAAGCCAAGCGCGGGCGGCAGCTGGCCCGCACAGCGGAAGGGCGCAGCGACTCCCACTAGCGCAAATCGCGTTTGATGAGATTTGTCTTTCGCTGCCTGAAATCAGAGATTTCAACGCAAAAGACAAAGCAGTTTGCCCCCGGAAAACGCGGCATGCTTTGGCGCAAATCGCGTTTGATGAGATTTGTCTTTCGCTGCCACCAGATCAGGCGCTTTTCGCCTGAACATCGGCCTCCGCCCGTTTCCGCGCTTCTTCCTCGACCAGCTCTTTTTTGGACAATTTGCCGACCATGGTTTTCGGCAGCGTGTCCCGGAATTCAAATTCCCTCGGCATTTCAATGGTTGAGAGGTGATCCTTTAGAAAGGTCTTCATCTCCGGCCCGCTCAGGGAACAACCGTCCTTCAGCTTGATGAAAGCTTTGGGCGATTGGCCCCGGTATTCATCCGGGATGGCGATCACGATTGTTTCGTCCACCGCCTCATGCTGATAGATCGCCTCCTCGATCACCCGCGGATAGACATTATAGCCTGAACACAGGATCAGATCCTTGATCCGGTCGACAAGATAGATAAAGCCGTCCGCATCCCGATAGCCGACATCCCCGGTGTGCAGATAGCCCTCGCCCGTGATCGTCTCGGCCGTCGCTTCCTCCCGTTTCCAATAGCCTTTCATGATCTGGGGGCCTTTAAGCAGAAGCTCGCCCTTCTCGCCTTCGGGAACCTCCGTTTTCCGGTCCTCGATATCGACAAAACGCGCCGATGTTCCCGGCACCAAGCGGCCAATGGACCCGGCCCGGCGGTTCTCGTCCAGCGGATTGACGGCAGCGACTGGCGAGGATTCGGTCAACCCATAGCCTTCGACCAGGATACATCCGGTCAGCTTTTCGAAACTGTCCTTCACCTCCACCGGCAGGGGCGCACCACCGGACAGGCACAGCGAAATGCTGGAAAGATCATATTTCGCGGTCAAGGGTGAATTGTTGATGGCGGTGTAGATGGTCGGCACCCCGGGGAAGAGGGTCACCTTCTTGCGCTTGATCACCTTCAACAGCGCCGCAAGGTCAAAGCGCGGCTGCAGCACCATCTCCGCCCCGAGAATGACCGCCAGATTCTGCGCCACCGTCATGGCAAAGACGTGAAAGAACGGCAGCACACAGAGCAGCTTTTCCTGCCCCGGCCGGGCCATTTCAAACACACAGCGCATCTGCTCGATATTGGCCGACAGGTTCTTGTGGGTCAGCATGGCCCCCTTGGGCACGCCCGTGGTTCCGCCAGTATATTGCAGCACCGCGATATCCGAGGCCGGATTGACCGCGATCGGGTTGGGTGTGGCCCCTGCGCGCTGCAAATGCTCAAAGGGAATATGGGCGCTGTCCTGCGGGATCTCGGCCAGTTCCTTGCGTTTGAACAGCGAGAACAGAAGTTTCTTGACCGGAGGCAGGCAGAAGCTCATGGGGCAGACGATGATCTTGTCCAGGATCTGCTCCCGGCGCACCTCCTCCACCTTGTCATAGATGATCTTCAGATCCATGGTCACCATGATGCGCACAGCCGCATCACGCGCCTGAAACGCAATTTCCCGCTCCACATAGAGCGGATTGAAATTGGCCACGGTGCCGCCAATCTTCAAAACCGCAAAATAAAAAATCGTGTAAAAAGGCGTGTTGGGCAGGCACAGACCCACATTCACCCCAGGGCCAACGCCCATTTTCTGCAGGCCGGCCGCCGTGCTGTCGACTAGGGCCCCGATCTCCCCATAGGTCCAGACCTTGCCCATGAAATCCGCGGCAGGACGGTCCCCGAATCGCGACACGGTCTCCTCCAGATATTCATGCAGCGGGCGGGGCTCAAACGCCGCGTTCCATTCCTCCACACTCGTCATAACGGTCTCCACCATGGTCTTGCCACCAAAACCGCCGGGCGTCTTTCCAAGCCGTGTTCATCAGTGCACAGTCTGCTCATGAACACGGTCTTGCGATCCGGCGGCCTTTCCTCCTGGCGCTGCCTCTCTTGGGGAAAGCCCCCTGGGCTCTTCTGACATGACGCAACCTTCCGTTTACGTCAACTTGCGACGCTACGGCACCTGCCAACTTTTTTCGGCAGACCCCTTCTCCCCTTAAGATAAGTCCGTGCAAAGGAATGACAATATAAAAACGAAATCAGAAGCTTAACACGCTCTTTATAGAAGCCGGGTATCACCGCTTCGGCCAGACCCATTTGACATCCTCTGCCCCGTCTATAACGGTTTCGCCCAGATCCTTGCGCAGTTCGTAGCGCACACAGCCCGGCAGATCCGCAAGGGTGCTCACAAGTGCTGCGGCATGGGACACAACGATGATCTGGGTGGTGTCCGCCGCTTTGGCCACAAGGCGGGCAAGCGGATCAAGCAGCGCGGGATGAAGGCTGGTCTCCGGTTCGTTGAGGACGACCAGCGGCGCCGGACGCGGCGACAGCAGCGCCGCAGTCAGCAGCAAGTAGCGCAAGGTTCCGTCAGAGAGCTCACTGGCCCGGAGCGGCCGCAACAGTCCCTTCTGGCGCATCAGCAGTTCGAAATAGCCGTCGGCCACACTGATCTCAATGGCGGCCCCGGGAAAGGCATCGTCAATGGCCTCGGCCAGCGCCGCATTTCCCTCGATTTCAAGGATGGTCTGCAGGGCGGCTGCCAGATCACCGCCATCGGCACTCAGCACCGGTGTGCGCGTGCCGATCCTGGGGGCACGGGCCGGGGCGTCCCGGTCGGTGCGCAAATGATCATAAAAGCGCCAGGCACGCATACGCTCGCGCATCACCAGCAGTTCCAGACCGTCTTTGGGATCCGCCGCATGGGTCATCATACTATCGAACCGCGCGAGAGCCTGATAAACGGGCACGCGCTGGCCCTTTGCATTCAAAACTCTGGCGGTGGGGCCATTCCGGCCTGCAATCTCGTTGGAACGCGACAGGGCCTCGCCAGCCCAAAGGGCTTCTGCCTTGATTTCGGGATCCATTGAAAACATCGACATGCCTGCATCTGCGGGCAATCCAAGATCGATCGCGTAGCCGTAATCTTCATCGGCAAAGCCGAGTTTCAGACTGACCACCTCCTTGCGCACCGTTCCTTGAACCGGCACCTGCCCCTGTTTCATGCCCCGCGAATAGGCTTCCGGCCCGGCCCAGAGCGTGGATTGCAGCCCCCCTTCCGCTGCCAGCGAGGCAATAGCACGCCCCTGCGCCACATCCGCCAGCAAGCGGATCGACCGGTAAAGGCTTGATTTTCCACTGCCATTTGCGCCTGTCACCAGGGTGACCCGGTCAAGGGGCAGCACAAGATCGCGGAGCGAGCGATAACCGGAAACGGCAAGGGTCAGGATCATTCGGCCTCCATGTTCTTGAAATGTTCACTTGCAATTTTTATATGTATAGTCTGAACAAGCAACATTAAAGTGAGGGGCAATGTTTCATCCCAAAGAAGCAGCCGAAGACAGTCATGCCCTGTCCCTGGCGATCCTGTTTTTTGCAGCATTTGCCTGTCTTGTATCGATCTATTTCCACTATGACAGCGGCTTGAAATACTGGTTGCTCAAGGAATTTGGCGAAACAACGACAGCCACTCTTCTCGATGTCGAGCAGGCCCCGGTCACAGAGGCCGAACTCAAGCAACTGGCCCGGCAATACCCAAGAGAAGCGTTGAAAAACATAGCGCTCCTGAAGGGAGCGACCATCACCGTGCAATTCACCACTGAGGCTGGCGACACGCTTCAGACGGCATTCAAGACGGGGCAGAATTTTCAGATCGACGAGCTTCAGGACCAGATGCCCGTCACCTATCTGCCGATGAACCCGTCCATCGCCTATCCGGCCAGCTTCCTCCAGAATTTCGCCTTTGATGGGCAGGTTCTCCTCTGGTCCGTGCTGATCGGACTGATCGTGGCCCTCCTTGCCGTCAGAAGCGCGCGCAGATGGTCTAGGTTCCGCACCCGGATGCGCCAGTATTAATCCGTGTCGCGTTCCAATCGTTTCAAACCGGTTTGTGTTTTGCGTTGAAATCTCTGATGTCAGGCTGCGAAAGGCAAATCCGATCAATCGCGATACGCTGCAATGTCGGCCCCGGCACCCGGGGTCCGGCGGCTTAAACCGTTCAGGACCCCTGATCCACCAGTTCAAACCGGTCCACATCAAACAGGCCAAGATCGGTGATCTTCAGATGGGGGATCACCGGCAAAGGCAGGAATGCCACCTGAAGGAACGGTTCCTCAAGCACGCAGCCCAGCGCCCTGGCCGCAGCGCGCAAGGCGACAAGATCCGCGCGCACGGTCTCGAACGGCTCCAGGCTCATAAGCCCGGCCAGAGGCAAAGCCAGTTCGGCCTGCACCCCGTCCTTTCCGGCAACCGCAAAGCCGCCCTGCATGGCAATCACCCGGTTGACCGCTTGGGCCATGGCCGTCTCATCCGCCCCGACCACGCAGATATTGTGACTGTCATGGCCGACCGAGCTTGCAATGGCCCCCTCCTTCATACCGAAGCCATTGACAAAGCCCCGCCCGATATTCCCGGTGCCCTTGTGGCGCTCCACCACAGCGACCTTCAGCGCATCCTGATCAAGATCCGCCAAGGTCTTCCCCCCCGTGACCGGCAGCGTCATCTTCACATGTGCGGTGATGATCTTGCCCGGAATCACCTGGATCACCGGGGTTTCCGCATTGCGGGCCGGGACGTCAAAAACATCCGCAGACACACTGTCCACACGGACACTCTTGAGCCCGACCGGCGCCACGCTGCCGCGCGCTGCAAAGGCGGCCTCAGAGACCGGAACGCCGCCGCAGATCACCTGCTCCACCCGGCAGTCCTCAAAATCCTTCAAAAGCGCGATATCGGCCCGTCTTCCCGGCGCGATCACCCCCCGGTCCTTCAGGCCAAAGGCATTGGCCGCCGACCAGCTGGCAGACCGGTAGGCATCAAGCGGCCGGATGCCCTTGGCAATCAACCGCCGGATCATGCTGTCCAGATGGCCTTCCTCGGCAATATCCAGCGGATTGCGGTCATCGGTGCACAGGGCAATGAAGGCGGAGACGTCCGGCGTCAGAATGGGAGCAAGCGCCTCCAGATCCTTGGACACCGAGCCTTCACGCATCAGCACCGTCATGCCCTTGGCCAGTTTTTCCAGCGCCTCTTCCGCCGTGGTGGCCTCATGGTCGGTGCGGATGCCCGCCGCCAGATAGCCGTTCAGCGGCAGCCCCGACAGCAGCGGCGCGTGGCCGTCAATATGGCCGTCCTGAAAGGCGGCCAGCTTGGCCAGAACCTTGGGATCGCGTGCCAGAACACCGGGAAAATTCATGAACTCGGCCAGACCAATCACCTGGGGATGGTTCCGGAACGGCAGAAGGTCTTCGATTTCCAGACAGGCCCCTGCCGTCTCGAAGGACGTCGCCGGAACGCAGGAGGACAGATTCACCTTCAGATCCATCACTGTTTGCAGTGACGCGTCCAGAAAGTAGCGGATCCCTTCCGCCCCCAGCACATTGGCGATCTCATGGGGATCGCAGATTGCGGTGGTCACCCCGTGGGGCAGGACGCAGCGGTCAAATTCAAACGGTGTGACAAGGGAAGATTCCACATGAAGATGGGTGTCGATGAAACCGGGAACGGCGGTCAGCCCGCTCCCGTCGAGCGTCTCCTTGCCCGAATACCTGCCATAGGTGCCGACAATCCGGTCGCCGGTCATGGCAATATCGGTCTCCACAAGACTGCCATTCATCACATTCAAAAGATGCACATTCCGGATAACCAGATCCGCCGGCTCTTCCCCGCTTCCCGTTCTGATGGCCCGCGCTAGAAACGCCTCGTTCTTCTTGACCCGCATCACCTGACACTCCAATTCCTTCCATTGAAGGCCGACAATACGGCTCCTATGCGATCAGGCAATGGCGCAGCGGGTGGAAACCCGTCTTCAAGAATATGTGAACACTTGAACCACCATGAAGGCTTTGGCTTTCCGTCAGACCGAGCCTCTGGCAAAACAAACAACTGACGCAACGGTATTTTTTCTGTTAGCCTTTTGAATTCGATGCGTTGAAACAGACTAATCATGCTGCAGCACAACATCGAATCCATGCGGCGCAACACAGAATAGAATTGACAGACCGCCTCCTCACGCGAATAGTTTCACCATAATTAATTATTTTGTATCTGCTGAATGGGCGCGGCGGAGAGCTTTGGGAGGAGCTATCACATTGGAGGACAACCGCACATCCGGCCGGGGGTCGAATTCAGCCCAGTTGCGGCGCTATAATGAGCGCATTGTTTTACAAATCCTGCGCCGTGCCGGCGAAGCGTCCAAGGCAGAACTTGCCCGGGCGGTCCAGCTCACGAATGCTGCCATTGGCGCCATCATTCAGGATCTCATCGAAGAAGGCCTTATCTTTGAAGCCGGAAAGCGCCATGACGGCAGCCGGGGCCAGCCCGCCACGATCCTCAAACTTGCTCATGACGGCGCCTATTCTTTCGGGGTCCGGCTGGACCGGACTGCTCTGGAAACGGTGCTGATGGATTTTTCCGGCCAGATCATCGACCGGCGCGTCCACGACATGATCCTGCCTGCACCGGACAAAACCCTGAACCTTCTGGCTCAGGACCTTGAAGACCTGAAAGGCCAGCTGAGCGCGGACAGCCAGTCCCGGATCACCGGGATCGGTGTTGCCCAGCCTTTCAACCTCGGCGCCTGGCTGCATGAGCTTGGCCTGCCGCAAGCCGACTTCGTGCAATGGGAAGACTACGACATTTCCGAAGATCTGGAAGCGGCAACGGGCCTGCCGGTCTTCCGCGAAAATGACGGCACCGCAGCCGCCGTTGCGGAGCTCTTTTACGGACACGGCCGCCAGAACGACAATTTCCTCTACATGTTTCTGGGCCCCGCCATTGGCGGCGGTCTTGTCCTGAAGGGGGATGTGGTCGGCGGCACGCTCGGCAATGCAGGGGACGTGGCCATGATCCCGGTGCCGCCCAGCAGTCTGGCCACCTCCCCGGAACCGAAAAACCCATGGGACCTGTTGATCACGCGGGCGTCGCTCGTGTCGCTTGCACGGCATCTGTCCCCGGAGAATTTCGCCAAGCTAAGCCGCGCCGATCTCCAGCATGCGGCCGACACAAACGACCCGAAATACCACGAATGGCTGCGCGACTGCGTTTCGGCGCTGACCCTTGCCGTGCGCACGGCCTATGCACTGATCGATATTCCGATGATCGTGGTCGACAGCGATCTGCGGGGCACTTTTCCGGAAACCTTCCGCGAAGCCTTGCAGACAGATGTGGAACGCGCGGCGCCGGAAAAAAGGATTTCGCCACGCATTGAAACCGGGAGTTTCGGTCACGATGCGGGCGCCATCGGTGCGGCAAGCCTGCCGCAATTTTTCAACTTCTCACCCAGGGCCGCCATTTTGACCGGCGGCCGCGAAAAAGGACCTGCTGGGGCTGGCACTTCGGAGGACCGAGCCAGCTTTCCGGCAAGAGCAGCACGGTTGGGGTCACATCTGGCCGCACCCGACCGTACCGATTGACATAAGGCCAGGGAGGTAACACACATGATCCGCAAACTACTCGCGACTGGTTCAGTTCTTGCCGCCATGGCGGCATCACCTGCAGCTGCCGCCGACATTTCCGCCTGCCTCATCACGAAAACGGATACCAACCCTTTCTTCGTGAAAATGAAGGAAGGCGCTTCAGCCAAGGCCGCCGAACTCGGCATCGAGCTGAAATCCTATGCCGGCAAGGTCGACGGCGATCATGAAACCCAGGTGGCAGCCATTGAAACCTGCATCGCTGACGGTGCAAAGGGCATCCTGCTGACCGCATCCGACACATCATCGATTGTGCCAGCCGTGCAGCAGGCCCGCGACAACGGTCTTCTGGTGATTGCCCTCGATACGCCACTGAGCCCGATTGACGCGGCCGACGCGACCTTTGCGACCGACAATTTCCTGGCCGGTGAGCTGATCGGCAAATGGGCTGCCGCCACATTGGGCGATGACGCGGCCGACGCCAAGATCGCAATGCTGGATCTTGCCATCAGCCAGCCAACAGTTGGCGTGCTGCGCGACCAGGGCTTCCTGAAGGGCTTCGGCATTGATCTTGGCGACCCGAACAAATGGGGCGATGAGACCGATGCGCGCATCGTCGGCAATGACGTTACGGCCGGCAACGAAGAAGGCGGCCGTAAGGCCATGGAAAACCTTCTGGCCAAGGACCCGTTCATTAATGTGGTCTACACGATCAATGAACCGGCGGCGGCAGGTGCTTATGAAGCGCTCAAGGCGATTGGCCGGGAAAGTGACGTGCTGATCGTCTCGGTCGATGGCGGCTGCCCGGGCATCCAGAACGTCAAGGATGGCGTCATTGGCGCGACCTCCCAGCAATATCCGCTGCTGATGGCCTCCCTCGGCATCGAAGCCATCAAGGCCTGGGCCGACAGCGGCACCAAGCCGGAACCGACCCCGGGCAAGAACTTCTTCGACACGGGCGTATCCCTGGTGACCGACAAGCCGGTCGACGGGGTTGAGTCCATCGACACCGCCAAGGGCACGGATCTTTGCTGGGGCTAAGGCCCGCATCCGGTCAAACACCTGAAGGGGCATGGGCAACCTTGCCCCTTTTTGGAGCCGCTCAAGGGTCCGGAACCGCGCTTTGCCAAAGCAGCGCCTGACGCCGGACCGCTGACGCCTTTGCCAGTCTTCAACTTTGAAAAAACGCATCCAACACCGCACCAACGGGAACACGGGCATGACCTCAGACAGCAGACCCTCCGGCGGGCCGGCGGATTTCGAAGCCGCCGCTGCGTCCAGTCCGCAGGCAGTCGCCTCCTTTGAAGATGACCAACACGGGTTCGGGCACAGGATCCAGCACACGCTACACCTGCACCCGTTTCTGGTGCCGCTGATCGTTCTGGTTCTCTCCATTGCCGTTTTCGGAGCGTTGCTCGGATCGAAATTCTTCTCCCCCTTCGCCATGACGCTGATCCTGCAGCAAGTCCAGATCGTCGGGGTTCTGGCCGCCGCCCAGAGCCTTGTCATCCTGACCGCCGGGATCGACCTGTCCGTCGGGGCGATTGCGGTGCTGACCTCGGTCATCATGGGCCAGTTTACCTTCCGCTATGGCCTGCCTGCTCCGGTTGCCGTTGCCTGTGGCCTGATCGCTGGAACGCTGATCGGGGCCGGATCCGGCTGGCTGGTGGCCAAGGTCAAGCTGCCCCCGTTCATCGTTACTCTCGGCATGTGGCAGATCGTGCTTGCCGCCAACTATATCTATTCGCAAAACGAAACGATCCGCTCTCAAGACATTGAGGCCAACGCCCCCTTCCTGCATCTCTTCGGCACCAAGTTCCAAATTTGGGGCGCCACCTTCACCATGGGGGTTGTCTTCATGTGTGTGCTCGTGGTCGTGCTTGCCTATATCCTGCGCCAGACCGCATGGGGACGGCATGTCTATGCGGTCGGGGATGACCCGGAAGCTGCCAAGCTGGCGGGCGTCAACACCAACCGGACCATCATTCAGGTCTATGCGCTGGTCGGGCTTATCTGCGCCTTTGCCGGCTGGGTCATGATCGGCCGGTTCGGCTCCGTGTCCCCATCTGCGACCACCGGCGTCATTGGCAACATCCAGGCCATCACTGCCGTCGTGATCGGCGGCATCTCTCTCTTTGGCGGCCGCGGTTCCATTCTCGGAGCGTTTTTCGGCGCCCTCATTGTGGGCGTTTTCGAACTGGGCCTCAGAATGGCCGGGGCAGACCCGCAATGGACCTTCATGCTGATTGGCGTCCTTATCATCGCGGCGACAACGGTCGACCAATGGATCAGAAAGGTATCGGTCTGATGGAACCTGTCTTGCAAGCGCGCAAACTGGTCAAGCGCTACGGCCGTGTGGTGGCCATGGACCATGCCGATTTCGAGCTCTATCCCGGTGAAATCCTCGCCGTGATCGGCGACAACGGGGCCGGCAAGTCCACCCTGATCAAGGCCCTGAGCGGTGCGGTCATTCCCGATGAGGGCGAGATTCTGCTGGATGGCAAGCCGGTGCAGTTCGCCTCGCCGATCCAGGCCCGCGATGCAGGAATCGAAACGGTCTACCAGACCCTGGCCATGTCCCCTGCCCTGTCAATCGCCGACAATATGTTCATGGGCCGCGAATTGCGCAAGCCGGGCTTCATGGGCGCCTGGTTCCGCCAGCTGGACCGGCGCAAGATGGAGGAGATTGCCCGGCAGAAGCTGAGCGATCTCGGCCTGCTGACCATCCAGAACATCAACCAGGCGGTGGAAACCCTGTCGGGGGGCCAGCGCCAGGGCGTTGCCGTGGCGCGTGCGGCCGCATTCGGCTCCAAGGTGGTGATCATGGACGAGCCGACGGCCGCCCTGGGTGTCAAGGAAAGCCGCCGGGTGCTCGATCTGATCAACGACGTGAAGGCCCGCGGCCTGCCAATCGTTCTGATCAGTCACAACATGCCTCACGTGTTTGAGGTGGCCGACCGCATTCACATTCACCGGCTCGGCCGCCGCGCCTGCGTGATCAAACCATCCGACTTCACCATGTCCGATGCGGTGGCGATCATGACCGGGGCCATGGAACCGCCGGACAGCCTGGCGGCCTGATCCGCTCCAACCTCCCTCAAGACAGAAAGTCCGGCCTCTCATGTTCCTGATCTGCGGCGAAGCCCTTTATGACCTGTTCGGCGGTGACGGTGCTGAAGACGGCGTCTCCTTTGATGCCCGCATCGGCGGCTCGCCGTTCAACGTGGCTATGGGGCTGGCCCGGCTCGGGGAAGAGGCCGCCTTTTTTGGCGGCATTTCAAGGGACGCACTTGGCGAGCGGCTGGTTGCCAAATTCCGCAAGGAAGGCGTTTCAGATGCGTTCATCCTGCGCACAGACTATCTGACCACGCTCAGCCTGGTGCAAAAGGATGCCAGGGGCCAGCCCGCCTATACGTTCTACGGGGCCAATGCCGCCGACCGGATGGTGACGCCCGCCGACCTGCCGGTTTTCAGCACCCCGCCAGGCTTTCTCCATATCGGTTCCTATACGGCCCTGGTGGAGCCGGTGGCCGGCGCGCTCAAGGCCCTGATCGAACGCGAGCACGCCCAAACACTTATTTCCTTTGATCCGAACATTCGCCCGACCGTTGAACCGGACATGGAATTGTGGCACCGCAACACAGAAGCGCTGATCCCCCTGACCGACATCGTCAAAGTGAGCGATGAAGACCTTCATCTGCTTGCCCCGGACGCCTCGCCCGATACGATTGCCCGCCGCTGGCTGAGCCTCGGAGCGAGCCTTGTCATCGTCACCCGGGGCGGCGACGGCGCCACCGCCTATGCCGCCGGACTTCAGACAACCTGCCCGGGAACAAGAGTCTCGCTGGAAGATACGGTTGGCGCCGGAGACACCTTTCAGGCCGCGCTTTTGGCCGGTTTGAAAAAACTTGGTGCGACAGACAGAAATTCGCTCAGCACTCTTGACGAAACACGCCTCAATCGCCTTCTTGAGTTCGCCGTCGCAGCCGCCGGGATCACCTGTTCGCGCAGAGGAGCCGACCTGCCGCGGCTCGGTGAACTCGAAAAAGAGTGGTCAGCGCTTCAATGAAGGGCTGACAACAGAATTAAATCGATTTAAAACCCCGTCAGAACGGCCGGTCTTCGGCAGTGCGGTAGAACGGCTCATTGTTGGAAGGATGTCTTATGGCGGTACGCGTCATTGAAGTTCAGGAATTTGACCTGGTGGTGTTCGGCGCCTCCGGCGACTTGGCGCACCGCAAACTTCTGCCGGCTCTTTACCACCGCGATGCTGACGGGCAGATGCCCGAAGAGGCCCGCATTATTTGCAGCGCGCGCCGTGATTATTCCGACGATGACTACCGGGACTGGGCCCGAAAGGCGCTTGAGGAACATGTCAATGATCTGGATGACAGCCATCTGACCCGGTTCCTGAAACGCCTGCGCTACGTGAAGATCGATATTGCCACCGGCGAAGGCTTTGAAACCCTCAAGACCGTTCTGGACGAACGCGACGGCGTGATCCGGGCCTTCTATCTGGCTGTCGGCCCAGACCTCTTCGGCACGATCTGCGAGAATCTGGGCAAGATCGGTGTCGTCAATGACTGCGCCCGTGTCGTCATGGAAAAGCCCATCGGCAAGGACGGTGCGTCCGCCAAAGCCCTCAACGACACGGTCGGGGCGGTGTTCAAGGAACATCAGATCTTCCGGATCGACCACTATCTGGGCAAGGAAACCGTTCAGAACCTGATGGCCCTGCGCTTTGCCAATGCACTTTTTGAACCGCTCTGGAATGCGGCCCATATCGACCATGTCCAGATCACGGTGGCCGAGTCTCTCGGGGTCGGCGGCCGCGCCGGCTATTATGATACCGCCGGGGCTCTGCGCGATATGATCCAGAACCACCTGTTGCAGCTGCTCTGCCTGGTGGCCATGGAGCCACCCGAATCCATGAATGCGGACAGTGTGCGCGACGAAAAGCTGAAAGTGCTGAAAGCGCTCGCCCCGATCACTGCGGACAATGCGGACAAGCTGACCGTACGCGGCCAGTACCGGGCCGGAGCGTCGGCCGGGGGCGCCGTGCCCGGATATCTGGATGAGCTGGGCAATTCGGACAGCCGCACGGAAACCTTTGTTGCGCTGAAAGCAGAAATCGCCAACTGGCGCTGGTCCGGCGTGCCGTTTTACCTGCGTACCGGCAAACGTCTGGCGCAGCGAGTGTCGGAAATCGTTGTCCAGTTCCGCCCGATCCCCCATTCCATCTTTGGCACGGAAGCTGGTAAGATCACCGCCAACCGGCTGCTGATCCGCCTTCAGCCAGATGAGGGCGTGCAGATGCAGATCATGATCAAGGACCCAGGCCCCGGCGGCATGCGCCTGCGCCAGGTGCCGCTTGACATGAGCTTTGCCGAGGCCTTCAAGGTGCGCAATCCGGATGCCTATGAGCGTCTGATCATGGATGTCATCCGGGGCAACCAGACCCTGTTCATGCGCCGGGATGAAGTGGATGCGGCCTGGGCCTGGATCGATCCGATCCAGGCGGCCTGGGCCGCCTCCAAGGACACCCCTAAAGGCTATACCGCCGGAACATGGGGCCCGTCCGCCTCCATCGCCCTGGTGGAGCGGGATGGCCGCACCTGGGCGGAAGACGACGGCGATTGAGAACAAGACTCAAGAGCGGGCCACAGGACAATGTCCTGTGCGCTGCCTGTCACCTAAATCGATTAACATAACCCCGGGCCTGAACACCCGAAGAGTTTGGCCTCCCCCACCCAGCCGGAACCGGCCAGGAAAGGACCCGAAGCATGACAATTCAGGATCGCATTGGCGAGGTGACAGACCGGATCGTCAAACGCAGCCATGACAGCCGCTCGCACTATCTTGAGCGCATCGGCAAGGCGGCCGACCAAGGCCCGCAGCGCTCGCGCCTGTCCTGCGGCAATCTCGCCCACGGTTTTGCCGCCTGCGGCCTGTCCGACAAACAGGCCCTGTCCGGAGATGTGGTGGCCAATCTGGGGATCATCACCGCCTATAACGACATGCTGTCGGCCCACCAGCCTTACGAAACCTATCCGGATCTGATCCGCACGGCCGCCCATGAGATCGGTGCGGTCGCCCAGGTGGCCGGGGGCGTCCCGGCCATGTGCGATGGTGTTACCCAGGGACAGGACGGCATGGAACTATCGCTGTTTTCCCGCGACGTGATCGCCATGGCGGCCGCCGTCGGCCTCTCCCATCAGATGTTTGACGCAGCGGTTTTCTTAGGCATTTGCGACAAGATCGTGCCCGGCCTTGCCATTGCCGCCCTGTCCTTCGGCCATCTTCCGGCTGTCTTCGTGCCTGCCGGTCCGATGACCACGGGCATTTCCAATGACGACAAGGCCAAGGTGCGCCAGCTGTATGCGGAAGGCAAAGTCGGCCGGGACGCACTGCTGGAAAGCGAATCCAAGGCCTATCACTCCCCCGGCACCTGCACATTCTACGGCACGGCCAATTCCAACCAGATGCTGATGGAAATCATGGGCCTGCACATGCCCGGCGCCTCCTTCGTCAATCCGGGCACGCCTTTGCGCGATGCCTTGACCAAGGAAGCGGCCAAACGGGCCCTTGCCATTTCGGCCCTGGGCAACAACTACACCCCGGCCGGGGAAGTGATCGACGAAAAGGCCATCGTCAACGGCGTGGTTGGCCTGCATGCCACCGGCGGCTCTACCAACCACACCATGCATCTGGTGGCCATTGCCGCAGCCGCCGGCATCAAGCTGACCTGGACCGACATATCCGACCTGTCAGATGTGGTGCCTTTGCTCGCCCGGGTCTATCCCAACGGCAAGGCGGATGTGAACCACTTCCAGGCGGCCGGCGGGCTGGCCTTCCTGATCCGCGAACTCCTGTCTCACGGCTATCTGCATCAGGACGTCAAGACGGTCTATGGCACGGACTTGTCGGGATACACCGTGGAGGCCAAGCTGGATGACACAGGCAACATCCACCGGGAAGATGCACCGGAAAACTCCGGCGACGAGACCGTACTGGCGCCCTTGTCAAAACCGTTCCAGCCGACCGGCGGCCTGAAAATGCTGACCGGGAATTTCGGCAAGGCGGTCATCAAGATTTCAGCGGTTGCCCCGGAGCGGCACATTCTGGAAGCCCCGGCCCGGGTGTTCCACTCCCAGGATGATTTCCTGGCCGCCTTCAACAACAAGGAACTGAAGGGGGACGTGGCTGCTGTTGTACGCTTTCAGGGTCCCAAGGCCATGGGCATGCCGGAGCTGCACAAGCTTACCCCATGCTTGGGCATTCTTCAGGACCGGGGCTACAAGGTGGCCCTCATCACCGACGGGCGTATGTCGGGCGCCTCCGGCAAGGTGCCGGCCGCAATCCATGTGACCCCGGAAGCCGCCAATGGCGGCCCGATCGCAAAGATCCGGGATGGAGACATAATCCGCATTGATGCGGTCAGCGGAGACTTGAGCGTTCTGGTCGACGAAGCCGAGTTCAACGCCCGTCCCGCCGCCACAGCCGACCTGAGCGCCCATCAGGCCGGGGTTGGCCGGGACCTCTTCGCGGCCTTCCGGGCCAATGTCGGCGCCGCCGATACCGGCGCCCATGTGTTCGGCGCCTGAGACCTTGTGATGGCGGGCAGGCCCGGGCCTTCCTGCTGGCGTGAGAGCCCTTTCCCTTTACGCTGCTTCCAGGAAAGGCTCTGCCCTGTTGATTTCCCGCTCGCCAGGCAAAACCGGTCGTCCGGTTTCCCCGGCTTGCTCTGTTGACTGACCTTTGGAGACTTAGATGGCCCAAGACATAGCCAAGATCGAAACCGTCATGTGCGCCGCACCGGTCATTCCGGTGCTGGTGGTGGAAGACCCCAAAAAAGCGGTTCCGATGGCAAAGGCACTGGTGCGCGGCGGCCTGCCGGCCATTGAGATCACCTTGCGCACCCCGCATGCTCTGGAAGCGATTGATGCCGTCAATGAGCATGTGGAAGGGGCGATCGTCGGGGCTGGCACAGTCTTGAACGGCCAGCAATATGATGCTGCCGTCTCCGCCGGAGCCCGGTTCATTGTCTCTCCCGGGGCAACCGAAACCCTGCTGGATGCCGCCGACGATCACAGTGTGCCGCTGCTGCCGGGCGCAGCAACAGCTTCAGAGGTGATGTATCTTCTGGAACGCGGCTATGAGCGGCTGAAATTCTTTCCGGCGGAGCAGGCAGGGGGCGCGTCCTACCTGAAGTCCCTGTCGTCGCCGCTGGCCGCTGCAAAATTCTGTCCGACCGGCGGCGTCAGCCTCAACAAGGCTCCGGACTATCTGGCCTTGCCGAATGTGCTGTGTGTCGGAGGGTCCTGGATCGCAGATGCCAAAGCCATTGCCGCCGAGGACTGGGGCGGCATTGAAGAGCGCGCCAAGGCAGCGGCCGCCCTGAGCGCTTAAGCCGGACATATACGCGCCCGCCTGCGCGTCAGGCGGCGCCTTGCTTTTCGGTTTCTTCCAGGGTGCGGTCCCACAGGAGGCGCAGGCCAGCGGAAGTGTCGTTACGCCATGCGAATTCGGCAACAACCGGTTTTTCGAATTTCGACATTGCCAGCAGGATCTCATCCGGCAGGCTGGTCAGCCCTTCACCCTTGATCTTGCAACCATTATTGGCGGCATCAACGATCACGACCGACAGTTCCGTCAACCCTTCCAGATCGGTGATCTTGGCGGAAATTTTGACATCATTGCGCTTTTCCCGGCGCTTGTCGCTGAACGACGTTTCTGCCGTTGAAAACACAACGGCTGCCTCATTGCCCTTGACCGAGGTCACGAGGGCCTTGGTCAGGCTTCTGGAAGAGGCCAGCTTGATGCCGATATTCTTGTAGAGATCGCCCACATGGTCCGACGTCAGACAGCAGCCCCATCGATTTACATTCGACAAGACTCCCTCAATGGCGGCGAGTGTGTCGAAGTCCACAACAAGCACATCTTCCCGCGCGTCCGGGTTGTCCAGAAGATGAACCAGATTTTCAGGGGTTTTTGATGGGCTCATGAAAAGGTCCTGTCGAGGTCCTGATTGCGTTTATTGTGGCGTTTGTCTTCATCGGCAAAGGGAAACTGATCATCGCTTGAAACCCCTAATATCTTCTCAATTCAATACTGAAAATGCATCAGAATCTTAGGATAGAACCATATGAGGCCGGACATATGACAGACTGCGGACCGGACTTGGCCCATCGGGAATTTCTTCTCCCTTCTGTCCGGCGGCTGTGGTATCTGAAGCCGAGGCTCAAATGCCTTTGGCACCACCTGCCAATAGACGGAAATTCAAGCGGTTATACATAGATTTCAAGGGGACTTTTCATGGCGCATGAAGCAGCATTTGTGTCGCTCAAGCAGGTGGCCGGGCATTTGACCACCACCACCCTCCGGGACCTGTTTGCCAGCGACCCGAACCGGTTTGACCGCTTTTCCGCCAGCCTGGATGATCTGGTTCTCGACTATTCCAAGACCAAGATCGACGCCAAGGCCCTGGCCGGCCTTCTGGACCTTGCCAGAAGCGCCGATGTGGAAGGCCGCCGGGCTGCGATGTTCGCGGGCGAAAAAATCAACGGAACGGAACAGCGTGCCGTGCTGCACACAGCCCTGCGCAATGTGTCCGGCACGCCCGTTCTCGTCGATGGGCAGGATGTCATGCCCGATGTCCGGGCTGTTCTGGACAACATGGCAGCCTTTGCCGAGGCGGTCCGCTCCGGCGACCTGTCCTCCTCGACCGGGGCCCCTTTTACTGACGTGGTCAATATCGGCATTGGCGGCTCGGATCTCGGCCCGGCCATGACCACCCTGGCCCTTGCCCCCTATCACGACGGGCCGGAACTGCATTACGTCTCCAATGTGGATGGCGCTCATATTGCCGATACGCTGGAAAAGCTCGACCCGGCCACCACGCTGGTGATCGTCGCCTCCAAGACGTTCACCACCATTGAGACCATGACCAACGCGGCCACCGCCCGTGCCTGGATTGCGGGAGCATTGGGGGAAGAGGCGGTCGGTACGCATTTTGCGGCCGTTTCAACCGCCCTCGACAAGGTGGCCGCTTTCGGCATCGAGGAAAGCCGTGTCTTTGGCTTCTGGGACTGGGTCGGCGGACGCTATTCGGTCTGGTCAGCCATCGGCCTGCCCCTGATGATCGCAGTTGGCCCGGATGCCTTTAACGACTTTCTGGAGGGAGCCCACGCCCTCGACACCCATTTCCAGACAGCTCCGCTTGAGGAGAATCTGCCGGTTCTGATGGCCTTGATCGGCATTTGGCACCGGGACGTTCTGGGCTATACCGCCCGCGCCGTCCTGCCCTATGACCAGCGCCTGTCCCGCCTGCCCGCCTATCTGCAGCAGCTGGATATGGAATCCAACGGCAAACGGGTGCGTCTCGACGGCAGCCCGGTGGACCAGGAGACGGGACCTCTGGTCTGGGGCGAGCCCGGCACCAACGGCCAGCATGCGTTCTACCAGCTGCTTCACCAGGGAACGACGGTGATCCCGTGCGAGTTTCTGATCGCTGCCAACGGGCATGAGGACGATCTAGCCCATCATCACGATCTTCTGATGGCAAATTGTCTAGCCCAGTCGGAAGCTCTGATGCTTGGCCGGACGCTGGACGAGGCCAAGGCGCTTTTGAGTGCGTCCGGTCTGTCTCAGGAGGACGTGGAGCGCCTGGCCCCGCACAAAGTGTTTCCCGGCGACCGGCCGTCCCTCACCCTTGCCTATGACAAGCTGACCCCGTTCGCACTCGGCCGCCTGATTGCGCTTTATGAACACCGGGTTTTCGTGGAAGGCGCGATCTGGGGAATCAATTCCTTCGACCAATGGGGTGTTGAACTCGGCAAGGAGTTGGCCACTGCGCTTCTGCCCATGGTCAAGGGAGAGATCTCCACGGATGGTAAGGATGCCTCGACCCGCGGATTGCTGTCTGTTCTCAAGGGATAAACCGGCACTGATGCGGACGACGGCGGCCCCTGCATGCTCCCTGCTCGCACCAACGTCATATTTTTGCCCAACGCACACGATCTCTATCGCGGCTCAGATGTCGCCAGGATGAGCCTTTGCAAGGCTGCACGTCGGACTGCGGAAATTGATAGATTGCCCCCGCATTCAAAGCAGCTTAGTCTCGGGCAGACTTTAAACTATTGATCACGCCACGGAAACGGCGTCAAAGGGAGTTACCATTGATGAAGAAGCTTGTTCTGCTTGCAGCACTGGGAGGCGCCCTTGCCGGCTGCCAGTCCGACAGTCAGACGGACCGTGCTCTTATTGGCGGCGGTCTCGGTGCGGCCACCGGTGCGGCCATCGGCGCAGCTGCCACGGGCGACGTCGGCGGCGCCCTTGTCGGCGGTGCAATCGGGGCAGCCGGTGGTGCGGTGGTCGGTGCGGCCACAACTCCGAAAAACTGCGTCGCCTATGACCGATACGGCAACCCCTACCGGGTCGCCTGCCCGTAAGGCCAAACGATACGTTTGAGATGGGCACTGCATATGCTGTGCCCGCCTCGAAAAAGCTTGATCCGGCAACAGGCCGGCAGGATGGATGAGACGATGAAGAAACTTGTATTTGTTGCCGCACTGGCCGCTTTTCTGGCCGGTTGCCAGTCTGACAGCCAAACGGACCGCGCCCTTGTGGGCGGTGGTCTTGGGGCAGCAACTGGCGCCATCATCGGCGCTGCTGCCGGAAACGGGGCCGGACCGGCTCTGGCCGGCGCTGCCATTGGTGCTGCAGGTGGTGCGATTGTCGGGGCCGCTACGACGCCGAAAAACTGCGTCGCCTATGACCGGTACGGCAACCCCTACCGGGTCGCCTGCCCGTAACGCATCTTAAGGGCGTTCAAAACTCTCTGATACAGATTGAAAAGCAGGCCGGATCAAAAAGACCCGACCTGGGCGTGGCTGAGCTGCGTTTAAAAAATGTGCAAAAGGCAATGCTGTCCACAAGGTCAACAAATGCTTAATCAGATTGAAGTAAGCATTGAAATGTTGGTCTCACTCAGAATGTTAGCGCTTCTTCTGGGCCTCTGCGGAGCACATGGGAAGCCTATCGGGTTTCACAGGCGGATAGCATGAAAAAACTTCTTGTGGTGGCCATGACGGCCACACTTCTTGCCGGATGCAGCACCACCCGGCAAACGGACAGGGCCCTGATTGGCGGCGGCATCGGCGCTGCGACCGGCGCGGTTGTCGGGGCGGCGGTCGGAGCTGGCGCAGCCCCGGTTCTGGCCGGTGCAGCCATCGGCGCGGGCGCAGGTGCCATGATCGGGGCCGCAACCACACCGTGACGGTTCGGCCTGCGGGAAATTCAGCTCCGCGGCGCGTCCGGCCTGCATCAACCGGCGGATCGGGTTTGGATAACCCGGGTTTGGTAAGGTTCTGTTAACCATAGATCCGCACCCTTGGACAACTTACTTGATCCAAGGGTCTGCGGATGAAACCGATTCTCACCTTCCCGGTTCTCGCCCTGCTGCTAGCGGGCTGCGTCAACACGGAAAGCCAGCGCGACCGCATGCTGATCGGCGCAGGCCTTGGCGCTGCAACCGGCGCGACTATTGGCGCTGTCGCCGGTTCAACGGTCAACGCGACCCTCGCGGGTGCAGCTCTGGGCGCCGTTGGCGGTGGCCTGGTCGGCGTTGTCACAACACCGCGCAACTGCATTGCCCACGACCAGAACGGCACCCCTTACAAGGTCCGCTGCCCTTAAGGTTTCTTGAGAATCGGACTGTGTTCTTTCCCTGTGAGCGCGGCAGAAGATGTCTGTCTTCCGCTTCCGGGAACAAACCAGTAGAGACGCCGGAGCAACTCCGGCAGATTTGACGCCAGTTTAGAACCTCGTGCGATAAGTCTGCACGAGGTTCTAAACTGGCACTGAAAGGGCTATCCCTGGACCATCTGCTGATCCAAATGACAGCCCTTCCGATATTCGGAATTCACACCATTGCCATTCCCTTGGCCTCAGGCCGCCTGGCTGGTGTCCTTTTGCGACAGCGCCACGGCGGGATCGACATAGTCATATCCGAGCGCCTCGGCGACGGCCTGGCAGGTTACCTGACCGCCAATGACATTGAGGCCCGGAAGGAAATGCGGGTCGTCCAGAAGCGCTTGGCTTGCGCCCTTGTCGGCCAGAGCCAGGGCGAAGGGCAGCGTTGCGTTGTTCAGCGCATAAGTGGAAGTCTTCGGCACGGCGCCCGGCATGTTGGCCACGCAATAATGCACCACCTCGTCGATGATGTAGGTCGGGTCGGAATGGGTGGTCGCCCTGGAGGTTTCAAAGCAGCCGCCTTGGTCAATGGCCACATCCACCAGAACCGACCCTGCTTTCATCCGATTGACCAGATCTCTTGACACCAGCTTGGGCGCTGCTGCCCCGGCCACCAGCACGGCTCCAACCACCATGTCAGCATCCAGAACGTGCTTTTCCAGCGCGGATTTGGTGGAGTAGACGGTTTTCAGCGCCGGACCGAAGGTCTGGGACAGCTGGCCGAGAACAGAGGTGTTCCGATCCAGAACCGTCACATCAGCACCGAGGCCCAGGGCCATGGTGATGGCATGGGAGCCGACAACCCCGCCGCCGATCACGACCACCTTGGCCGGCGCCACACCGGGCACGCCGCCCACAAGCGTTCCGGAACCTCCTTGCGCCTTTTCCAGCGCTTTGGCACCGGCAATCACGGACAGGCGTCCGGCAACCTGGGACATGGGCACCAGCAGCGGCAGGCCGCCCTTGGCGTCGACGACCGTTTCATAGGCAATGCAGGTTGCTCCGGATTTGACCAGATCGGCGGTCTGATCCGCGTCGGGCGCCAGATGCAGATAGGTGAACAGAATGTGGTCCGGGCGCAGCATGGCGCGCTCCACCGCCTGCGGTTCCTTGACCTTCACTATCATCTGCGCTGCATCAAAGACATCCTTCGCAGTTGCGAGAATCTTCGCTCCGGCCGTTTCATAGTCCGCATCGCTTGCGCCAATACCGGCACCGGCATTGGTTTCCACAACCACCTCGTGGCCGTGTGCAATCATCTCATGGACACTGTCCGGCGTCAGGCCGACCCGGTATTCGTGGTTCTTGATTTCCTTCGGCACACCAATGCGCATAACCGTAACTCCTCTGGAAGCGGTTTTGATTGCCCAACAGTCTACCCCCTCGCTGATCGAATGTGCTTGCGTTCCAGGGCTGCGCAGCGCCAACAGGCACAATTTTATTGCGTTGCCTTGATACTTTCTCGCATATATCACCAGAATATAAGGAAACCAGAGCAATATGTGCGGTGCATCATGATGAAACTCGACAGGATCGACCGGAAGATCCTCGACACATTGCAAAAGGACGGGCGCATCGCCAATGCGGATCTGGCCGACAGGGTCGGCCTGTCCGCCTCCGCCTGCCTGCGCCGGGTGCGGGCCTTGGAAGATGCCGGGGTCATCGAGAATTACGTTGCGCTTCTGGACCAGCGCAAACTCGGACGCCGCATGGACGTCTTTGTCGAAATTTCCCTGACCGGGCAGTCCAAGGAAACCCTGGAGAGTTTTGAACGGGCCGTTGCCCGCTCCGGCGAGATCATGGAGTGCTTTCTGATGGCGGGTGATGCGGATTACATCCTGCGCCTGACCGCCGCCGACCCGATTGATTTTGAACGCATCCACCGGGACCACCTGTCCCAGTTGCCCGGGGTCTTGAGAATGAAGTCCTCCTTCGCCATCCGGCCGATCGTCAAACGCACGGCCATCCCGCTGGAAGAGACGCCGTAAGAAGCGGGCCGCCGGCGTTTTCCGGTCCCGCCAACCCGCCCGCGCTGAAGTCTCGACGCCGCAAGCCCGCGCCTATATAGTCCGCTTCCACCCCTGCCGGCGAAAAACGTTTCCGGCACAAATTGCTTGGCCCTTCAAGGAACCTGCCACGGTGTCCCACACGATTACCCGTTTTCTCGACACGACCTATCAGCTGGGCGAAAGCCTGACCTGGGACGACAGACACAACCGGCTGCTCTGGGCAGACATTCAGGGCAGGTCCATCCAGTCCCTCGACTGGGCCAGCCGGACACTCACCAGCTGGTCCTTCGACAATGAGGTCGGCTCATTTGGCCTGACAGAGGATGACCGGCTGATCGTGTGTGTCTGGGACCAGGTGCTCCTGTTCGATCCGGCCAGCGGCGCCAGCGAACCTCTGGCCAGCGTCCAGACGGACCAGCCGCGCACGCGCCTCAATGACGGCAAGGTCGGCCCGGATGGGGCCTTCTGGGTCGGCACCATGGACATCCAGTCCCCGCGCGAGCCGATTGCCGGACTGTACCGGATCGATGGCAGCGGCCGGGTCGAGGAAATCCGGGACGAGCTGTCCTGCTCCAACGGTCTCTCCTGGAGCCCGGATTGCAACTACATGTATCATTCAGATTCCTCCCCCGGCTGGATCGAATGTTACGCCTTTGATGCGGCCACGGGGGCCCTTGGCTCAAAAATGCTGTTTGCCCAGCAGACCAACGAAACCGGCCGTCCGGACGGGGCGACGGTCGATGCGGACGGCAATTACTGGAGTGCGGGCGTATCGGCCGGACTTTTGAACTGTTTCGCCCCGGACGGCAATCTGCTGGCGGCGATCAAAATGCCGGTCGACAAACCGACCATGCCCTGTTTCTGCGGCCCGAAGCTGGATCAGCTTGTCGTCACCAGCATCAAACAGCCCTCGGACCCGACCGCTCTTGAACCGGACACGCTCTCCGGCGGCCTGTTCCTCGTAGAAGGCCATGGCCGGACCGGACTAAAGACGCATAGATTCAAGGTTTAGACCCCGATTTATGCACCCCGGTACAGGCAGAGCGGATGCAGCGACACAGCGGATGCAGCACAGCTCCGCTTGCATGCCTTTGCGTCCGTGACCCTGCCAGACCGCAAATGGTTTGAGCCGACACCGCCATGCCACTTGCAGCAGGCCGCCTTCCAAAAGTAACCTGCCTGGCGGATGATTTTTCAACACGAGACTGAAGCGAGGGGAGCCCCCCTGTGTTCAACACGGTTGCCGATGATTGGGAAGTCCGGTTCAAAACGGCCTCAGCCACCGTCTTGCCGGTTTGGTCACAGACAGCAGAGTTTGAATTCCGCAGCAAAAGCGCCGACTGGACAGGACGGTTCACGTTCTCCGGATTGACGCTTTCCAGAGGATTGAAGCTCAGCAAATACAAGGTTGCGCAAAAGGCAGCGGAAGTATCTGACCGAATCGCTTCGATGAGCACGGACACCGAACAGCTTTACTGGAAATTGCAGGTCAAACAGCCCTTTTGCCTCAACGACATCGACTGGGCACGGGGCATGGTCGCATTCTATTGTGTTGGACTGTTTGAACACGCTTCCCGGGATTCAGGAGGAGAAGACACAGTGCTGCGTTTTCATGCGGCCAGCTTTGAAAAAGGCGACTTGTTTTCCCACCCGGGGTTTGGACTGCCGTTCGATTCCGGGGCGTTCATTCCAAACATAACAAGCACCGCCGGCATATGGCGCATTGCAGAAGCCTGACCCCAAGACACCATTTATACATAGCGTAATTGATGATGACCGGGGCCGTCAGGCCCTACCGGCAACCCCGAAGCTTCACCGGCTGCCAGACGGTGCGGGCCGGTTGCACAAGGACCTTGCGGCTAACGGTCCGGTAGACCGCCGGTTCGCGCACCACATAGCTGGAGGCAGGTTCCACCAGAACCCGTTCTTTCACCAGGCTGTAGACTGCAGGATGGCGGATCTTGATCCGGCCGGCGGGCTGCACCTGAACCTGTTCGCTCACGGTTTGATAGACGGCAGGGTGCTTGACCTTGCACAGGGTCTTGCGCCCCCTGATGATCCGGTATTCCCAGCCAACACTGGCCCGCTGCACCATGACCTGCCGGTGGCGGGTCCGATAGACGGCCGGTGTTGCCCGGTAGCTCACCCGCTCCCGCTTTACCAGAACCTTGCGGGTCTGATATCCATAGACCGCCGGTTTGCGCACCGTGTGGCTGCTTTCAGCCCTGAGCAGCACGCGCTCCTGCACGGTCTTGTAGACCGCAGGCACCGTGGCCTGCTGGTAGCAGGCCAGCGGCTGGCCCCCGGCCCAAACGGAAAATGACGAAAACGGTGTAATTAACAGCGCGCCAAGCGCGCTCCAGAACCTGCGACGCATGACCTTTCCCCCAGTCTGGCGCGGAAAAACTCCGCTACGTCAGCTTAGGGGCAGTGACCCGCACCTGAAAAGCAAAAAGTTAACGCCCGTTAAGACGCAATCTTTTGGGGAGGACACGCGTGTGCGGCCGAAGCACCGGTGCTGTCGCCGCGCGCACCCAGCTCATAATCCGTGTCTTCATTGATAATGTGCCGGGCTTCTTCGGGAACCCATTCGCCCCAGCACGCTTTCAGCTGGTGGTCCACCGACACCCGATCATCGAAGACAAAACACTCGCCTTTCCAAAGGCTCTCCTCTTCGGGCACCTTTTCCAGATAGTTCAAAATGCCGCCTTCCAGATGATAGACATCCTCAAAGCCGTTTTTGAGCATCCAGGCAGTCGCCTTTTCGCAGCGGATGCCGCCTGTGCAGAACATGGCGACCTTCGGCTTTGCCTTCAATGTCTCCTGCCCCTCCACCCAGCCGGGAAACTCCCGGAAAGACTGGGTTTGCGGGTTCAGCGCCTTGTCAAAGGTCCCGAAGGCGAATTCGTAGTCGTTGCGGGTGTCAATCACGACGACATCCGGATCGGAAATCAGGGCGTTCCAGTCTTCCGGTTTGACATATTCCCCGACGGTCTCGTTCGGGTTGATGCCGTCTACCGCCAGCCGGACGATTTCCTGTTTCAGGCGTACTTTCATACGCTTGAACACATGCCGATGGGTCCAAGATTCCTTGTGGGTCAGATCCTTGAGGCGCGGATCGGCGCGCAAATGCGCCAGCACGGTCCGCACACCCTTTTCCGGGCCGCAGATCGTGCCGTTGATGCCCTCCCGGGCCAACAGCAGGCTGCCGCGCACATCCTGCTCGACGCAAAAAGCCTTGAGCGCGCCGCGCATCTCTTCATAGTCGTCCAGCGGCGTGAACAGATATAGGGCCGCGACCAGAAAATCACTCATTGGTTTCGTTCTTTTTCCCGGGCTGTTGGGCTGCCGCTGCATCGAACCAGCCCCGCCCCTTCGGCCTCCTGATCGGCAGGAGAACAAAGACTGTTGATCAAAGGGTCTCTATACAGCCTGTTTCTCCGCTCTGAAAGTCCGCAGTTTCTCGCATGTCAAAGAGAAGGACCGGACGCTGGTCTGAACCGGCTGGCTCCCCGCGCGGGAAATTATTTGATCAAATTAATAGATTTTGGGTTTGATTATTTCTTTCCCTTCAATTTCATATATTGCAATAATTATCAGATGTCCCAACGGGACCTCGCCACAAAGAACGATCAAAGGCAGCCACCTGCAAAAAATCGATACACCTAGAATGACTTCAAAACCGCTGTCAGCTTCCGCTCATGAAGCCTCTGCCACCCAGAGGGCCTATCTCACGTTGCGCCGCATGATCCTGGTTGGAGAATTGCAACCGGGAAAAAAGCTGAAGATTGAAGACTTGCGGGCCCTATTGGATATGGGGGGGTCTCCGGTCCGCGAAGCGCTGTCCCTGCTGGTCTCCGACCAGCTTGTCGAGCGGCTGGACCAGCGCGGCTTCCGCACCGCAGAGATTAGCAATGCCAACTTCACCGAAGTCATGACCCTTCGTTACCTGCTGGAAGAGCGGGCGCTTAGGGAAAGCATCGCCCATGCGGATGCAGAATGGGAACACCGGCTGGTGATAGCCCATCACCAATTGACACGCCAGCAGCGCGCCAAGATGGAGTATTTCGAGGATCTGCACAAAGACTTTCACATCGCCCTGCTCGCCGCCTGTCCGTCTCCGGTGCTGCTGAAATTCTGCAACCAGCTCTACGACTTGATGCTCCGCTACCGGTATCTGGCCGGGGAAACCTTCGACTATTCCGGCCGTGACATTGGCCGGGAACATTCCGATATCATGAACGCGGCCATTGACCGGGACGCGGATACCACCTGGAAACTGCTGCTCAGCCACTATCGCAGCACCGGAAGCCTTCTGGAACAACACTACCCGGCGGAAGCTGCGCAATAGCCGGACGGGCAAAATTCTTGCTTGTGCCATGATTTTGACGCAACCATCGCCCAGGGGATGACGCCCTTTGGAGAGGACAAGAGAAGGTCCTCACTCAGCTTGAGCAGGACACGTCCTGGCTGTGCACCCTTAAGATCCGGCCGGACAGAGGCCCGAAGCCCGCGACACAAGACAAAACCAATGACAATCGACTTTTCGCAGATTTTCCGGCAAGATTCAGTGCTTGTGATATTCACGATCATCGCAGTCGGCTATCTTGTCGGCAACATCCGTTTCGCCCGCTTCGAGATCGGCGTGACCGGCGGCGTGCTGCTCTGTGCCCTTGTCTTCGGTCACTACGGCTACACAATTGACCCGGTTGTGCAATCCATCGGCTTTACCCTGTTCATCTATTCAGTCGGCTGGCAGGCCGGACCGCAGATCCTCAACGTTCTGCGCCAGGACGGGCCCAGATATCTGGTCCTGACCGTGTTCATGGGTGCTGGCTCCTTCCTTCTGGTGCTCGCGCTGGCCTGGATGACCGGCCTGGACAATGCCTTTGCCGCCGGGCTAATGGCAGGCAGCCTGACCAGCACCCCCACCCTCGTGGGCGCGCAAAACGCGGTTGCCTCCGGCCTTGTGGACCTGCCCGCAGGCGAGACCACCAACGGTTTGATCGAAAGCATCAGCGTTGCCTATGCGATCACCTATATTTTCGGCACGGTCGGGCTGCTGCTCGTGGTCAAGCTGCTGCCCAGCCTGCTGCGCGTTGACCTGGCCAGTGCTGCAGAGACCTTTGCCAAAGAGCGTGGCTTCAGGGCAGACGCTGCAGAAGACAAGATCGAACGGCCAATCCTGCGCGCCTATCTGATCGACGCCCCGGACCTGAACGGGCTCACCATCGCCCAGGCGCTGGCGGCCCGGGCCGCTAAAACCGTCAGCTTCCGCTCGCTCTACCGGCTGAAGCGGGGCGCGGAGCTGATCAAACCGACGCCGGAGACCGTCATTGAAAGCGGCGACAAGATCGCTGTCTTTGCCACCCCGGACGAGCACGCCAGGGCGCGCGAACTGTATCACCTGGGCGCCGAAGTCCTGGATGCCGACCTGATTAACGCTGTGGCAGATGTCGCTGAAGTGGTCGTGACCAACCCAAGTGCAGTCGGCAAAACCCTGGAAGAGCTGGCAATCTATGAAAAACACGGCTGTTATCTGGTCCGGACAACCCGCTCTCAGATCCAGCTGCCGCTTTCCCCTGGCACCGTGGTGCAGCGGGGCGATGTGATGATCCTGACCGGGGAGCGCCGGGCGCTGGACCGGGCCATTGCCGAAATCGGTGCCGAGGACCGCAAGGCAGTTGAAACGGACCTGCTCACCTTTGCCGCGGGGATAGTCTTCGGCCTGCTGCTCGGCCAGATCACCGTCAAGGTCGGCACCATTGATGTGGGCATCGGCACGGCGGGCGGTCTTCTGGTGGCCGGGATCTGCGTCGGCTTTCTGCGTGCCAACCGCCCGACCTTCGGCCGCATGCCTGCTGCGGCCCGCTTCATCCTGATGGAACTTGGCCTCTTGCTGTTCATGGTCGGTGTCGGCCTCAATGCGGGCGGCGGCATAGCAGACGCACTGGGCTCCGTCGGACCGGTGCTGTTCCTGTCCGGCATCGTTGTCACCTGCCTGCCCCTCCTGTGCGGCTATGCTTTCGGCAGGCTGTTTCTGGGCATGAACCCTGCTCTTTTGCTCGGCGCGCTGACCGGTGCCATGACCAGCACGCCCGCCCTTGGCATTGTCCAGCAGGCCGCAAACAGCACGGTTCCGGCCCTCGGCTATGCGGGCACCTACGCGCTGGCCAATGTGCTGCTGACCCTTGCCGGCACCCTGATCATGCTCTTGGGCGGCGGCTGACCAGCCCCTTGAGAGGACCAGGGCGTTCAAAGGCCAAACAGGCCGGAGCCGGGGTGAGTGTGCAGATGTCACGCCTCGCCGGTGACAACCTTTGCAAACGCGTCAAGACTGGCTAGGGTCGACAGCGCCGTGCGCCCGAATTTGGACGGAGTCGCCAGTAGCATGGAGCAATTGGCAGCGGCCATTGCCGCCTTTTTGACCGCGATTTTCGACAGGTCAAAATCCATCACCCGGTCCCGTGCATCAATCGCAGAACAGGCGATCAGCGCATAGTCTAGCGTCAGTCCGTTCAACAGAAGAACAATATCCTCTCCCACGAGAGAACCATCCTTCCCGGCCATACGCCCGCCCAGAACCGTCACATCATGCCGCTTGGGGTCAAAGCTCAGGGCCGCCCGGATGCTGTTGGTGAAGACCTTCAGGCCGCTGCGGCCATTCAGCTGACGGGCCGTATATTCAATGGTCGTGCCCACATCGAGATAAAGACTGGCTCCATCCGGGATCAAGCCGCTGGCCTGGCGGGCCACCGCCAGCTTTGCCTCCACCCCCATCCGTTCCTTGTGGCCATGATCCAGCCGGATCGTCTCTAGGTCCCCGATCGCCCCTGCCCCACCATGGAAGCGTTGCAAACGGCCGGCCTCGGCCAAAGCGATAATGTCCCGCCGCACGGTTTGGGCGGACATCCCGAACTCCTCGGCCAGTTTCTCGATGGTGACAAAGCCCTGCTGCTCTGTCAGGGCAATGATCCGGTTCTGCCGTTCACTGAAGGCCGGGGTCGGTAGCAGTCGGTTCATGAAACTGTCAGCTTCCTATGCAAGGTTTGTAAACTATCTTACAGAATTTTGCGAAAGTCGCCAATGGGCCAGAAACAGTATTTTTTCCACCAGGGCACACTTTACGACGCTCACGCCAGGCTGGACCCCTGGTCGTGGACCTGGAAGGCCGCCCCCCGGCCGGCTGAAGCCAGTGAGGTGACAGCCCTTGAGGCCCTCACCTGTTTAAACGGGGCTGGCGGGGCCAGACGCCTGCCCGTCGGCCTGATCGGCCCCCGCGAGGCAACGGACGGCCAGCTGGCGGCGGCAGAGACCATTGGCGCCAAGCTCGGGACGCTCGGCCTGACCATGATGTGCGGTGGAAAAACTGGAGTCATGCAGGCTGCAGCCAAAGGATGTCTGGAGGCTGGCGGCCTGACAGTTGGGATGGTCCCCGACCATGACTGGCGCATGGCCAATCCCTATATCAGCCTGCCGATTGCCACCGGTCTCAATGAAGCCCGCAACATGATCATTGCCAAATCCTGCGAAGTTCTGATTGCCGTCGGCGGGTCCTACGGCACCTTGAGCGAGATAGCCTACGGTCTGCACTTTTCCAAACCCGTAATCGGTTTACTCGGAGCCCCCCATGCGGACGGACTGGAGTTGGCACAGTCACCTGAAGATGCTGTCAACAGGTTGGCCACACATCTTCTGGCGCGCGCCAAACTGTCATCATAACTACATGCCACGCGTATTAATGTAAGATATCTTACATTAACTGGCGCCCATGAACATGACCTTACAGACCGTACTGGAATTGCAGGACGTCACCAGACGCTTCGGCCCTGCAACGGTTCTCAACGGCATTCATGTGTGCATTGCCGAGGGCAGCTTTACAGCGCTTTTAGGCGCATCCGGGTGCGGCAAGTCCACCACATTGCGGATCATGGCGGGCCTTGACCGGCCCACACATGGTCAGGTGCTGCTGAACGGAACCGATGTCGGTCACCGTACGGCCTATGAGCGTAACATTGCCATGGTGTTCCAGTCTTACGCGCTCTATCCGCATCTAACGGTGTTTCAGAACATTGCCCTGCCGCTCACCATGCGCCATCTGGGACCTTTCAGCCGTCTGCCCGGCTTGGGCCGTCTGGTCCCGGGCAGCGGTTCAGCCCGGGAACTGATCCGGAAGAAGGTTCTGGAAACGGCAGAGAGCCTGGACCTGACCCCCTTTCTGACCAGAAAACCTGGTAGTCTTTCCGGCGGTCAGAAACAGCGCGTCGCCCTTGGACGTGCCCTTGTGCGCGATCCGGCCCTTTTTCTTCTGGACGAACCTCTCTCAAACCTTGATGCCAGACTGCGGGTGCGTATGCGCGCCGAACTCTCCAGTCTGCACCGGCGCACCGGCCGTCCCTTCGTTTACGTCACCCATGATCAGGCCGAAGCAATGGCCATGGCCGACCGGATCATCGTTATGATCAAGGGAGAGGTAGCCCAGTCCGGCACCCCAAGAGAGCTTTACAACCGCCCGGCCAGCCGGGAGGTTGCGGCCTTTATCGGCACCAACTCCATCAATTTTCTCGAACCCGGAGACGGTCTGCCGCCGGACGTTGCAAAGACGGCTCCGGCGCTGTTCGGCATTCGCCCGGAACATCTCGCCCCGGCTGCAGATGGTGCGTTGACAGCCCGCCTCCACGGGGCGGAGTTTTTGGGGTCCGAAACCATCCTTGCCCTGCGCACAGTCAAAGGCACAGCACTTCAGGCAATCGCTCCAGGAGATTTTCAGGTCCCTGCACCGGGCAGCGAGATCCGCCTTGGCGTTGCCGCACACCGGCTGCACCTGTTCGACCCGCACTCAGGCAAGCGCCTGGAAGAGCAGGCCGCGCCATGACCAGCCGGTTTCCTGCTCCGTCCTCTTCTCTGTCCATCCGCCTGCGTGAGGCCCTGACAACTGCCTGGCTGGTCGGTCCGGCGGCCTTTGCCTTGCTGGTCTTCATCTTCGTACCCGTTGCGATTGTCGCACTCCTGTCCTTTACAGACTACCAGTTCGGCGCCTCGCATTTTGCCTGGATCGGGCTGGACAATTACCAGAACCTGTTCGGGTCACCCCTCGGACGGCGCGCGATCGTCAACACACTGATTTATGCAGCCATCGTTATTCCCGGAGCTCTGGCACTCGGCCTTCTGGTGGCCCTTGGCTTGCACCGGATGACGGACTGGGCTCCTTCACTCTCCACGGTGCTGCGCTCCGTCTATTTCCTGCCCGTAGCAGCAACCCTGGTGGCCATGTCGGTCGCCTGGCAAATGGTCTTGCACCCTTCGCTCGGCGTGGTCAATCAGACCCTTGCCGCTCTGGGCGAGGCGCCGCAGAACTGGCTCAGCGACCGGGGGCTCGTGATCTACACCCTTGCCGTGATCGGCATCTGGCAGACCGTCGGCTACAATATGGTCCTGTTTCTGGCAGGCCTCGCCGCCATCCCGCCAGAGCTGTATGACGCGGCTGAAGTCGACGGAGCCGGCAGTGGCTGGCCGCGCTTTTGGACCATCACATGGCCAATGCTCGGTCCAACGACGCTGTTTGTTCTGGTTGTCACGGCCACAAATGCCTTCCGTGTGTTTGAAACCGTGGCCACCCTGACAAAGGGCGGCCCGGCCTTTGCCTCTGACACACTGGTCTATGCGCTCTACCGGGAAGGATTTGTTTATTTCAAAGCGGGCTACGCAAGCGCCATCACCGTGGTGTTCTTTGCCCTTTTGCTGACCTTGACGCTGATACAGCTCCGTCTCGTGGAACGGAGGGTCCATTACCGTTGACCCTCCAACTCGTGTTTGCAAGAGCCCTGTCGCTCGCCCTTTTGCTCATCGGCGCGGCTTTTATCCTGCTGCCGTTTTTCTGGATGCTGTCTCTGGCCCTCAAACCCCCGGATGAGATTTTCACGACCTCCTTTCAGCTCCTCCCCAGCCATATTGAATGGGGCAATTTCACCAAGGCGCTGACCGAAACCAATGTGCCGCGCTATCTCCTGAACGGGGTCATCGTTGTGTGCGGCATTCTGGTGTTCCAAATCCTGTTTGCTGTCCCTTGCGCCTATGCCCTTGCCCAGCGCAGCTTTACGGGCCGGACCGTGCTCTTTTCCCTGGTCCTCACAGCCTTGCTGGTGCCGTTTCATGTCACCGCCATTCCCGTTTTTCTGGGCTTTGCCAAACTCGGCCTTCTAAACTCCTATTGGGCTCTGATCCTGCCTTTCGTGCCAACGGCCTTCGGCATTTTCCTGTTCCGCCAGTTTCTTGCCCAGGTGCCAGCGGAGCTGTTCGATGCAGCCCGGGTCGACGGGCTGAGCGAAACCGCGATTGTCTGGCGGATCGCCTTTCCCCTTGCCCTGCCCGCTGCAACCGCCTTCGCGATCTTTTCCGTCACCGCCCACTGGAATGATCTATTCTGGCCGCTGATCGCCACCACCGATCCGGATCTGGCGACACCGCCGCGCGGCATTCTTTATTTTCGCGACGAGGAGTCGGGAAACGACGTCGGCCCGCTCATGGCTGCCGCCACCTTGATTACTGCACCGCTGGTGCTCGCGTTCCTCGCCGCCCAGCGTCAATTCACCCGGGGCCTCGCAACTGGAGGCCTGAAGGGATGAGCCGAATAATGCATGCCGACAAGTCCGGAGCCAACCGGGCCCTCTCTCATCCACCCAGGAGGCTTTCCTCATGAAGACCTTGTTTATTGCAGCAGCGTTCAGCCTGGCCGCAACAGCCGCCAGCGCCGAACAGACAGAACTCCGTGTCCACTACGCCATCCCGACCATCTGGGCCGAAACCCAGGACAAGCTGGCCGCCGCTTTCATGGAAAAGCATCCGGACATCAAGATCACTTTGGACGGACCGGCGGAAAGCTATGCTGACGGCGTGCAGCGTCTGCTGCGTGAAGCCGTTGCCGGCAACACTCCCGACGTAGCTTATGTTGGCCTCAATCGCTGGCGCATTCTGGAAGACCGGGGCCTGATCCATCCGCTCGACAGCTTCATCGGTGGCAAGGCCAACGAGATGGGCTACACACCGGCTCTTTTGTCCCTCGGCTCTTATAAAGGCGCTCAATACGCTCTTGGCACTTCCGCCTCCACCATGGTCATGTATGTCAATCCGTCCCTGGTTGAACAGGCTGGCGGTTCCATGGACAATTTCCCGACCACCTTTGACGGTGTGATCGAGCTGGCGGCCAAAATCGATGCCCTGAGCGACACGATCGATGGTATCTGGATCGGCCGTCACGACTGGCGCTACCAGTCTCTGCTCGGCTCCTATGGCGGCCGGCCGATGAATGCGGACGAAACCGACATTACCTTCGACAGCAAGGAAGGCATCGCCGCAGCCAATCTCTACCAGCGCTTCGCAAAGAAAGCGGGCATGAAGTCCTATGGCCAGAACGAGGCCCGCCAGGCGCTTCCAGCCGGTACACTTGGCATCATGTTCGAAAGCTCTTCCCTGCAGAAGCGGTTTGAAGATGGCGCCGGTGATGCCTTTGACCTCACCGTCAAGCCTACGCCGGTTGCTGCTGCCGACAAGGAGAAGGTCTATTTCCCGACCGGCGGTTCGGCCATCGTGCTTCTGACTGATGATGCCACCAAACAGAAAGCGGCCTGGGACTACATCTCCTTTGTCACCGGTCCGGAAGGCCAGAAGATCATCGTGGAAAACACCGGCTATGCTCCGGCCAATGCCAAGGTCATTGAGGACAAGGCTTATCTCGGCGCATTTTATCAAAACAACCCGAACGCCCTCATCGCCCATACCCAGGTCGCCAACTATGCGGGCCCCTGGTACGCTTATCCAGGCGCCGAAGGGGTTGCCGTGACAGACCTGATCGCAGCTGCTCTGGTGGAAATCACCGAAGGTGCGGATACGCAGACAACCGTCAAAAATCTTGCCGAAACCTTGCGTCTTCAACTTGGCATGAAATAAGGGGCCCGTCCTCTGACAGAAAATCGGAACACCCCCGGCAACCGGGGGTGTTTGTTTCTCTCGCCGCAGCGCGGTCATTCTTGCGGAAGGCATGTTTAATCCAGAGCGGAATACCAACCTCAACAAACAGGAACTTATTCGATGAGTTTTTCAGTTTCTCCGGCAAGGAAAGGCATGCAGGTCGGCCTGGTTGGCCGGGCCAGAGGCGTGACACAGCCCGGCGGGTCTGAAAAAGCCACCGAAGGCCGCGACATGAGAGCGTTCCGCCGTGTCGCGCGACTTGGACGATGCCCCACATCGCCCTGTGGCAGGCTCCTTGCTGAACGCTCTCATGTCACGGTCGAATAGGCTCATATTTATTGCGGGTGGTATAATTCCGGCCTGCACCTGGACCAATTCATCTGCCGTAACGGTTGCAATGACCTGCCAGGAAGCGTAAATTTCGTTAGCAGATTGGCAAGAGATCCTTACGGGACATGCAACATGCAGGCAAACGTGGGCGAGCCCCGATTCAACGTTACCAGCTGGGCCAATGACGCCATCGAAGCCAGTGGCCTGAAAAACAGGGAGATCGCCGATCTCCTGAGCCTGACGCCTGCGTCCGTGTCCCGGATCCGGAAGGGCAAACAGGCCCTCAGCGCCGAGCATATGCTGCTTCTGTCACAGGAACTGAGAGCGCCCCTGCCCGGCGGCGGCTCCCCTGAAGCCCCCGGCCACCGACAAAGCCTGGACAAGGAGCTTTATCTGAAAGCCCTTGAAAGCGTTGTGGAACAAAACAGCCGCTGGCCCATAGACAAGCAGATGAACCAGTTCGAACTCCTGGACAGCGTCTTCTTTGTTTACGAAGCGCTGGTGAAATTACAGAAGTAATCCCGAGGCCGCGTGTTGTAGGCACTGCACCGGTTCCCTGGAGAAAAAGCGAGACCCAAGACGCATGAGCGAACAGGACTTTACCAAAGAACAGCTGGCATTTCTGGAGCTGTTTGAAATCGCGGCGCGATATGACTGCCTCTATCTGCTCGATTTTCATTGTTTCAACATGTTCAACCATGAACAGACCAGCTTGTTGAGCGACGCGGAACGGGCTGAGCTTGCCGTTGCGGCACGAACAGATATATTTGCCGAAGCAATCCAGCGTGGCTTCCAGCCGAACCCGGAACCGTTTGGACAGATTGATGAGCAAACCTACCTTTGTTGAGCCGCTCCCCCTTTCCAATGTGGAAAACGGGCTGGCTGGGGAACGGGCCCAGTTCCTGCTTGACACCTGGAAGGAAAACAGCGGGATCATGATCCGCGACAGCCGCATGACCAAGCTCAGCCCGTGGCTGCTTCTGACTCTGCCCACGGCCGAGCCGGGGGAAGTTCCGAAAATCACCTTTGCCGGTAACCGCACCACCTTTCGGCGGTTCTTCCCCGAGGCCCTGGACCCGGAGACCCCGAAACCGGCCACCAGCTTTCTGCCCAAAGCCTATCGTGCGGGCGTTGCGACAGCCTATCACACCGCCTTTTCCGGCACGCCCTGGCTGGATATACAACGCACGGGCCACCGGCTGGGACCGGCCGTCCCCGACATGACGCTGCAGCGCCTTCTGGTCAAGTTTGAGACTCGGGCCGGGATCGCCCGGATTTTCTGCCTGATGGAGCTATTGGAAGTCCACGAGCAACGCGATCTATCAGATCGCACACGTCATCCACGCTATTGCCTGCAAAAATCAAGTTGGCATCCAGCGTATCAGGCATTGGCTCGGCCCATGTCAGCGCATGGTGGCAGCATCTTGTAAAGCCGCATTCGCGCCAGAAGCCATCCAGGAAGTTGTGACCCTGGATCCAGCCGTAGTAATAGCCCGCCCCCCATTCATCGAGCGCCTCAATCTGGGCCAGCTGGTTCAACAGTCCGCCCAGACCGTGCCTCCGCCAATAGGGCGCGACAAAGGTTCCGCCCAGATAGACCACATCTCCGGTGATCCGCCGTCCGACCCGGGGCTGTTCGGGCGTTAGATGAACCTGTCCGCCCTCCACATTCGGATAACAGCGGTGGAAATATTTGCGCCAGAAATCCGTTAAGGTCATGGGATATTGCATCTGGTCAAACCTGGCACAGACCCGGCCAACCATCTGCCCTTCCCGGTCACTCAAGATCAGCCAGAAGGCTTGTGAAGGTGTGTAGGTGTTGAGGGTTGGCGTGAAATGCCCCTCAAGAGGCGGTGCCTCACTGGCTTCGGCCAAAGCCTCGACCACATCAAAGTCGGAGCCCCGCTGCAGCGTAAGCCCCAGATCCTGAAACTGCCGGTCAATGACGCCCCAGGCCCGCTTGACCTGTGCCTTATCCAGCTCGAAATCCAGTCTCTGCATGGACCACCCTGTTTATTGACGTCTGATTGCACCAGCCGCAACATCTCGTTACGCATCACTCAACAACTTATAGGAGTGGATAAGTTGTACGATCCGTTGGAAACTCTACCAGAGTCAGCCCTGCAAAAGGGGCCGTGCAACCGACGTTAAACAGGATTTTTTTGCTGCGTCTCAAGCCGCCCGACCCAATTCCCCCGAGATGAGGCACTGCGTATTCCCGCTGCGAAGGGTCAACAGCGTGCAAACCAGTGATGTTCGAGTGCGCTCCGAATTTTTTTAGCCAGACTAAAATAGATTGACGCCGCCTGATCAGTATGATTGTTTTTTAGCCATGCTAAAAAAAACACCTGACAGCTCCATTTCAGACGCGGAACAGCTTGGCAGTGCCCTGCGCAAGCAGCGCAAGGCGCTCAAGCTGACCATGCAGAGCGTTGCCGAGCGCGCAGGGCTCTCCGTCGGCTTTATCAGTCAGGTGGAGCGCGGCCTGTCCGCTCCCTCCCTGTCCTCGCTTGTTTCGATCGCCGAGGTGCTGGACCTGCCGCTTGGACGCTTCCTGAGCGCGCCGGACCAGTCCATGAACGAGGCCCATCTCACCCGCCAGGATACCCGGAAGCGATTCGCGGTGCCCGGCGCCGTCCAAAAATATGAACGCCTGTCCTCCGCCTTTGCAGGAAGTGTTCTGCATTCGGTGATCGTGCATGAGGAGCCCGGCTACAGATCCGAGCCGATCAGCCATGCGGGGGAAGAGATGTTCTACATTCTGGAAGGCGAACTGACGGTGGAGATCGATGGCATCCGTGACGTTCTCAAAGCAGGAGACTCCGTACATTTCGATTCCCGCAAGACCCATTCAAGCTGGAATCACACCGCCGCCTTCACCCGCATGCTGTGGTGCGGAACCATGGACGTCTTTGGCGGCGACCATCCGTCACCAACCCATAAAACAAGCAACAAAAACGTCAGTAAAAATACAATCCCAGAGGGGTAAGTCATGAAAGCTGGAATGAAAACAGTGGCTGCCGCGCTGCTCGCGATGTCGGCCTTTAATACGCAGACCTTTGCCGAAACCGTATTGCGGCTCGACGAAGTGGCTGTGGGCGAACTCGACCCCGCCAAAGCCTCCGACTATGCCGACAGCATTTTGATGTTCAACGTTTATGATACGCTGGTTTTGCCCAGACAGGGCGGACCGGGCCAGGTGCCCCATCTGGCGAAAAGCTGGGAGACCGACGGGACGACCTACACCTTCTCCCTGCGCGATGACGTTGTCTTCCAGAGTGGCAACAAACTGACCGCTGAAGACGTTGTCTATTCCCTCAAGCGCATGCAGGCACTTGGTCAGGGCCTTTCCTATCTCTTTCAGGATGTGAGCGCAGAGGCGGCCGATCCCCTGACCGTGAAATTCACCCTGGCCAAACCATATGCGCCGTTCCTGGCGTCGCTGGTGCGCCTGCCTATCATCGACAAGGCGCTGGTAGAAGCGAACAAGGGCGATGACGAATGGGGCGAAAGCTACCTGTCTGCCCACGGAGCAGGATCCGGCGCCTACAGCGTGACGGCGCACAATCCGCAGGAAGAAACCGTCATGGCAAAGAATGGCGGCTATTTCCTTGGCATTCAGGAGGCTGCCCCTGATACGGTGCGCCTGCGCTATGGTTTGGAAGCAGCCACGGTCCGCACCCTGATGTCCCGGGGTGAACATGACATTGCCTCCCAATGGCTGCCGCCGGAAGTGATCAAGTCCCTGGCCAAGGAAGGGGCCCAGCTTCTGACTGAAAGCGGCTCCGGCGGGTTCTACATCAAGATGAACACCACCAAGGCGCCACTTGATGACGTGAATTGCCGCCGCGCAATTTCCAGCGCGTTCGATTATGCCACCGCCATCAAGATGATCGCCATCACCGACAAGGTCTCCGCCGGATCGCCTGCGACCGGGGCCATTCCTGTCGGCATGTATGGCGCAAACCCGAAAGACGCGATCCTCAAGCAGGACATGGCCAAGGCCAAGGACTACCTGGCCGCCTGCCAATACGATCCCTCCGGCATCGATATCGAGGTGAGCTGGATTGCTGAAGTTCCGCTGGAAGAGCGTTTTGCCCTGTTGCTCCAGTCCAATCTGCAGCAGCTTGGGGTGAAATCCCATATCAAGAAGCTGCCTTGGGCCCTGTTTGCCGCACAGGTCTCGAAGCCGGAAAACACGCCCCATATCAGCCAGTTGTTTGTCAATGCCGTCACCGGCGATCCGGACACGCTGCTCTACGGTATGTATTATTCAGCCAATGCGGGCACCTGGCAGTCCCCGGAATATCTGAAGGACAAAGAGGTCGACACCGACCTTGATGAAGGCCGGACAGTAACGTCCGACGCGGCCCGCAGCGAAGCCTATTCCAAGCTGAATACGCGGCTTTTGGACCTTGCCCCGACCATCTACGGCTTTGACCGGCAGTCGGTCTTTGCCGCCTCCAACCGGGTGAAAGTTCCGGCTCTGTCCGACCCCTCCAAGGCGTTCGGTCTGGATGGCATGGGCTTTTCCTTCCGCCTGATGGAAATGACCGGCGAATAAACCTGTCTCACGCAGCACCGGCACCGGGTGGAGACGCCCGGTGCCCTGTCCAGCATCACCCCGGATCCGGCAAGACCATCCATGTCTCCCATTCTCAGCCTTCTGCTCAAGCGGCTCGGCATCTCCCTGATCGTTCTGCTGGGGGTTTCCGTACTGATTTTCTGCATTGCCCGGGTCATCCCCGGCGATCCGGCCCGCATTGCCCTTGGACCGAACGCAACAGATGAGCAGATCGGCAAATTGCGCGCAGAGCTTCATCTTGATGAACCGCTTGTGGTGCAATATGGCTATTTCCTGCGCGATTTAAGCCAGGGCGACCTGGGCATCTCGCTTTATACCAACCGGCCCGTAACCCGAGACATTGCCGAGTTCCTGCCCGCAACCCTGGAACTGGTGATCGTTGCCGGCATCGTGATGGTGGCCTGCGGTCTGCCGCTCGGCATCCTGTCGGCCCGGTTCCGCGACCGCTGGCCCGATCACGCTATCAGGCTTCTGGCGCTGCTCACCGTCTCGGCTCCCAGCTTCGTCTGGGCCGTGATCCTCATGCTGCTCTTTGCCTATTATCTACCGCTCTTCCCGATTGCCGGACAGATGTCCGACAGCATCACCATTGAACCGGTCACCGGGTTTCTTCTGGTGGATACGCTGTTGCGCGGCGACCTGACTGCCTTTGCCGATGCGCTCTGGCACATTGTCCTGCCTGCGATTGCACTGGCCCTGTCCGGCATCGGTCAGGCCGCCCGGCTGACACGGGCCAACATGGTGGAAACCTACCACAAACCCTATATCGAGATGGCTCAGGCCTATGGGTTTTTCCCTTCCCGGATCGCCAATCACTACGCCTTCAAACCCTCACTGATCCCTTCTCTGACCATTATCGGCCTGGATCTGGCAGCGATGCTGGGGAATGCCTTCCTGGTGGAAGCGGTCTTCGCCTGGCCAGGCCTGTCGCGCTATGGCGTTGCCGTCATCCTGCGCAAGGACCTGAATGCCATTATGGGCACGGTCCTGATCATCGCTCTCACCTTCCTGATTGTGAACATCATTGTGGACCTGTTGATCGCCTTTTTGAACCCGCGTATCCGCCACTCCACGAGGGCCGGCTCATGACGCGCAGCCTCCGTATTCTGGCCGCCAGTCCCCTGTCCCTGTTCGGGTTGGGCGTGGTGACCGCCATTGTTGTGGCCGCCCTGTTCGCGCCGCTTCTGGCCCCATTTCCGGACCATAACGGCGCCGTGGTGGATTTTGCCTATGCCAATCAGGCTCCGACCGCCCGCAACTGGATGGGCACGGACCTGGTCGGCCGGGATCTCTTCAGCCGCATTCTGTATGCCTACCGGATCTCTCTGGGCCTCGGCCTTGTGGTTCTGGCCATCGCAACCCCCATCGGCACCATCATTGGCCTGACCGCTGGGTATTTCGGCGGGCTCACCGGAGCTGTCCTGATGCGGCTAACCGATGTTTTCCTGTCGATCCCCCCGCTCGTTCTGGCCATTGCCATGATGGGCGTTCTTGAGCCGACCCTCACCAATGCCATGCTGGCAGTCACGGTCATGTGGTGGCCCTGGTATGCGCGGCTCGTCTACAACATCGCCCGCTCAGAGCGCGAAGAAGGCTATGTTCTGGCCGCCGAAGTGATCGGCGCCTCACCGGTGCACATCACCTTCCGTGAAATCCTGCCCAATTGTCTGCCGGCAGTCATCACCAAGATGACCCTCGACATGGGCTTCGTGATCATCATTGCCTCCTCCCTGTCCTTCCTGGGCCTGGGCGTCCAGCCGCCAACCCCGGATCTGGGCTCCATGGTGGCCGAAGGCGCCCGCTACCTGCCCGACAGCTGGTGGCTGACCGTCTTTCCAGGCCTGGCCATCCTGCTGGCCGTTTTCGGCTTCAACCTTTTGGGCGATGGACTGCGCTCGGTGCTGGGAGTGGATGAGCAGTGACCCCTCTTTTGAACATCGACAACCTCAAGCTCTCTTTCAAATCCCATCGCGGTCTGACCGAGGTGCTGCACGGTATTGACCTTGCGATCCACAAGGGCGAACGGGTGGCCCTTGTCGGCGAGAGCGGCTCGGGCAAATCGGTCACCGCCCGTATCATTCTCGGCCTGATTCAGGAACTGCGCAGCGCCCGGCTCAGCGGAACGGTACAGTTCGACGGCCGCGACAGCCTGCACATGCCGCGCAAGGAGCGGCAGGCCCTGCGCGGCACCGACATCTCCATGATCTTTCAGGACCCGACCTCGTCCCTCAATCCGGTGTTCCCGATAGGCAGCCAGTTCACCGACGTCCTGAGACGGCGCACGCCGAACCTGCCAAAACGGGAGGCGCTGGACACCGCCTCCCAGTGGCTGGACCTCGTGGCCATCAGCGATCCGGCCCGGGTTCTGAACAGCTATTCCTTTCAGCTGTCGGGCGGCATGAACCAGCGGGTGATGATTGCCATGGCGCTGGCCAACCGCCCCAAGCTGCTGCTGGCCGATGAACCAGGCACCGCGCTCGACGTGACGGTTCAGGCCCAAACCCTGAAACTCATGAAAACCCTTGTCGACGACGCCGGAACATCGGTCCTGTTCATTTCCCACAATCTGGGCGTAGTACGGGAATTTGCCGACCGGATCTATGTGATCTATCGCGGCCGGATCGTGGAGGACGGCCCTGCCGCCGCCCTGTTCGAAGACCCGCGCCATCCCTACACAAAGGCGCTGCTGGCAGCCGTGCCGCGCATCACCGGCGGAGGCCTGCCCGTCATTGCCGAGGTTGACCGCGCCTTTCTGGATGCGCCGGTGCATCACGGAGGCTCTGACGCATGACAGCGCTCTTGTCCCTCAAGGCCCTTTCCAAGGTCTTTCACGGCCCCGCTGGCAACGTTCACGCGGTCCGGGGCCTGAACCTGGATGTGCAGCCCGGCGAATGCCTGGCGGTGGTCGGGGAAAGCGGCTCCGGCAAAACAACCCTGGCCAATATGATCCTGGGCATTCTTGCCCCGACCAGCGGTGAAATCACCCTGTCCGGCGCCCCGCTCCACTCCCGGCGGAGCAAGGCGGAGCGCCGGGCCATCCAGCTGGTCCAGCAGAACCCGCTGTCGGCGCTTAATCCCAAACGCAGTGTCGGCGCGTCGATCCGCCTGGGGCTGGATGTCTATGGCATCGGTGCACCGTCCGAGCGCTGGTCCCTTGTCGAAACCGCCCTTCGGGAGGTCGGTCTGGAGCCGGAAATGCGTCACCGGCCCCCATCGGCCCTGTCCGGTGGACAGCGCCAGCGGGTCGGCATTGCCCGCGCCCTGGCTTGCCAGTCGCAACTGATCGTCCTGGATGAGCCGACCTCGGCGCTGGATGTGCTGGTCCAGGCCCGTGTCCTGCATCTGTTGAACGATCTACGCCAAAGCAAAGGGCTGACCTACATCTTCATCACCCATGATCTGGCGGTCGTGCGCAACGTTGCCGACCGCGTGGCGGTTTTCAAGGCCGGAGAGCTGGTGGAACTGGCCCCGGTCCGGCAGATCTTCGAACACCCTGAACATTCCTATACCCGCACCCTGATCGGGGCCGTGCCTGTGGTTGATCCAGAGGAACTGGCGTTGCGGGACAAACTCACGGAGACCGCATGAGCCCTTTGCTGGAGGCCGTTGCCGCAGGCACAGGCCAGCCTGAAACCGCCTATAATGCGCTCGCGCAGCTGGTCGCAGAGACCCTGGATACCCGGCTGATCACCTTCATGGAGATCAACTGGCCCCGTCAGGTGGCCCGCCGCAGCTTCACCAACATGCCCGAGGCCTACCCTGTCAGCGGTGAGAAACCCCTCCATCAGGACAGCTGGAGCAAAACGGTGCTGGAGCGGCGGGAATTCTTCGTCGCCAACACAATCAATGAGATCACCGAGGTCTTTTCCGACCACGCGCTGATCCAGTCCCTTGGCTGCGAAAGCTGCCTGAACATCCCGGTCACCATCGGTGGCAAGGTGCGTGCAACGCTCAACTGCCTCGACAAGGCAGGCCATTTTGACCCGCCACGGATCGAAAGGGCCCGCTCTCTCATTGCCCCCGGCACACTAGTCTTTGCCGCCGCCGGCTATCTTCAAGCGGAGCATTGCTCATGACACACACAACACGCCGTGTTGCGACCGACGTCGGCGGCACCTTCACGGATCTCGTTGCCTTTGAGAAAAACGCGGAAACCGGGGCAATCCGGATCGTGACCGCGAAATCCGATACCACGCCGCCAGATTTTGAAAACGGCGTGCTGAACGTCCTGGAAAAGGGCGGCATTCCGCCTGCAGAAGTGGACTTCATGGCCCATGGCACCACAGTTGTCATCAACGCCCTGACCGAGCGCAAGGGCGTAAAGGTCGGTCTGATCACCACGGAAGGCTTCCGGGACACTTTGGAGATCGCCCGCGGCAACCGGCCTGACTTCTTCAATCTGCACTACACCAAACCAGCGCCTTTTGTGCCGCGCCATTTGCGCGCCGAGCTTCCCGGCCGGATGAGTTACAAGGGTGAGGAGCTCAAACCGCTCGATCTGAGCGGCCTTGCCGGAATTCTGGAGACGTTCAAGGCCGAAGGCGTAGCCGCAGTGGCGGTCAGCCTGCTGCATGCCTATGCCAACACGGCCCATGAAGCAGCTCTTCTGGCTGCAATCCGCTCTCTCTGGCCGGAGGTGTCTGCCGTGGCCTCCCACCAGATCACCCGGGAATGGCGGGAATACGAGCGCTCCAACACCGCTGTCCTGTCCGCCTATGTCCAGCCAGTGGCCGCCCGCTATCTCGGCAAGCTGGATGCAGGATTGAAAAGCAAAGGCCTCCGGCAGAGCCCCTATATCATGCAGTCCAATTGCGGGGTCGACAGCCTGGAGGCGACATCTGCCGTCCCGATCAACATGGTGGAAAGCGGCCCGGCCTCCGGCTTCTGGGGCGCAGCGGAACTTGGCAAGCTGATCGGGGAACCCAACATCCTGGCCCTTGATATCGGCGGGACCACGGCCAAATGCTCGCTGATTGAAAAGGGCGAAGTCCGGATCATGACCGATTACTGGATCGAGCGCAGCCGGAGCTCAGCCGGCTACCCGATCATGGTGCCCGTGGTCGATCTGGTGGAGATCGGCAATGGCGGCGGGTCCATTGCCTGGGTGGATGATTTCGGCAAATTGCATGTGGGGCCCCAGTCTGCAGGCGCCCTGCCCGGCCCGGCCGCCTATGGAAAGGGCGGCGAGAAAGCCACCACCACGGACGCCAATCTCTGGCTTGGACGCATCAACAAGGACTATTTCTGCGGCGGTACGGTCACGGCCGATATGGCCGCCGCGGGAGAAGCCCTCAAGGAGGTTGGCGACGGGCTTGGTATCAGTGCCGATGAGGCGGCCAAGGGCATTATCCGCATCGCCAACAACAATATGGTCAATGCGCTGAAGCTGGTCAGCCTCAACCGGGGGCATGATACGCGCGACTTCACGCTGCTGGCGTTTGGCGGCGGCGGGGCCATGCATGCGGTTGCCCTTGGGCAGGAACTCCAGGTGCGCAAGGTGGTCGTCCCGGCCGCCGCCTCCGTCTTTTCCGCCTGGGGCATGATGATGTCTGACCTGCGGCGGGACTATTTTGTCACCCAGCTTGCGGATCTGGCCGATGGCAGCGCCAGCCTGATTGAAGCGGTTTTCGCAGAGGCAGAAAACACCGCCCGCAGCACCTTTGAAGCCGAAGGGATCGAGCCTGAAAAACTATCCTTCCTGCGCTATGGCAAATTCCGCTACCAGAACCAGGAACACACAACGGAAGTGCCCTTGACCGGGCAGGTCACCGATGCCGCACTGGCCAGAATCGCGGAGGATTTCCACGTCTTTTACGAAAAGGAATACACCTACCGGCTGGACGCCCCGGTCGAAATGGTCGGTATTCATCTGGTCGCCCGGGCGGAAATCGGCAAGCTGGAAATGGAACCGGCGGAGCTCGGGCCGGAAGACGCTTCCGCTGCACTCAAAGGCGAGCGCATGGTCGACTACGCTTTGGAAGGCCGCCACGAAGCGCAGATCTATGACGGGGACAAACTCCTGCCCGGCATGGCGTTTCAGGGGCCGGCCATCATTGAAGATCCCGGAACAACCATCGTCATTCACCCGGGCAACCGGGTCACTCTGGACGCTTACCGCAACATTCACATCGTGCTGGGAGACCCGTCATGAGCGCGCAGGACCCCATCACACTGGAAATCATCCAGAATTCCCTTCAGGCCGCAGCGGACGAAATGTTCGCCGCCATGCGCAAGACGGCCATGAGCTCGATCATCTACGAAGTGCTTGATATGGGCACGGGTGTCTGTGACGCAGAAGGCCGGATCGTGGCCTCCGGCGCAGGCATTCCCCATTTCGTCGGGGTTCTGGACAAGGCGGTAACCTATCTGATCGGCAAGTTTGGTGACGATGTCGCCCCGGGCGACGTCTTTGTAACCAACGATCCCTATCATGGCGGTGTCACTCACCTGAACGATCTGGTTCTGGCCATGCCCATCTTTGTGGATGGCCGCCTGATCGCCTGGACCGCGAATATCGCCCATAATTCCGATGTGGGCGGCATGGCCCCCGGGTCGCTGACCGGAAAGGCGACGGAGATCTTTCAGGAAGGCCTGCGCCTTCCGGCCATCAAGCTGATCAAGGCAGGGGAAACCGATCAGTCGGTGATGGATATCCTTTTATGCAACAGCCGGATGCCCGACTTTCTGAATGGAGATGTCTGGGCAGCCATTGCCTCTGTCCGGGTCGGCGCCCGCCGTCTGGAGGCGCTGGCCGAAAAATATGGCGCGGATGTCTTTTGCGATGCGGTCGGAAACTTTCTGGACCTTGGTGAAAAAACGACCCTTGCCGAATTGAAACGGCTGCCCAAAGGCACGTTTGAATTGACGGAGGAACAGGATGACGGGCGGTTTTTCAACGTCAAGATCACCATTTCCGACACGGCCTTCATTGTCGACCTGCGCGACAATCCCGACCAGGCCGACAATCCCACCAATACCAGCCGCGATGAAGCGGTGACCTCGGTCCAGACCGTGTTCAAATCGATGATCTCGTCCGAGACCCCGGCCAATGACGGTTGCTACCGGCCCTTGCAAGTGCTGACCCGGCCGGGTTCCGCGTTCCATGCCGAGGCGCCCGCCCCGGTCGGCTTCTATTACGAGATCGGCATCCGTGTGTCCGATCTCGTCTGGCGCTGCCTTGCCCCGCATATGCCGGACCGGCTGCCAGCCGGGCACTTTTCCTCCATTTGCGGCACATTCATCGGCGGCATTCACCCGGACACTGGCCGACAATATACCATTATTGAACCCCAGATTGGCGGCTGGGGCGGCAGTCCGGAAAAAGACGGCAATACCTGTGTTTTTTCCTCCTCCCATGGGGAGACGTTCAACACCCCGGCGGAAATCTCAGAGGCCCGCAACGGGCTTCTGATCGACCGGATGGAGCTGAACACCGCCCCCGGCGGTGAAGGCGCCTTCACCGGCGGCCGGGGCCTGCTGCTGGAATACCGCATCCGTACCCACAAAGGTTTTGTCACGGCCGGATACACCCGCTCGAAGATCAAGCCCTGGGGCCTTGCGGGCGGCCAGGAAGGATCCGGCAATTATGTGGAGGTGATCAAGGGCGGGGAAACCACGCGTTATGCCTTCGTCTCTGAGCTGCCTCTGACAACCGATGACGTGGTCCGGGTCGTCACTTCCAGCGGCGCGGGCTATGGCGACCCAAAGACCCGTGATCCTGAAAAAGTGCGCCTGGATGTGAAAAACGGCTTGCTTGACGGAGCGGCCGCTGAAGCGGTCTACGGCGTCACGGCCGCTGAAAAGACCTGAGGCCGCCAAGCGCGGCGCTTGAACCGATTGCCCCCGCCTTTTGCGGCGGGGACTTTTTTACCCCTCCCGTTTCGAAACGGCAGGGACAGTACGCAGCCAAAGAGGCTTCAAGATCCAGATGATGGGCGGAGCCCGCTCGACCCGCTCCCGCAAATTCGTCTTCCGGCAGGTCTTTCCAGGTTGCAAATGGACTTGCTGCCCTTCCCCTGTCTAGCTTAGGGCTGATGCCCAGGGAGAAAAACAGGGAGGAGCATCCAGGATGCATTTACTCGTGACCGGCGCCGCCGGGATGATAGGCCGCAAGCTCGTGGAGCGGCTGGCACAGGACCAGGACCTTTTCGGCACCCCGCTGACCCGGCTCACACTGGCCGATGTGATCGCCCCGCAGATTCCGCCGCCACTGAAAGACATCACATCCGCCCTCACCCTAGATCTGGCCCGTGCGGAAGATATTGAAACGCTTTTGGCAGAGCGGCCCGGCATGATTTTCCACCTGGCCGCTATCGTGTCGGGGGAAGCAGAAGCAGATTTCGACAAGGGCTATGCCATCAATCTGGCCGGCACCCACCAGCTGTTCGAGACGATCCGCCGCCACGGCCAGAGCGCGCCCTATTGCCCGCGCGTGGTCTTCGCCTCCTCGATTGCCGTATTTGGCGAGCCATTCCCGGACAAGATTGACGATGAGTTCTTCACCACCCCGCTGACCAGCTACGGCACGCAAAAGGCAATTTGTGAACTGCTTCTGGCCGATTACAGCCGCAAGGGTTTCCTGGATGGGATCGGCCTCCGCCTGCCGACCATCTGCGTCCGCCCGGGCAAGCCCAACAAGGCCGCGTCAGGCTTTTTCTCCAACATCCTGCGCGAACCGCTGGCCGGACAGGAAGCGGTCCTGCCGGTGGACGAGGATGTGCGCCACTGGTTTGCCAGCCCGCGCGCAGCCGTCGGCTTTTGTGTGCATGCCGCCACGCTGGCAACGGACACGCTTGGCGCCCGCCGCACCCTGTCCATGCCCGGACTGTCCGCCACAGTGGGCGAGCAAATCGACGCTTTGCGGCGAACCGCCGGAGAGAAAGCTGTGAAGCTGATCCGCCGGGAGCCTGATGCGCAGATCCGCCAGATTGTTGCCGGATGGCCCCGGGATTTTGACGCCAGCCGGGCGCTTTCCCTTGGATTTCAGGCCGAACAGAGCTTTGACGACATAATCCGCATTCATATCGAGGACGAATTGGGAGGAACCATCGCATGAGCACACAAACACAGAGCGGAACAGGCAAGATCGCCCTGGTGACCGGCGGCGGCACGGGAGTTGGCAAGGCCGTCTCCAAGGCGCTGAGTTCTGCCGGCTGGAGTGTTGTCATCACCGGACGCCGGGAAGCGGTACTGAAACAGGCAGCCGAGGCGCTTTCGGGCGAAACCGGCAATGCGGTCAGCTGGCTGACCTGCGATGTCGGCGATGCCGGTTCGGTGAAAGCACTGTTCGACACCCTGCAGTCGAAACACGGCCGGATTGACCTTCTGGTGAACAATGCCGGGATCGGCAATTCGCCCGTGCCTATGGAAGAGATCAGCTTCGAGGAATGGAACCGGGTCGTGGCCACCAACCTGACCGGCGCGTTTCTGTGCACCCAGCAGGCGTTCCGCCTGATGAAGGCCCAGAGCCCGAAAGGTGGCCGGATCATCAATAACGGGTCGATTTCGGCCACAACGCCGCGGCCGAATTCAGCGCCCTACACGGCGACCAAACACGCCATTTCCGGCCTGACAAAATCCACCTCCCTGGACGGGCGGCCTTTCGATATTGCCTGCGGCCAGATCGATATCGGTAATGCGGCCAGCGACATGACTGCGAAAATGAGCGGCGGTGTGCCGCAAGCCAATGGGGAGCTGGCCCCCGAGCCGACCATCGATGCCACCCATGTGGCCGATGCGGTGGTCTATATGGCCAGCCTGCCGCTGGATGCAAATGTTCTGACGCTGACTGTGATGGCCACCAAGATGCCGTTTGTCGGGCGCGGCTGAGCCAGCGCCCTCAAAGAAAAAGGCGGGGGCAGCCCTGCGGCTGCCCCCGCCTTTTTGTTTTCCCTGAGAGCCGCCGCGATCAGGCTTTCAGATCGGCCGGAAGCAGGGCTTCGGAGAGGTTCTGATAGCAGACCGGACGCAACCAGCGGCGGATCGCCATGGTGCCGACCGAAGTCGCGCCGAAATTGGTCGAGGCCGGGTACGGCCCGCCATGGACCATGGCCTCCGCCACTTCCACACCAGTCGGAAAGCCGTTGACCAGAATGCGCCCGGCCACCCGCTCCACAATCGGCAGCAGGGACTGGGCAACTGCCAGATCACCGTCTTCCATCTGCAAGGTAACCGTCAGCTGGCCGCCAAAGCTTGCCGCGACCTTCCGCATCTCGTCGTCATCCGCCACCGTGACAATCAGGCCAACCGGCCCGAAGACCTCTTCCTGCAGAGCTTCATTGCTCAGGAACGTTTCTGCGCCGGTCTTGAACACGGACGGCGCCGCCGCACGGCCTTCGCCGGTTCCGGTAAAGAGTGTTTCAACGCCCACCTGGCTGCCCAGATGCTCCTGACCGGCGCGGCAGGCGGCGGCGATACCGTCGGTCAGCATGGTCTGAGGCCCGACGGCGTCCAGCGCTTTCAGTGCAGCTGCGGTGAAGGCCTCACATTCAGCCCCGGCCTTGACCACAACGATCCCCGGATTGGTACAGAACTGGCCCACCCCCATGGTGAGCGAACCTGCCCAGCCTTCGCCAATGGCCGCCGCGCGTTGCGCCATGGCCTCCGGCAGCAGGAACACCGGGTTGACACTGCCCAGTTCGCCGAAAAAGGGGATCGGTTCCGGCCGGGTGGCACACAGGTCAAACAGCGCACGTCCGCCGCGCAGCGAGCCGGTAAAGCCGACCGCCTTGATGAGCGGATGCTGAACCAGGCCCTGGCCGAGCGCGTGGGTCGTGCCCTGCAGGAAGCCGAATGTGCCGGATGGCAGGCCGCAAGCCTTGACAGCCGCGTCGATCGCCTGGGCAACGATCTCTCCTGTGGCAGGATGGGCCGGATGGCCCTTGACGACAACCGGACAACCGGCGGCCAGCGCTGAGGCGGTATCCCCGCCCGCGGTCGAAAACGCCAGCGGGAAGTTGGACGCCCCAAAGACGGCGACGGGCCCAACGGCCCGTTGCACCATGTAAAGCTCCGGACGCGGCAGGGGCTGGCGGTCCGGCAAGGCTTCATCATGGCGCTTGTCCAGATAATCGCCCTTGAGGATATAGTCGGCAAACAAGCGCAGCTGGCCGGTGGTGCGGCCGCGCTCGCCCTGAAGCCGGGCTGCGGGGAGAGCCGTTTCCTGGGTTCCGGCTTCAGTCAGCGCGTCGCCCCGCGCCTCGATTTCATCGGCGATCTTGTGCAGGAACGCGGCGCGTTCCTCACGGCTTGTGGCGCTATAGGCGGCAAAGGCCGCTTCTGCGGCCTGGCAGGCCCGGTCCACATCCGCTTCGGACGCTTCAGAAAAGCTATGCGACGGACCGTCCGCCGGCTGCGACTGAAAAGTTCCGTCGCCTGAGATCCATTCCCCGTCGATGAGGTTTTTTCCGCTCAGCATCTTGTTGTCCTTTAGATCAGCTTGCGAGTTGAAAGATTGCGCATAAGCGCGCGGGTTCCGAAAGTCCATTCCGGGCACTCGGTCGAGAGCCGGACCGTGTTCGAAAGCGTACCCAGCTCAGGACACGAAATTGCAACAAGGTCCCCCAATTTGTGGGTGAAGCCTTCTCCGGGCGTATCCCGGTCCTCCGTCGGCGCGAACAGTGTGCCCAAAAACAGGAAAAACCCATCCGGATACTGGTGGTGGCGGCCGCAGGCCTGACGGACCAGATCCTGCGGGTCGCGGCTGATTTCCGACATGGAGGACTGTCCGGTCAGACGGTAACCGTCTGACCCTGTTACGGTCAGGTCCAGTTCCAGTGCGCGCACATCGTCCATGGAAAAAGTCCCGTCAAACAGGCGGACCGCCGGACCGATGGACGTCGAGCCATTGTTGTCCTTGGCCTTGCCGAGCAGCAGAGCGGAGCGGCCTTCCACATCGCGCAGATTGACGTCATTGCCAAGGGTGGCCCCCTTGACCGTCCCGGAACTGTCCACGGCCAGCACCACTTCCGGTTCCGGATTGTTCCAGGTGGAGACCGGATGCAGCCCGACAGAGGCCCCCCAGCCAACTGCTGACAGAGGCTGCGCCTTGGTAAAAACCTCCGCATCGGGGCCGATCCCGACCTCCAGATACTGGGACCAGACGCCTTCGGCAATCAAGGCCTCCTTGAGCTGCGCCGCCTTTTCGGAGCCCGGCACAACAGAGCGCAGGCTGTCGCCAATAATGGCGGTGCAGCGCGTGCGGATCGTCTCTGCCTTGCTGGGGTCTCCCTTGGCCTGTTCCTCAATCACACGTTCCAGCATGGAGGCCACAAAGGTTACACCGCAGGCCTTGATAGCCTGGAGATCGGCTGGTGCCAGCAAAAAGGGCCGGGACGGATCCGGGGTTTCGCGGGAATTGTCAACCAGTTCGTCCAGGGAGCAGACCCGCTCTCCGGGTGCGCTACGCACCCACCCGGCGGGGCTGTCCAGCTCCAGAAGGTCGCGCATGGTGGCAACCTCCGGACTTGTGACATCCACCACATCCCCGCCGCGCAAGGCACAAACGGACGGACCTGCCAGATCCGAGCGCCAGACCCGGACAACAAAAACACCCTCCCCGGGCAAGTTCAATTCGGTGCTCATTGTCTCACATTTTCCAATTCTGAAAGACGCCCGCCACGCTCCGGCCCGCAATGACAGCCGGAACGGCAGCAGGTGCTGGATCAAGGCGCGCGCGGCCCGGACCTTAGATGTCGTGTTCAATCAAGAAGATGTCACCTCACAAGAGACGGATCTGACGTAAAGGCGGGACCGGTCTCGGGGCCTGCTGCAACAGAACCTGTTCCGGGCCCTCCTCCAGAACAGCACTGAGTGCGGAACAGCCCCACAACACGCTTTATCCTTACGAAGCCAGCGCTTCGGGAGCAAGGGCCAAGGCTCAACTTTCTAACATGTTACATTGTGTTTTCGCTGCTGGATCCCCCCGCCGGCTGCTGTGGACCAGCGGCTGGCCCCGCATCACACATGGTGGCGGTAGAGGTCCTGTGAGCGGTTCAGGTGAGAGCGCATGGCGGTTTCCGCATCCTGGACATTGCCGCTTTCGATGCAGGCAACGATCCTGGAATGCTCTTCCAGGGTCACGTTTTCCCGCCCGGACCAGATCAGCAGATCAATATGATAGGTGAACAGCCATTTCAGCATGGCGTCGCTGACAGCCGCAAAGATCGGGTTGCCGGACATGGACGCGATCTTGTGATGAAAGGCCATATCGGCCTTGATGAAGTCCGGCGGCGACCCCAGCACATTTTCCTGATCCGCCACCAGTTGCTTGAGCTCTGCAACGTCGTCCGGCGTGGCCGCTTCAGCGGCAATCCGGATCATGCCGATTTCAAAAAAGCCCCTTGCTTCCTTCAGATGTTCCAGATTGTCGGAGGACGAGGACAGCAGCATTCTGGCGACCAGATCCATCTGCCGGAAGGCAAGATCTGCGGAGAGCTCACTGACCCGCGAGCGCTCGCCCTGGGAAATCGAAATGAGGCCCTGGGTGTGCATAGTCTGCATTGCTTCGCGCACGGCCGGACGGCCAACTCCGAAGCGCTGCATCAATTCCCGCTCGGACGGCATCGGATCGCCCGGGGCAAGTTCCCCGCGCACGATCATTTCGCGCAAGCGGTCAAACACCTGATCGGAAAGTTTGCGCCGGACAATCTTATCGTCACCGGCTTCCGCGCCGTTCCAGTTTGCCATGACCCGCCGATTCGCCCCCTTTCCGTCTGGCCGCACTATACCCGTGATCGGCTCCGCCGCGAGAGCGCTCCGGTTGGCCCGCCCCTAAAGCCACAGGATTTCAAAAGGCTTTAGAACCACAGTCCCCCGCCACGCGGCCTTCAGTGTTTCGCAAGTAAGGTTGGCGGCAAGAAGTTCACTCCCTCTGCCCCGGTCCACAGCCAGCACCGCCAGCCTGTCCGGTGCACTGCTCGTGACCGCATGGACCTTTGCCCCGCTCAGGCCTGCCAGAGCGGCCACGGTCTGGCCCACCGGCAGCAACCCGCCACCGGGTCCGCCAATCACGCCTCTTGGCCCGGCAACCGAGGCCGGAACCCATTGGGAGATCCCGGCCGGAGCGACCCGGGCCGCATAGCCAAGCGTCCAGGCAGAGGCAAAGCGGCCGTGCTGTCGCGGATCCTCATGGCTCATACAGATCCGGCTCTGATGTGGATTGGCGAATGTGCGCGACCCATAAGGGTTCTGGCGCATGCCAATGCTGGTCAGCCCCAGCCGGTAGGGCATATCCCGGCCGATGACCGCCCGCACAGACCGGGTGATATGCGGCAGGGTTTCCAGGGTTTCCATGACGCTGTCATCATCGGCCGCATGCACGATCGGATTGGTGCCGTGAGAGACAAAGTCCAGCAGATCCAGCGGCGGGCGCTTGCGGTTCAGCTCCGTGAAATAGCTGACCATACCGCCCCCCAGAACCATCTGAGGGAAGGCCTGCCGGGCGGCCGCGTAAATGTCCTCCAGGGGCGGACAGTCAGGCCACTTGCTGCCCGGCGGCGTCGATTGACGGTCAACGGAGGGACAGACCATCAGCGAAGCCAGCTTGAGACCGCTTTGGCCAACCCAGTCCCGCAGGCGCGCAAACTCTTCCCTCAGATCCCCGTCACAGGCCACCACATATTCCAGATCGATGGTGGCCGGAACCGCTGCCTGAAGCGCCAGGAACCGGCTAAGCGCTTCCGCATCATGTCCTTTCGAAGGGTCCAGATGGCAGAGCAACGCCTGCGGGGCAACCTCCTGCACCAGCTCCAGATGGGGGAGAACGGACTCTACGTCTTCCGGATCCACCAGCAGACCGATTTTCGGAAACAGCGCTCCGGTGTCCTCCCCTGGGGCCACCTGGATCACCTCTTCGTCCTGCTGCAGCCTGGCCCCGTGCGGAGTGGAAAAGGACGGGTCTTTCTTGAGGGTCAGCGTGACGGATTGCTCAAAGCTCTCCTTGTCAGGCAACATATAGGGCCAGGGCAATTCGAGCGGGCGGACATAGGTTTTGTAGGAGGCATCGGACCAGTTGCGCTGATCCTCCATTTCAAAGGCGTCACCTTCCATCCGGCAGCAGGCCGTCAGCCCCTTGCCCGGAGAGTGGGTCAGCGCCCGGATGGATTTGAAGGGCTGCCAGGGATCGATCAGGTCGGGAAATTCCGTCTCGTTGAAGGTTCCGTCACACTGCTCCACCAGCACCGGCGCTCCGGCCACCCCGTCAATCGGATGCAAGATGGTGAAGCCGCAGCGGTTGGTCTCAAACGGCCCGTTCGCAAAGGCTTTGGCAGTAAAGCTGAGATGACCGGACGCAGCGCCGCGGATCTCTGTCTCGACCGTGAGCCGCGCGCCCCCGTGGTCAAAGGTGGCGCGATAGGCAACCCGAAACCCTTCTGCCTCTTCAACGATTTCCGGTTCGTCGATCTCCGGCGCCAAAGTGCCCCAGTCCCGGTCCCGCACCACATAGGAGATGGCGCGCAGAACCTCCAGTCCCTCAAAACGCACATAGCGCAGATTTCCTTCCTCGAACCGGACCTCCAGAGGTCCCGCCCGCAGGAGACGGTAAGGGGCCGGTGGCTCGGCCGTGCCATAAAGATCAAAGGCGGTCCCGGCCTCCATCAGACGCCTCCGGTCAGATCGATCGTCAGGCTGCCTTCCTGCGCCGAACGGTAGGCGCTTTCCACCAGATCCAGAGTCTTCAAATTGTCGGCGCCTGAGGTTTCCGGCTCTTTGCCAGTCTCAAGACAATCGATGAAATGCTGCTGAATGTTGAAGACGCTTTCCTGAATATTGTGCCAGGGCCGCTCGGCCCAGGGCAGCAGGGGCGGCGCAATCTGGCGCTCCCCGGTTCTGCCCTGGCTATGCACCACCAGCTGGTAATCCGGCATCAGACGCAGCGTGCCTGCACTGCCGTCGATCTCCAGCAGCGTTTCGGGGAAGTTTTCCCGGGGCAGCGCCGTTGCGTAGCTGCAATCCACAATGCTGGTCACGCCGCTCTGATGCACCAGCAAGACCGTGGCCACATCCTCGGCCCGGATCGCAGGATTGACCCGCCGCGTGCTGGCCGTGAGAGATTTTGCGTCCCCGAAGAGAAACCGGGCAATATCGAGCATGTGAATGCCCAGATCCTGAATGATGAAGCGCTCGTCGGTCGCCAGATAGGGTTGGCCCGAATAAACGTCGTAATGGGAGCGGAAACTGACCCGCCCCCAGAAAGGTGCGCCGATTGCACCGCTGTCCAGAACCTCCCGCACCGTGCGGATGGCCGACTGCCAGCGGAAATTCTCATGCACCATCAAGGTCACGCCCGCCTGCCCTGCCGCCTCGACCATCTTGCCGGCATCCTCCATGGTATCGGCAAAGGGCTTCTGGCAGATGATATGCAGCCCGGCATCCGCCGCCTGTTCTACCAGTGGGCGGTGGGTCTGAACCGTGGTGGCGATGTCAACAAAGTCAAGCGCTTCAGCCTTGAACAGCGCGGCCGCATCCCGGTAAAGGCGCGTGATCCCGAATTTCGCCCCCGTGGCCTCCAGCCGCTCCGGGTCCCGGTCGCACAGGGCAGTGATTTCTGCCCCCATCACATCTGCCCAGCCATGCAGGTGGTTCTGGGCAAAGAAGCCGCATCCGATCAAAGCGCCTTGTTTCATAAGTCCTCCCGGGGCTATGCCCCTGTCAACGTCCTGTTCACGCAGCCGCAGCCTGCTGCTGCAAGGCCACCCGGGCCTGTAATCTCTGCTGGGCCTGATCCACCACCACGGCGGCAATGATCACCAGCCCCTTGATCACGGTCTGCCAGAACGAACTGACACCCATCATCACCAGACCATCCGACAGCACCCCGATCACAAAGGCGCCGACAATGGTGCCGCCAATCCGCCCCCGGCCACCGGACATGGATGTACCGCCGAGCACCGCCGCCGCTATGGCGTTGAGCTCGAAGGTTTCTCCGGTGGCCGGGTGGGACGCGACGAGCTGGGAGGAGATCACCAGTCCGACAATGGCCGCGCAGAACCCTGAAAACATATAGACGAACATCTTGACCCGGTTAACCTTGACCCCGGACAGAGCCGCCGCCTTTTCATTGCCGCCCACCGCATAGATGTGCCGCCCGAGCGGCGTCCGCCCGGCAATATAGGCGGCCAGGAACCCGACAGCGATCAGCAGCCAGATCGAGACCGGAATGCCCAGAACACTGCCCGCGCCCAGAAAGTTGAAGCCGGTGGAACCATAGGCTTCATTGCCAACCAGATTGGGAAAGGTTGCCCCGTCCGAGGACAGAAGGGCAAGGCCGCGCGCCACATAGAGCGTGCCAAGTGTAGCGATGAACGGGGCCACATTCAGCCGCGTTATCAAGAGCCCGTTTATCGCCCCCACCACGACACCAACCACCAGCGTGATCAGGATGATCTCGAAAATATTGAAATAGACCGAATAGCCGATGCCCAGATCAACCCCATTGAGGATCAGATAGCCCGCCACCATGCCACACAGGCCGACTATGGACCCGACAGAAAGGTCAATGCCGCCGGTGATGATGACAAAGGTCATGCCGATGGCGAGAAACGCATTCAGCGCCACATGTTTGGACATGATGACAAAGTTGGCGGTGCTCAAGAAATTGGGCGCCGCAAAGGAAAAGAAGGCAAAAACCGCAATCAGCGCGATAAAGGTCCGCAGTTTCAGAACGAGCAGGATCAAGGGCTGCCCGCCGCCCGCAACCGGACGCTGCGTATCTGTGAGTGTTGTCATCCCTGGTGTCTCCCGTTCAGCGGGCCGGTCTCGCCCGTTGGAGAATGGCCGACCGCGGAGGCCGCGATTAAATCTTCTTCTTTTGCGCTGCTGCCCTCAAATTCCCCGGTGATCCGCCCATTGGACATGACGATGATCCGGTCGGACAGCGACATGACCTCTTCCAGATCGGAGGTCACGAACAGAATGCCGAGGCCCTCGGCCGCCAGCCGCCGCATGGTGCGGAACACTTCCGCCTTGGCACCGATATCAATTCCCCGGCTCGGCTCATCCATGAGCAGCACTTTGGGCGCGGTCATCAGCGCCTTGCCGATCACCACTTTCTGCTGGTTGCCGCCGGACAGGGAACTGACCGGGTTCTCCATGCTGGCAATCTTGATGGTGAGATCCTTGACGAACCGGCCCACCGCGGACCGCTCCTGCTTCAGGTTCAGGTGAAAGCCCTTTGCAAAGCTCCACAGGCTGGACAGGGACATGTTCTCCCGGATCGGCAGGATCTGCACGAGCCCTTCCGTCTTCCGGTCCTCCGGGATCAGCGCCAGCCCCCGGCCGATCCGCCCGGCCACATCCGGCTCGTCGAGGCGCCTGCCGTCCACGTAAAACGCGCCGGTCGAGGCCGGGTGCTGAGCCATGATGCATTCAAACAATTCCGACCGACCGGCGCCCATCAGCCCGTAAATGCCGACAATTTCCCCTGCCTTCAGGGACAGGGAGACATGGTCAACCAGATAGCCGCCCGCCTTGCTCCTCAGGCAGATGTCCTCGCAGCGGAACACCTCGGCGCCATAGGTATGCTCCACCGTCTTTGCGAAATCCTTGGAGGCCGCTCCGATCATGTTCTGGACGATCCAGGGAATATCCACGCCCTCCATGGAGCGCGCGCCGGTTTTCCGGCCATCCCTGAGCACGGTAATATAGTCGCCGATCCGGATCAGCTCTTCCAGCCGGTGGGAAATATAGACAATGCCGACGCCGCGTTTGCGCAGATCATCAATCACCCGGAAGAGGATCTCCACTTCCGCAGCGCTCAAGGCAGAGGTCGGCTCATCCATGATCAGGATGCGGGCATCCTGAGCCAGAGCCTTTGCGATCTCCACAATCTGCTGCTCGCCTATCCTCAGATCCGACACAATGGTGTCGGGCGAAATATCATGTTCCAGACGCTTGAGCAGCGCCGCAGCTTCCGCGCGCTGGTCCTGGGCGGCAATATCAATCCCGCCCCTTGTCTTTTCCCGGGCAATGAAGATGTTGTCGGCCACCGACAGGTTGGGAAAAAGGTTCAACTCCTGAAAGACAATTCCGATCCCGTGGGCCGCTGCGGCACGGGTATCGGGAAAGGTCAGCACCTCGCCCTCCATCAGGATCTGGCCAGAGGTGAGCTGCTCGACCCCGGCAATCACCTTCATCAAGGTCGATTTTCCGGCGCCATTCTCGCCCACCAGCACATTGACCGCACCCAGATGCACATCAAAATCGACATCCTTCAGCGCCTGAGTACCCGGATAGACCTTGTTTGCCCCCCTGACGGACAGGCCGACAGGATGCTCCGTGCCTGGCGCATAGGCGGCGCCGGCCGCTTTGCCGTCAACCTGCCCCGTCATTGCTCCCGGACCTCCAGCTCCACCGGGGTCACCAGATAGGGCGGCCCCTTGCCGCGCACAGTGAAGGCGCCCAGCGCCCTCACATGCTTGCCGGCAAGCGCGTCCCTTGGGGCATCCTTGAGCACCGTGTCATAGGCGCGGGTGTTGAGGGCGCGGGAGAGTTTTGCAAATTCGATCTGATCCGTGAAGGAGGAGAAATCGACAAAGGGCAGAATATCCCGAAGGGCGGTGCCCCGGATCACCGGGCCAAGCTGCAAGATAACATCTGCCGTGCCATCCCCGGTCACATCCACATCGGCCGTCGCCGCCCGTGTGTCAGTCTTGGCAGACAGGATCGTGCCCTCAATCCGGATGGCAAAATTCCATGGGCTGCCTTCACTGGTCGGCCGGTAGCCGCTCTTTTCCCCCGCCGTGTCCACATCCTGCTGCAAAGCCGGATAAAGGGTATTCATATCCGTCGCCGTCTCGGCAAGATGGGGCAGCACCTGCTCGTCCCAGATCCCAGCCACCAGCGCGGTCATGTCGCCGCCCGGCTGGCTGGAGACTGTGGTCTGCTCCTGCGCCTTGCCAGCAATCTCGTTCTTTTCCAGTTTGCAGGCCCCAAGGGCAAGCGCGGCGACAAAAACGGCGCATACCAACGGGAATGGGGCCAACGGGGATGGAGCTGGACCACGGATCACGTTAAACCTCCCGGATCGTCTCAAAGACCGATTTGCGCAAATCGCATTTCATTGGATTTGCCTTCCGCTGGCAGCCACCAGAAATGTCAGCACAAAAGACAAAAGTTTTAGCTCCATCTGAATGCGGCCGGCTCCAAAAGATTTTCAGCAAAAGAAGACACCGGTTTGCGTCCGCGGTCGCGTGAAAACAACGGGTTGGAGCGTTTCCCTGATGCCATTTCAAAATGGACAGGCTTTGGATAGAAACCGCCTTGCAGAATGGGCGGGCGGCTTGAGGGCAAGCCGCCCCCGCCGGTTATGGGAGCGGCCGCGCATGCTGCAGGCGCGGCCTCCCGGCGGTTATTTCAGTGCAAAGGTTTCCAGCTGCGGTGCATTGGCCGGAGTGATCAGAATGCAGTCCATCAGCTGCTTCTCATCCTGGCCGGTGGATCCGGTTTTCAGATACTGGTCCGCCTGCTCAACAGCGAGCTGGGCCTGCCGGTAGGCGGGCTGCAGAACGGTTGCCTTGATGCCACCTTCCAAAATGGAGTCGCGCACATCATTGCTGCCGTCAAAACCCACAACGATCACATCCGTGCGGCCAGCAGCCTTCAAGGCCGCCCAGGCGCCCATCGCCATAGTGTCGTTACCGGAGATGACGCCCTTGATTTCCGGATTGGCCTGCAAGATGGTTTCCATCTTTTCATAGGCTTCCGTCTGGCTCCAGTTGGCCGATTGCTGTGCGGCCATTTCCATATCAGGATACTGATCGATCACATCATGATATCCGGCTGACCGAATGCCCGCATTGGTGTCGGCCTCACGGCCCAGAAGCTCGGCATATTTGCCTTCTTCTCCCATCAGGCGGACAAATTCCTCTGCGCCAAGCTGGGCCCCCTGATAGTTGTTGGACACGATCTGCGAAACGGCAATGCCGGTTTCCTTGATTTCCCGGTCAATCAGGAAGGACGGAATGCCCGCTTCCTTGGCCCGGCGAACCGGGGCGACCGTGGCATCAGCGCCCGCATTGTCCAGAATGATCGCCTTTGCCCCGCGGGCAATGGCGGTGTCAAACAGCTGGTTCTGTTTGTTCGGATCATCGTCATGGACCAGCACAAGGGTCTCATAGCCCAGTTCCTCGGCCCGCTGCTGGGCCCCTTCGGCTTCCGCCTTGAAGAACGGGTTGTCATGGGACGGGGTGATGATGGCGATCAGATCCGCCGCCGAAGCAGCGGCGGGGGCAAGAGCTGTGGCCGCGAGCGCAGCCCCGGCCAGAAGTGTCCTACGGGTAAAAGTCATGTTGTCCTCCCAACAAAGTCTCAAGTCAGCCGCCAGTCCCTCCCAGAATCTGACGGCCCGTGGTGTACTGCCTGCCTACGTCTTCACATAGAGGCAGCCGGATCAGGTGATCTGCCGGATACTCTCTGCAATCTCCTCCGGCTTGAACACGCCGATCCAGTCGTCGCGCATCAGGCGCGTCTTTCCGTTTGTAATGGCCTTGTTGCAGGCGTCCGAGAACACGCCGTCAACTTCCTCCATAACAACCGCGCCCAGAATGTTCAGGTGGCCCAGCAGGAAGTCCCGCGCTGCCTCCCGATCCACACCCCGGCGCACAACCTCGTCCATGGCTTCCTTCATCACTACCAGAAGGGTGGCGCAGACCGTTTCCGACAGGCCCGGCTCCAAAAGCGCCATCTGGTCAACGGTTACCCGGTGGGCCCTCAGGATCGGCTGAAAGATGGTCCTGGCGATCTCCTCGCCAACCGCATAATGCTCTTCCGGCCCCTGCATCAGCGCCGAGACAATCGCCTGCTTGGCCGCGATCCCGCCGAAATAGTCCCGCTTGGCGGACATGTCCGTCTCATCATTGAAGATCGGGGGATGGCAGGGATGGGTAACAAAAAGGGTGATGTCATCCCGCTCGGGGAAATGGCCTGCAAAGGGCGCGGCCGCATCCAGCGCGATCAGGATCGTGCCCGGCTCCAGCTTGTCGGCAATCCCGTGGGCCACTTTTTGAATGGCCGTGTCCGGCACAGCGAGAATAACCGCTTCCGCGCCCTCAAGGGCCGCGTCCGGGTCCACGCAGTCCACACCCACTGCCTCTTTCAGCCGGGCTTGGCCTGCTTCGCTTACTTCCACATGGGCAACAGTGTAGCGGGAGCCTTTCAGGTTCTGGGAGAGACGCACTCCCATTTTGCCTCCAGCACCGATCAGCGCAATTTTCATGGTTCCTCCCCATTGGCTGGCAGAATTAACACATAGTAAAATCATGTTGTCAACTGGTATGATAAGTTGATATTCATACAAAATCGATCCACCCATGGCCCAGCCGGGATCGGGTGAGGCGGAGAAAGACGATCCCGTTCAAAGGGAGTACCCATCAAGGAGAGGAGCCGGAATGGGGAGGATTTACGCAACCTATGAGCTGGAAACACCGCTGGCACTGGATGTAACCGCCAGCGTGATTGCCGGCGAACAATCCTCCGGCACGTTCCTGAAACTGGCGGGCGAAACCGATGCGCTGAAGGAACGGTCCGGTGCCCGGGTGGAAGAGGTCCGCGAGACCGGCCGCAGTTCAACGCCGGCCCTGCCCTGCCGGATCAGTAGCCCGGCCTATACGCGCGGGCAGATCACCCTGTCCTGGCCGGTTGACAATATGGGGCCGTCCCTGCCCAATCTTCTGGCGACGATTGCGGGCAACCTCTTTGAACTGGCCGAGATCTCCGCGCTGCGTCTGATCGACCTCGACCTGCCGGACACTTTCTCAAATGCCTATCCCGGCCCGGCCTTCGGTCGCAGCGGTACGCTGGAGCTTGCCGGCGTGTCCGGCCGCCCGTTGATCGGCACGATTGTCAAACCCAGTGTTGGCCTGACGGCCGACGACACGGCGCGCCTGGTAAGCCAGCTGGCGGAGGGTGGAATTGACTTCATCAAGGATGATGAATTACAGGCCAACGGCCCCCATTGCCCGTTTGACGAGCGGCTGCGCAAGGTCATGCGGGTGATCGATGCCCATGCGGACCGTACGGGCAAGAAGATCATGTATGCCTTCAACATCACCGACGAGCTGGACGAGATGCGCCGCCATGCGGATCTGGTGGCCCAGGCGGGCGGTACCTGCCTTATGGTCAGCCTGTTTTCCCTCGGGCTTGTGGGCCTCAGCGCCATGCGCCGCCATGTCAGCCTGCCGCTCCACTGCCACCGCAATGGCTGGGGCCTGCAATCCAGGTCCCCTGATATCGGCATCGCCTTCCGGGTCTGGCAAAAGCTGTGGCGGCTGGCGGGGGCCGACCATCTGCACGTCAACGGAATTGCCAACAAATTTACCGAAGCAGATGATATCGTGATGGAAAATGCCCGTGCGCTTGGTGAGCCGCTCAAGGGGCCCAATCCCTTTCCCGCCATGCCTGTCTTTTCCTCCGGGCAGACAGCCGTTCAGATGGCCCCGACCTACAAGGCCATCGGCCACACGGATTTCATCTATTGCGCGGGCGGCGGTATCATGGGGCATCCGGGCGGCGTTGCGGGCGGGGTTGCCAGCCTGCGTCAGGCTGCCGAGGCCGCCGCAGAAGGCATCTCCCTGGAAGACTATGCCAAAGACCATGGAGAACTCGCAGACGCACTTGCGGCCTTTGCGGATAAGGCCAGCGCAGAGCCCGCGTCATGAGCGCGCCCCTGCTGCTGTCCTATTATGGCGATGATTTCACCGGCTCCACCGATGTGATGGAGGCGCTGACCACAGGGGGCGTGGAGACTGTCCTCTTCACGCGCCTGCCGGACGAAGCCCTGCGCGCCCGGTTTGCCCACTGCCGGGCCATCGGGCTGGCAGGCACCAGCCGCAGCCAGAACGCAGCCTGGATGGTTGACACACTGCCCGGCATCTTCGCCTGGCTGAAAGATCTTGGCGCCCGCTTCTGCCACTATAAGGTCTGCTCGACCTTTGACAGTGCGCCCGACAAGGGCTCGATCGGCCGCGCTCTGGAAATCGGCCTCAGAACGTTTGCGCAAAACCGGGCCGCGCTTGTCGTGGGCGCACCGCAGCTGCGCCGCTTCACCACTTTCGGCACCCTTTATGCTGCCTATCAAGGCAAGGTTTACCGGATCGACCGGCATCCAGTGATGCAGAACCATCCGGCGACGCCGATGGACGAGGCTGACCTTCTGATTCACCTCTCGAAACAGACGGCCTTGCCGCTTGCCTGTATCACCCCTGAGGATCTGGACACCTACCGCCAAAGCGGCGTCTGCCGAAATTTACTGGATGGAGCCAACACCCCGGCCGGGGTGCTGATCGATGTCTACGACGCGGCCTCCCAGGCCACCGCCGGAGCCATTCTGGAAGAGCATCAGGACACGCTCGGCCCGTTTGTGGCCGGGTCTTCCGGCCTGGAATATGCCTTGCTCACCGCCTGGCAGCAGCAGGGGCTGGCCCATCCTGCAGCGCTCCGGCCGCCCCTGGAGCCGAAGGAGCGGATTGCGGTTGTCTCGGGCAGCTGCTCGCCGACAACCGGCACCCAGATCCAGACCGCCCTTCAAAACAATTTCGCCGGGATCAAGCTGGACTATGCCAGCCTGGCCGGGGGCATGGGACTGGACGCGGAAGTCAGCCGGGCTCTTGATCTGGCAGACATGGCACTCACCAAGGGCCAAAGCCCGCTGCTTTATACGGCAGATGGCACTGGCGGTCCGGCCCTCTCCCTTTCCCAGCCCGGCGCGACCACAGGGCCTGAAGACCCGGACCGGGTCGGCCAGACCCTCGGCCGTCTGCTCGCAGCCCTCACCAAACGCCATGCTCTGGACCGGATTGCCGTTGCCGGGGGCGACACGTCCAGCCACGCCTTGAGCGAACTTGCCATTGCCGCGCTGACCTTGCGCACCCCCCTTCCCGCCAGCCCCGGCTCGCCCGTCTGCACGGCCCACCGGACCGATGGCACCCTTCTGGACATTGCTCTCAAGGGCGGCCAGATCGGCACGGACAGGTATTTTGTGGATCTGAGGGACGGGCTGGGCTGAAAGGGAATGTCAGCGACAGTCCACCGCGCGGACACGCTCCTCGGACTGGGCGTTCGGCACCGTCCCGTCACCTACCGGGACATCGTTGGCGACACCTCCGAATGGAAGATTTTACATCGGAAGGAAATCTATCGAGCTATCGATCCGGAACACCTCAAGGCCGCGAAGCTCATCGCGAAAGTCGAGCTTAGGGACGCGCTGGACATTCTGACAGAACTTCCGCGGGAAAAGCGGACCTATGAGCGGAAATCACCCTCTCGGCCGATATTGTCAGTGCGGCCGGAGGGACAGAGGCGCATCACGCGGAGATATACGCATCCATCAAAGCCATGGTGGGCTGAGCAACAAATGATGCGCCCTGCGTAAGGGATGAATTGTGGTCTCTACCTAAAATTCCACGAACTAACAGCGGACAAACTCGGCAGCAGGCTTCCCTTCGGCTTCGGCGATTTTTGCGAAAATCTCGGAAGCGGCGCCTTCCGGAGAAGTAATGTTCTGAACCGTACACCCAAGGGATCTCAGATTGCGTTCGACGGCGCGGTAAGTCTGGATCGTAAGATCTCCCAAGGGTTCTCGACCTTTGCGGGTGGCTTCTCTTTCGATCACGGCTTCAATAGGCGCCCAGATCGTAAAAAGGTACACCGGAGTGTTCGGAGGAAGCCATTGGCAAAATCTCGATACCTTTTCCGTAGCATCAAAAACATACTCGAAAATTATTCGCGGTGCTCCCATCCTTAGGTAGGCAGAAGCCAAAGATGCCCCAGCGCGATAGGTTGAACCAGAGCCTAGGTGTTGACCGACATCAGGTGGCGCAAACCATCGAATGGCATCACCAGAAACATTTATGGTCCCTGGGAGCATTCCTGCCAGCTTGGAAGAAACAGAGGTCTTTCCCACCCCTGCCGGGCCATTGATAATTACGACATGTGTCAATTCGAACTTCCGTTGAGTGGCGTTGCTATCTGTATAATGCTGAGCGAGCTTCGCCGCTAAGACAAGCTGGTAAACCAGATCAATAACGGGACCATCTCGTTTGATGGGGATGCCGCAACAGCGACCTGTCAGATCGGAGAAGAATCTGTTCTCCTTGCAATTGGCACTGGAGAGCCAAACCAATGCTCCATCGCTATATGTTGTATGTCCCTGAGCGAACGGGATAAGCAATCGTCGTTTTGGGATGAATACAGTTGGGTGGGAATTATGTTGAGGTCAGTTAGCTAGCTATCTGTCACTTTTGCCGTGTGTGTGTACAATTGAATGCTCTTCGCAGCCATGTTGAGATTTCGAGCAATATTTAAGTGCTTGATCAAACGATTACATCGAAGCGAAAGTTTCATTTCGCTCTAGTTTAGGGTGAATTTATTTTCTTGCAGGGTTTCTCGCAGATGTTCAAGGAGAAAATTTTTGAAGTAATGGTGAGTATTATAGATAGAAAGATTAATAACATTAAAAATGTAAAAATACGTAAAATTTTAAATTCTTTCTTTCTTTTTACTGTTATAATACTTGCCGTTTTATATATCTGGGCAAAATTTTACATTAGAGCAGAAATGTGGGGCTTTTGATGCAACCGTCATTGTCGAGAAGATGGAGGGTCGAATGCCCAGGAATGATATCACTCGCAAGCAACATAACCGGGACGCTCTTCGATTTCTAAGCGATTTACGGACGGGGAATGGGCGATTTTGGCGCCTTTGATCCCTCCGGCCAAGTTCAGCGGACGTCCGCGGACGACCAACATGCGGGTAGTTGTGAACGCGGTCCTTTATATCGCGGGCAGCGGCTGTCAGTGACGGGCGCTGCCAAAGGACTTTCCGCCGGCCTCCATCGTGCGTGGCTATTTCTATTCCTGGCGCGACCTCGGGCTTTGGCAGACCCTCGGCCGTCTGCTCGCGGCCCTCACCAAACGCCATGCTCTGGACCGGATTGCCGTGGCCGGGGGCGACACGTCCAGCCACGCCTTGAGCGAACTTGCCATTGCCGCCCTCACCTTGCGCGCGCCCCTGCCCGCCACTCCCGGTTCCCCGGTCTGCACGGCCCACCGGACAGATGGCGGCAGTCTGGACATTGCCCTCAAGGGGGGACAGATCGGCACGGACAGGTATTTTGTGGACCTGAGGGACGGGCTGGACTGAGAGGAGCTGTCACGGAAGACCGCCGCGCGGAAACGCTCCTGCGAAAGATATGCCCCAGGTGGATTTGCCGGTCCTCGCTCATGAGCGGCCAATACCCCCTTTCTGGCTCGGCAAGACCCGACGTCCGTCCTCCGACGCTGCTTTTGAAAGAATGGGCTTCAAACCGCGCTGAAAATGTGTCAATTTATATTGACACTCAAAACAGGCGGGTCCCATGTCCACACCGTTTCCCTTTTCGGCCATCGTCGCCCAGGAGGACATGAAAAAAGCGCTGCTGATGGCTGCGGTGGAACCTCTTCTTGGCGGCGTTCTCATTTTTGGCGACCGGGGCACCGGCAAATCCACGGCCGTGCGCGCCCTCGCCGAACTGCTCCCCAAGATCGACACCCGTGAGGGCTGCCGGTTCAATTGCGCCCCCGGCCACCCGCAGGACGCCTGCCCTGTGTGCTCGCCGCAGAACGGGACCAGCCAGGCAAAAAAGATCAAGACCCGGACCCCCATGGTGGATCTGCCGCTTGGCGCCACGGAAGACAGGATCTGCGGCGCGCTTGATCTGGAAAAGGCGCTGGTTGCCGGTGAGAAGGATTTTGAACCGGGGCTACTGGCCGCCGCTAACCGGGGTTTTCTTTATATTGACGAGGTCAATCTGTTGGAAGACCACCTGGTTGATCTCTTGCTGGACGCAGCCGCGTCCGGAGTGAATGTGGTCGAACGCGAAGGCCTCAGCATCCGTCATGCCGCCCGCTTTGCCCTTGTGGGCAGCGGCAATCCGGAAGAAGGGGACCTGCGCCCGCAACTGCTCGACAGGTTTGGCCTTGCCGTAGAAATCCGGACACTTGAGGACCTGAAACAGCGGATCGAGGTGATCCGGCGCCGGGATGCCTATGAAGCGGACCCTGACGCCTTCTGCAAGAGCTACGCCCGCAAAGACGCCGCCATCCGCAACCGGGTCGTCAAGGCCCGCAAGATGCTGCGCAAGATCGACATTCCCGAGGATGTGCTGACCCGCATGTCCCAATTGTGCCTTGGGCTCGGCATTGACGGAATGCGTGGCGAACTGACCCTCATGCGCGCCTGCCGGGCCGCCGCCGCGCTTGCCGGACGCGCGTGTGTCAGTTGGAACGACGTGTCGGACATTTCGCCTCTGGTCCTGTGCCACCGCCTCCGCCGCGATCCGCTGGACGATGCGGGCAGCGTCCCGCGCGTGGAACGCGCCATTGCCGCCGTCAGCGCCGGGGCCGGCTATGGATGACGTAAAACCAACAAAGGTCTGCAGTCCCTCCAAGGCCGACGCGATGGCCGCCGATGCGGCCCCGACCCCGGTGCCGATCCGGGCGCAAGACCCTGCAAAAAATTCTCCCCTGCCACCTGCCCCCGATCCTCACTCTGCGCACGTCTGGCAGGATGCTCTTCTGGCCGCGGGCCTGTTGAAAGCCGCAGGCCCGGCCCTTGGCGGCCTATGGCTGAAAGCGCGAGCTGGCGGTGTGCGCGAGGCCTATCTTACCCACCTGGAGCGCCTGTTTGGTCGCAGAACGCCCTGGATACGGATGCCTGCCTCCGCCGGTCCGTCCACGCTTCTGGGCAGTCTTGATATTCCTGCCACGGCCAGGATGGGACGGATCGTCACCAGGTCCGGCCTTTTGGCGCGCGCAGACAAGGGGGCTCTTCAGGTGCCCATGGCCGAACGGCTAGACCCTGCGACGGCGGCCCTCATCGGCACCGTTATGGATACGGGCCGGACCCGCCCGCAAGCCGCCGCAGGCGCTCAATGCGGGCAGACCAGACAGGACAGTGAGGACAGATGCAACGCGCGGTTTCAGGTGATTGCGGTGGATGAATCCGCCTCCCACGAAGAGACCCTGCCCCCTGCCCTTGCCGACCGTCTGGGACTGATTGTGGATCTGAGCGCAGTCTCCTGGAGCGCGGTCACTGTTGTGGAAGAGCCCCTGAATGAGCACGCGGCACCGGACTGGCAAAGCGTCAGCCTGAGCGCGCCCGTGACCCGCTTCTTGTCCGGGATTGCCCAAGCGGCAGGCGCAACGTCTTTGCGGCGGCTGCGCCATCTGACCCTTGTCAGCCGCCTGCTGGCGGCCATGGAAGGCCGGGACTGCGTGGACAGCGCGGACGCTCTTGCAGCCGCCCGTCTGTGCCTTGGGATCAGGCCCGAGGCCCACGCCCGGCCGGAAGACACGGCAGTGAAGGACGGCAGCGGCGAGAGCGCGCCAGCCCCGGCCCCAAATCCGGCCCAGGCACCGCCCACGCCCCAATCAGGCACTCAGGACACCAGAACAGACACCCCGCAGCGGCCTGAGCAAAATCTGGCGGCACTTTCCGACATGCTGGCCGCCGTGGAAGCCGGGACGATTACCGGTCTGCCCGAGCTCGCCGCCAGCAGCCCGGCACGTTCCAGCCCCAGCCGGAGCGGTAAAGCCGGTGCTGCGCACAAGAATGCCCGCCGGGGCAGGCCCGTTGCCATCTCCCGGACAGCCCCGTTCCCGGACGCCCGGCCTCATCTGATTGCCACCTTGCGGGCGGCCGCCCCCTGGCAGAGTATCCGCAACCGGAACCGGGCCCTGTTGCTGTCCCGCCTGTCCGGTCGGGACCAGGACCCCATCCGGCAGCCAAAGGCACTGATCACGCGGGACGACTACCGCTTTCAGCGGCTGCGCCACGAAACCCCTTCAACGGCCATTTTCATGGTGGATGCCTCAGGGTCGACAGCGCTGGAGCGGCTGGGGGAAACCAAGGGCGCCATTGAGCAACTGCTGTCCAGATGCTATGTGCGCCGGGACGAAGTGGCCATGATCGCCTTTCGCGGCACCGGCGCGGAAACCGTGCTGCCCCCCACCCGCTCGCTGGTTCTTGCAAAGCGCAAACTTGCGGGCCTTCCAGGCGGTGGCCCAACCCCGCTTGTGTCCGGTCTGGAAAAGGGGCTGACGCTTGCCCTGTCCGTGCGCAGGCAGGGCAGCACGCCGGTTCTTGTGCTTCTGACGGACGGGCGCGGCAACATTGCACGCAACGGGCAGCCGGACCGGCCCCGCGCCCAGGCGGAACTCACTCAGATTGCCGGTCAATACCGGGCCCATCGGATGCGATCGATCTGCATCGACATTGCCCGCCGTCCACGGGAAAGCGTCGCTCTTCTGGCCGATACAATGGGAGCGGACCTGCATGTCCTGCGGCATGCGGATGCCGGGTCCATGGCCGGCGTGGTGCATGCTTCCCTTCAGGAGGCGGGCCGGTGACCCGCGCAGGCGACTGGCTGGACTGGGACACCGTCGGCCGCACCTGGCCCCATCGCGCAGCCAGCCGGTTTGTCAAAGTCTCCGGCTACCGCTGGCATGTTCAGCTTCTGGGACCCGGCAACGCGCCCCCCCTGCTACTGATCCACGGGACCGGGGCGGCGTCCTTTTCCTGGCGCACGCTGATCCCCCGCCTGATGGACCGCTACCGGCTGATCGTGCCGGATCTGCCCTGTCATGGCTTCACGCAGCCGCTGGCTTCGCCTGACTTGTCGCTGGAAGGCATGACGGTGTCGCTAAGGGGGCTGCTCCACGAGATGGAAATCCAGCCCAAATGGGTTCTGGGCCATTCCGCCGGAGCGGTGATTGGCGTCTCTCTGGTGTCCGCGGCCTTCAAGTCGCCGTCCAGTCCGCTTGGAACGCCCCGCCGCGTTCTGGGGATCAATGGCGCCCTCAAACCGATCCGGGGAAGCAGAATTTTATCGCCGATGGCCAAGGCGCTGTTTGCCAATCCGCTATCGGCCTCCCTGTTTTCCCTGCTGGCGACGGCAACACCGCTCGGCAGCAACCTCCTTGCAACGACCGGATCTCAGATCGACGCGGACGGAGAGCGTCTGTACCGGCTGTTGCTGGGGGCCTCCGGCCATGTGCGCGGCGCCCTCGGCATGATGGCGTCCTGGGATCTCAGCCATCTCAACGCCATGCTCCGGCGCCTGTCCGCACCACTGGATCTGTTTGCCGCACAGGACGACCCGATGGTGCCTTCATCCCATTCGCAGACGGCCGCGCGCCTTGCCCGCGACAGCAGCCTGACCTTGACGGCAACAGGCGGCCATCTGGTCCATGAAACGTCTCCGGATCTCATTAAAGACTGGATGGAAAGCGTTGTGTGCAAGGACCGGACAAACGGAATGGACGCGGCATGAAGCACCAGTCAGCCCGTTTTCAGGGCCTTCGGATCAGCCGTCGGCTGGCTTTGAGCCACAAGGGCCAGGAGCATGTGTCATGCAAGATGGCAAACCCAAAACAGTCCTCCTGACCCTCGGGCGCCTGCCGAAGGCTCTGGAAATTGCCCGTGCGCTGCGGGCGGCGGACTGCCGCGTTCTGGTGGCGGACCCGTTCAAGTGGCATCTCTGCCGTGCCTCCAAGGCCGTTGAAAAATCGTTTCAAACGCCCTCACCACACAAGGACCAGGCGCTCTATCTGTCCTGTCTGCTTGATCTTGCCGCGCGCGAGAAGGTCGACCTGATCATGCCGGTCTCTGAAGAAGCCCTGCATGTAAGCCTTCTGGAGCACAGGCTGCCGGAAGGAACAAGATTGTTCTCGCTCCCGAACCGCACCCTCCAGGGTCTTCACGACAAATACACCTTTACCCGTATCGTCACAGCAGCCGGGCTGAACTGCCCCGAGACCTATCTGGCCTCGGACAGACGGGCCGTGCAACTGGCCAGAACCCGGGAAACGGTCCTGAAACCCAGGTTGGGCTGTTCCGGTCAGCACCTGCGCCTGCTGTCGCCTGAAGCCGCCGCAACAACGCCCCTGGGAGGCGCTGAAACACTTGTCCAGTCGCGGGTGCGCGGACGGGAAGTCAGCACCTTGACCCTGTGCCACAACGGCGAAGTGCTTGCCCATGTGACATATAAAGGGCTCATCTTTGCCGGAACAGTGGCGGTCTGCTTTGAGCGGGTGGACGGTCTGCCCCGGGTGGACGAGTGGGTATCGGAATTTGTGCGCGCGGGCGGCTATTCCCACTTTCTGGCCTTCGACTTCATGGTCGACGAAACGGGCACCCCATGGCCTTTGGAATGCAATCCGCGCCTGACCAGCGGCATTCACTTTATGGCAGCGGACGGCATCGCCCGGGCCGTGACGGATCTCAAAAACGCCTCCAGCATCGGCCTGAAACGAGAACGCCGCTTTCAGGAGGGGCACACCACCCTTTTGCAGGTTTACGGCAATCTCCTGCGGCCTGGAACCAGCCTGCGGCATCTGCGGGCGATGCTGACCTCAAAGGATGTTTTGTGGTCCCGCGACGATCGCCTGCCGTTTCCGCTCATGACGCCCTATTCCTGGCCAGTTCTGAAACAGGTGCTTTTTCAGGGCCGCAGCTTTGGAGAAGCTGCAACCCGCGACATTGCCTGGCCACCGGATGCAAAGTCCCAAACCAGCCCCTCAACACAGACCGCTAACCCGTTGAACGTCCATGGCTCCTGTTCTTGATACGCACCTTGATCTCCTCGGCGGGCCGCGTGGTCAGGCGCGCTGCCGGGCGCACGTTGCTTGTTCCTTCCGGCACAAAATCAAAGGCCCGCGTCAGGCGCGCCAGGATCAGCGCGCTTTCAACCGCAGCGAATCCGGCGCCAATACAGGTATGCGGGCCGGAGCCGAAGGGAATATAGCTCCCGGGCACCACGTCCCGGTCCCGCCCGGGCAGGAACCGCTCCGGGTCGAAGCGGTCAGGCTCGCGCCAGTAGCGTGTGTGCCTGTGCAGCGTCCAGGGCGCGATCATCAACAGCGCGCCCTTACGCACCTTGTAGCGGCCGATCCGCGTGGCCTTGAGCGCCACCCGAGGCAGAAAGGTGATCGGCGGATAAAGCCTCAGTGTTTCCTTGAAAACCGCACGGGTATAGGTCAGCCCGCGCGCCGCTTCAAAGGGCAGCTCCCCGCCCCCCATCGCCTGCCCGGTTTCCGCACGCAGCCGTGCCAGCACATCGGGGCACATGGCGAGCATGTAAAACGCCCAGGTCAGCGCGCTCGCGGTTGTTTCATGCCCTGCCAGGAAAAAAACCCCAAGCTGGTCAATCAGCTCCTCCCGTGTGAAGGGCTGTCTATCCGCCGGGTCGCGCGCGGCCATGACCGCGCTGGCAATGTCATCAAACCGGCTCGCCCCCGGTCCGGTATGCGTGTCGATCAAGCCGCCCAGATGATGGCGTATCCGCTTGCAGGCGGACAGGACCTCTTCGGTTTGCGGCACCCTCGTCCAGGCCGGGTCCAGGATCAGCCGCCAGATCTTCACCTGCGCGACACCGCGTTCAAACACCTCGAAATCGTCAAACACATCCTGGGCGATCCGGCTGGCAAGGGAGGTCGAAAACACCGTCCGGCAAATGATATCCGCCGTCAGCTCACTCATGATCCGGTCCAGGGAGACCAGTTCCCCCCGGTCCGCACTCAGCTGCAGCCGCTCCAGACAGGCATCGACGGCCTGCTGCATGGCGGTGAAGGCATGTGTCAGGCGCATTTTGGAAAAGGCCGGATCGATCATCGCCCGCTGACGGCGCCATTTCGCCCCATCGGATACAAACATGGAATCGCCGATCAGCGGTTCCAGAGCGCCCACCATCAAGTCGCTTTTGGGGAAAATACCCTCCTGATCATGGAGGATCTGCCGCACCAGGTCCGGATCGTTGAACAGCTTGATCGACCGGCGCGAGTACCCGAGTTCGCCCGCCTGCATGGCAAATGCGGATCCGGGCAGCAGGCTCAAAAGATCCCCTTGCCCATGCCAGACCGTGCGCAGCAGCGCCATCACGGGCGGCAAGCGCGAGGGGCGCGGGGGTTCGTAGACCTCAGACACTGCCATTCCGTCCTCCGCTCTGCATCAGGCCAAATCCTTTTCCCGGAGACTTGCCCCCATGACGGTCCATGACCTCTTCAAGGTGCTGATTGCACTTCACATCGCGACAGGAGCCCCCGGGCTCATCGGCTTCTGGGTGCCGGTCTTTGCGCAAAAGGGCGGCGGCCGGCACAGGTGGTGGGGCCGCCTGTTCGCGATGGCCATGCTGATCACCGGCACGGTTGCCATGATGATGGCGGCGCTGACGCTTGTGGCTCCCATGGCGACCCATCCACACCTTGCCGGGCATGAGACCTTCTCCGATCCGGTTCTGGTGCGCGGGATCTTCGGCTGGATGATGGTCTATCTCGGGCTGCTGACGGTCAATCTGGCCTGGTATGGCTGGCGTTGCGCCGTCAACAAGCGGGATCACCTGAAGAACCGGACGCCCCTGAACTGGGGTCTGCAGGCCGCTCTTCTGGCCGCTTCGTCCGCTTGTGCCCTTCAAGGGGTTCTGATTGCCCAGCCCATGATGACCGGTATCTCGATGGTGGGCTTTGCCACCGTGGCAACAAATCTCTGGTTCCTGCTCAAACGCGCCCCGGGGCCCGTTGACTGGCTGCTGGAACACATCAAGGCAATTGTCGGCACCGGCATCTCTGTCTACACGGCTTTTTTCGCCTTCGGGGCGGTTCGGCTGATGCCGGAGCTGGCCCTGGCGCCGGGCCTGTGGGCCATTCCCCTTGCAACCGGTCTCGCATTGATCTTCTACCATCGCCATCAAGTCAGCCGCCGCTTTGTGACCCGGACCGCAAATGCCCACAGCAGACGGCCTTTCGACCTGGATGCCGCAGAATAATCTGAAACAGGCCTTCTTTCTCAGGCGGAAAAGTGTAAACTAAATTTTACACAAGTGAAGAGCTTCATTTGACGCCCGGCCCGGTCAGCGCCTCCCGCCTCCACATGCGTGCCTGGGGGCCGTCCGGTCTGACGCCTGAAGGGGAAAGGAGCACGAGCGTGAACATTGCCCCGGACATGCCATCCCCGATCACCCATTCCGCTAGGGCCGGCGCGCCGCATGCCGTGGTGATCGGCGCAGGCGTTGGCGGATTGGCGGCCGCAGCCTTGCTGGGCGCACGCGGTTACCGGGTCACGGTGTTTGACCCGCTCGACCGGCCGGGGGGACGCGCCTATGCCTACCATCAGGACGGCTTTGTGTTCGATGCGGGCCCGACGATCATCACAGCGCCCTGGCTGTTCGAAAAACTTTGGGAAGACTGCGGCAGCACCCTGTCGGACGATCTGGACATCCGCGGCAACGACCCGTTCTACAAGATCCGTTTTTCCGACGGTACGGTCTTCACCTATTCCGCAGACCCGGAAGCGATGGAAGCAGAGATTGCCCGGTTTAACCCTGCAGACGTGGCCGGATACCGCAGCTTCATGGAAGAAAGCCGCCGGATCTATGAATATGCCTTTCTGCAACTGGCCGACAAACCGTTTCACAGTCTGGCCTTCACGCTGGGAACCTTCGCAAAATTGGTCCAGTTGGGCGGCTACCGCTCGGTCTACAGTGTCGTCTCAAAACACTTCAAGAATGACAAACTTCGCTCGGTGTTTTCCTTCCACCCGCTCCTGATTGGCGGCAATCCGTTCACCACCACCTCCTTTTACTGCCTGATCGCCCATCTGGAGAGCAAACACGGCGTTCACTACGCCATGGGTGGCACCAACAAACTGGCTTGCGGCATCGCCCGCCTGGTGGAGAAAAACAACGGCACGATCCGTTTGCAGGAAACCGTCAGCGCCATCCTGACAGACGGCAGAAAAGCAACCGGAGTGCGCCTTGCCTCCGGTGAGACCGTTCCGGCCGACATCGTGGTGTCCAATTGCGATTCCGCAATGACCTATGGCACGCTGCTGAAGGATCACCCGCGCAAACGCTGGACGGACCGCAAGCTGAAGCGCGGCGATTTTTCCATGAGCCTTTTCGTCTGGTATTTCGGCACCGACCGTCAATATGACGATCTCGGCCACCACACCATGCTCTTCGGGCCCCGCTACAAGGGGCTGCTGGACGATATCTTCATCAAAAAACATCTGGCGGAGGATTTCAGCCTCTACCTGCACCGTCCCACGGCAAATGACCCGTCCGTTGCCCCACCAGGCTGCGATGCGTTTTATGTCCTCAGCCCCGTCCCCAATCTGGCCAGCGGCACTGACTGGGAGGCCTTTGCAGAGACTTATCGCCGGGCCATTGCCGCACAGCTGGAAGCAACCGTGCTGCCCGGACTGTCCCGGCATATCGTGAGCTCCAGAGTGCTGACACCGGTCGATTTCCGCGAGCGCCTTCTGTCCTGGCAAGGTGCGGCGTTTTCCTTTGAGCCGAAGCTGCTGCAAAGTTCCTGGTTCCGTCCCCACAACAAGAGCGAGGAACTTGTAAATCTTTATCTTTGCGGCGCCGGAACCCATCCAGGCGCGGGTTTGCCGGGGGTTGTGTGCTCGGCGCAAATCGTGGCGGATCTGGTTCCAGACCCGGCCACCTTCGCACAGACATCCCGGAGCATGGAGGGAGCCTCATGAAAAAAATCAGCCAACGGTCCCTGGACGGCTTTGAACCTTTCGCCCTTCACGCGGATCAGCCTCGTCCGCCGCAAGGCGCCTCCGGCGCCCCGACGGATCCCCATCAGGATCTGAAAGCCTGCGCGGCCTCCATCCGCAAGGGCTCGAAATCCTTTCACCTGGCCTCCCTGCTGCTCCCGGCGGACACCCGCAAGGCAGCGATTGCCCTTTATGCTTTTTGCCGCCATTCCGATGACGTGATTGACGATCCGCGCTCAGACAGGCATTCGCTGGAGCTGTTAAAACAAAGACTTCATCTGATTTATCAGGGCACGCCCGCAAACTATGCCTGTGACCGGGCGTTTCAAAAGACGGTGACAGATCACGCCATTCCCAAATGCATTCCCCTGGCACTACTGGACGGCTTTGCCATGGACATTGCCAACCGGCGCTACCAGACCCTCAACGATCTCAAATGCTACGCGACAGGGGTTGCGGCCACAGTGGGCCTGATGATGTCGCTGATCATGCGCACCGGCGCGCCGCAGCACCTGGCCCGGGCCGCTGATCTCGGCATCGCAATGCAGCTGACCAATATCGCCCGGGATGTGGGAGAAGATGCCAGAAACGGCCGGCTCTATCTGCCGCTGGACTGGCTGGCGCAGGCCGGGATCGAACCAGAGCCGTTCTTGCGCTCACCCCGGTTTTCACCCGCACTTGGCGGGGTCGTCCGGCGCCTGCTTCACGAAGCAGACCACCACTACCGCCTCGGCCATGCCGGGATTGCCGCGCTTCCCGCCGGGTGCCGCCACGCCATCCGCTCCGCAGCGCTTGTCTATGAAGAAATCGGCGCTGAGATCGCTGCCAATGGCTATGACAGCGTGACCCGGAGAGCCCGTACGGGCCTTTGGCGCAAGGCCGCGCTTCTGGCCAGGGCGCGACGCCCGGCCTGTTTCCCAGCCCCGAAAGAGGACCGCGGCAAAGACCTGCCTGCAGACCCGGCCGCAGCGGATCTTGTGGCTGCCGCAGCGCGCTCGTTTTCCACCTCCGGGCGCCAAACGCAGACACAAATGCAGGCTGAACTGGCAGCAGACGGGACTCCTGCCACCTCGTCATCAGAACGGCTATTGTGTCTCTTGATCCGATTGCAGAACGAAAGCCGCCAGAACCTGCGCTTTCAAAAACTTGAGGCCCGCCAGCGGGCAGCCAGATTGCTGTGAGACAGAACAAGGGCACCCGGATCAGCCGCGCCGGGGCATCCTGAAGGGCAGCATCATCCGCACGACCGGGCTCTGCAGGCGGTCGCAGTCCAGGGTCTCATGCACCATGTGCACGCACTGCCCCTGAAGCGTTGTGTCCACCAGGGACCGGGTGTAGAAGGGCGTGTCTTCCAGACATCTGAACCGGGCCGGACGTTCTCCCTCCTCACACTGTATCCCGCCGCGCACACCCCAGACGCCCGGCGGCAGCGGCATGCTTGGCGGTAGGGAAATGGTTTCGGCGCCCCCATCTGCCGAAAAGGAAAGACCGAGCGTTGTGCGCGCGCCCCCGCGCATCCGGGCGTCATAAAGCACCAGCGTTCTGCCGTCCCGCGTGCGCCCGCGCGCCCAATCCCAAGCCTGGAAATCCGTTTCCAGCGGGCGGGAACCGCAATTGAGATCGTGATAGCCTGCGCCGGTCCAGCCGCCCCCAGGCAGAAGATCACATTCCACCGTCACCCGCGCCTGCGGCACAAACGGCCACCAGACATGGCGGCCCGCCGCATCCAGGTGATAGGATGTTCTGTTCACCGCATCCGGCTGCAAGAAGATACGGCCCCGGACGCGTTTGGGAAACAGGCGGTGGCCGGGCCAAGGCAGCGCCAGTTCCTCAAATTCAAGCTCCAATCCGTCGCTGGTCCAGGTCAATCCGCTGTTTCCGATCCAAACCCCGTTGGGTTTGCGCACCAGACTGCGCGCTCCGCGCTCCGTCATGGCCCAGATGTTCTTAGATGGCTGATAAAGCGCGACATTAAAGGCGACGTGGTTCTCGGGCCGTTGCCTGCCGGACCAGTGGTAATAGGGGGAAAAGACGGAGCCTATAAAGGCGATGACCGTGAGGGCGAACTGCCCGCAGCCGCTTGTTGCGTCGACATACCACCACTGATAGCCACCGGGCGGGACTGGCCGGTCATAGCCAATTCCGCCAGCATCTGGTCCGCCGCCAGCCGCCCTGACAGGGCCGCCATCGGGAGCCCCGGCCCCGGATGTACACTGCCCCCCGCCAGATAGAGCCCCTTCGGGCCCGCGCCCGGACCCAGGTATGTGCCCAGATGTGTTCCCGGGCGCTTGAACGAGGCCATCCAGCCATGGGAGGCCTGACCGTAGAGCGCCCCGCCCGTTGCCGGAAAAAGCCGGTTGAAGCCGTCCGGCGCCGTCAGCACCTGTGCCTCCCGGTCGCGCTGAAGCCGCAATCCGTTTGCCGCCAGCCGGCGGTCCATCGCTGTGAGGCATCGATCCAACTCGCTTGTCGCATATGGGTGCCGGTCGCCATCCGCCGAAAGGTTCATCAGACAATAGAGCCGTTCCTGAGGCTGCCCCGCCCCTTCCGGACGCATTCGCCCGCCCCCATCCCGGTCCTGCGCGCAGACATAGACTGTCGGGTCGGCCGGAGCGCGGCACTCGTTAAAAACAGCCCGGAACTCGGCTTCATAATCATCTGAGAAAAAGACCGTGTGGTGCGCCAGCGGCACGCCTTCGGCCCGGGCCAGGCCGCAGGTGACCAGCGCGGACTGGGACCGGTGGCCAAAGCGACTGGCATGGCCGGTACTGGCATGGCCGGGGCTGATCCTGCGGGCTCTGGTCTGGCCGGACCCGTCCCGTGGCGCCAAAAGGGCCGGAAGCGCACTGACATCGCCGTTAAAGATGATCTGATCCGCCGCAATCACCTCCCCGGTCTCCAGCCGCACGGAGGTCACCTTACGGCCGCCCTCTCCGGTCTGGATATGCTCCACACGGGCGTTGAAGCGGAACGATGCGCCCCGTTCCTGCGCAAGAGACTGAAACCGCCGAGCGATCGCGTGCATCCCACCGCTTGGAATCCAGACACCCGCCTGCTCCACATGGGCCACAAGCATGAGCGTGGCAGGGGCGGCAAAGGGGGAAGAGCCGCAATAGGTTGCATAGCGGGCAAACAGCTGCCGCAAACGCGGATCGCAGAAATATCCACCCAGAGCCGTCCACAGGCTTGTGAACGGGCGCAAGGCCAGCATGTCCCCCAGCCTGTTAAAGCCGATTCGTTTGGACAGGGTCAGGGGATTTGGCTTTGGAGCGGAGATGAACGTGTTCTTCAGCGTTTCAAAGACCCGCTGGCTGTCCGCCGCAAAGCGCCGGAAACCGGCGGCGTCATCCGCACTGAAGGTGGCGGCAATCTTCTCAGCGCTTCTATCGAGATCCGCATAAAGATCCAGGCAGAGGCCGCCGGTCCAGTAATGCCTTGCCAGATGCTCCGCCTTTTCCAGCGCGACTTCATCCTCCAGACAGGTGTTAAAGGCGGCCAGCAGGTCGTCAAACACCCATTTCATGGTCAGGACTGTCGGCCCCGCATCAAACGCGCGCCCGCCAGCAAGCACCTCACGCAGCTTGCCGCCCGGCGTCTTGGCCGCCTCAAGCACAAGCACCGGAACTCCAGCGCCAGCCAGACGCAACGCAGCCGCAAGCCCGCCCATGCCGGCGCCGATGATGATGATCCGATTTTGCGGCGGGGTGCCCAAATGCGCTCCTTCAAGTTGACATTCTGTCGCAATATGTCACTGTTAATTGACAGTATAACGTCAACTTAAATAGACATCCATGCAAAATTGAGGAGTGGCGCGATGGACCTGTCGGAGCGTATCGAAACCGGGATGCAAGCAGCCATTCGCTATGCCACAGCGAATGGCTGCCCTCAAAAACTTGCCAATGCGTTCCGGTATGCGGTCTTTCCAGGCGGCGCCCGCATCCGCCCCAGACTGTGCATCGCCGTTGCCCTTGCCTGCGGAGACCGGGACCCGAAAGCGGCCACGGCTGCTGCAAGCGCCATTGAGCTTTTGCACTGCGCCTCGCTGGTGCATGACGATCTGCCCTGTTTCGACAACGCTCAGACACGGCGTGGCAAGACATCCGTCCATATCGAATTCGGCGAGGAAATCGCCCTGCTTGTGGGAGACGGCCTCATTGTCAATGCCTTTGAAACCCTTGCACGCGGGACCCAGCACGCCCCTGACCTGGCAGCCCCGCTGATGTCTACCATCGCCAAGGCCGTCGGCTCGCCTTACGGACTTGTTGCGGGCCAGGCCTGGGAGAGCGAACCGGAGATCAACATTTCCGCCTATCACCGCGCCAAAACAGCTTCGCTCTTTACCGGCGCAGTCGCGTCAGGCGCCCTGTCATCCCGGGGAAATCCGCTCGACTGGTATGCACTCGCAGATGCGCTCGGCGCAGCCTATCAGGTGGCCGATGATCTTTATGACGCCCTAGATGAGACCAGCAGCATGGGCAAACCCGCCGGTCAGGACGCCTTGAACGGCAAGCCAAACGTGGTTGCCGAACGGGGCGTGGAAGGCGCCTTGAAACAATTGCACAGCCTGGTTCTGAAAGCGGCGGACGCGGTGCCGGACTGCCGGGGCGCGGATATGCTCAGGGCCATGATCCATAAGGAAGCCAAGCGTCTGATGCCGAAAAAGCTGGCAGCCAGCGCCGCCTGACCCCATTCAAGGACGCGGACCCACATGGCGGCAAGCAGCAACAACCGGCGCACACTCCCGCAAACGCCCCTGCCAAGCGGAAGCCCTTTTCCCCGGCAAGGCGTACCCCAGTTGTTCTGGTCCCGGGCCAGGCTTCGCACCTGGCGCAACCGCATCATTGCCTCGGCCTCTTTTCGCAAATGGGCCATGCGGCTGCCCTTCCTGCGCCGCCTCTCCAACAGAAAAGCGGCAGCACTATTCCGTCTGACAGCCGGGTTCGTTTTCAGCCAGGTGCTGAGCACCTGTGTCCGGCTGGGAGTGTTTGACGCGCTTAAGAACGGCCCCCTTCCGGCAAACCAGCTTGCCCGGTCCTGTGGGATTGCCCCTGAAACCATGCAGCTTCTGCTGGAGCAGGCTGAACGCCTGGATCTGGTGATCCAGACCGGGCCGGACGCCTGGATGCTTGCCGATGCCGGGGCGGTTGTGGCCGCAGATCCGGGCATCACCCAGATGATCCTGCATCATGACATGTTCTACCGGGATCTTGAGGCCCCCTTGGAGCTTCTGAAAGCCCCAGGCAAAGACACCCGTCTGAAGACGTTCTGGGCCTATGCCCACGGGCACCGCACTATGGATCTGGATGAGGCCACCGCCCAGACCTATTCCGCGCTGATGCAGACCAGCCAGAGCATGCTGGCAGACTGTATTCTGGATGCCTATGATTTCAGCCGCCACACGGCGGTGCTGGATATCGGCGGCGGCGACGGCAGTTTTCTGGCCGCCTGCGCCAGCCGCCATCCGGACCTCTTCCTCCACCTGCTCGACTTGCCGGCCGTTGCCGGACTGGCCCGCCAGAACCTGGCAGACAAGGGCCTTGCTGGCCGAGCCCGGATACATGCAGGCGACTTTGTGTCGAGCCCCCTGCCTGGCATGGCAGATTGCGCCTGCCTTGTGCGCATTCTGTGCGACCATGACGATGACCGGGTTGTGCTGATTCTCAACAACCTTCATGCCGCGCTCAAACCCGGCACACAGGTTGTGGTCGCCGAAGCAATGGCCGGCCCGTCCGAGGGCGCCCGGCTCGCGGCCGTCTATTTCAGTTTCTACTTTCTCGCGATGGGATCCGGCCGCTGCCGCAGCGACAAAGAGATCAAGGCCCTGTTGTCAAAAGCCGGGTTCAAACGGCCGCGCACCGTCAAGACTCACACCCCGCTTCTGGCCACACTCGTGGTTGCGGTCCGCTGATTCCGCGATCGGCACCGGCAAATATATGTAAATAATAATTGACACTTTATAGTGTCAATCTAAAATGACATACCTACCACCTGGATCCAATGTGCGGGAGGCACACAGATGGACACCACGGCAGTCGTATTCGAACAACCGGGAAGATTGAGTGTGAAGCGCCTGACGCTGACCGCCCCGGACGCGCGTGACGTCGTGGTCAAAACCCTCCTGAGCGGGATCTCCACCGGCACCGAGAAAATGCTGTTTCAAGGGTCCATGCCGCAGTTTCCGGGCTTGGGTTATCCGCTCGTGCCCGGTTATGAATCCGTTGCCGAAGTGGTGGAGGCCGGGCCAGACTCCGGCCGCACGATCGGACAAAAGGTGTTTGTTCCGGGCGCCAGCTGCTACACGGACGCCGCCGGCCTGTTCGGCGCCACCGCCGGCCGGCTGGTCCTGCCGGGCGAGCGCACGATCCCCCTTGGCCCGGTTCAGGCAGAGGACGCCGTTCTGCTGGCCCTGGCCGCAACGGCCCATAGGGCCGTGAAACGCTGCGCGCAACCGGTGCAACGGATCATCGGCCACGGGGTCCTGGGGCGCCTGGCCGCCCGCATTGCCATCGCCCTCGGCCAAAAGCCGCCAAGTGTTCTGGAAACGCAGGCCAAACGGCGCAGCGGCGCGGACGGATATCCGGTTCTCGACCCGTCAGAGGATGAGACCCAAACCGCCTGCACCGCTATCATCGACGCCAGCGGAGATCCGTCCGTCCTCGACAAAGCGGCCGCAAAACTGGCCCGCAACGGGCAGCTGGTACTGGCCGGATTTTATGGCGAGCGCATCAGCTTTGCATTCCCGCCCGCTTTCATGCGCGAGATCTCCGTCGCCCTGTCCGCCGAATTCAAACCGGACGACATCCACGCCGTGCTGGAACTGGTTGCCCGCGGCCGGCTGTCGCTCAAGGGGCTCGTCACCCATCGCACTGGTCCGGCGGCCGCCGCGCAAGCCTATCAGACCGCTTTCGGCGATCCCGGCTGCCTGAAAATGGTCATCGACTGGAGGAATGCCGCATGATCCGCGAACACCCCACCGGACACAGCTACCGGATGCAGGACTTCCTCCGTGAGGAAGCAGCCATGGAGCCGGACGCACCGGCCAAAGGCCCGGTGACCAAGGAAACACAGATCATCGCGATCTATGGCAAGGGCGGCATCGGCAAAAGCTTCACGCTGGCCAACCTGTCCTACATGCTGGCTCAGCTCGGCAAGAAGGTTCTGCTGATCGGCTGTGATCCGAAGAGCGACACGACATCGCTGCTGTTTGGCGGCCGGGCCTGCCCCACCATTATCCAGACCGCTTCCGCCCGCAAGGAAGCCGGGGCGGAAGTGGAGATTTCAGACGTCTGCTTCAAGCGGGATGGCGTGTTTGCCATGGAGCTAGGCGGACCGGAAGTCGGCCGCGGCTGCGGCGGCCGCGGTATCATTCACGGCTTCGAAACCCTGGAAAAGCTTGGCTTTCACGATTGGGATTTCGACTACGTGCTGCTGGACTTTCTCGGCGACGTCGTCTGTGGCGGCTTCGGCCTGCCGATTGCCAGGGACATGTGCCAGAAAGTGGTCGTTGTCGGCTCCAATGACCTCCAGTCGCTCTATGTCGCCAACAATGTCTGCTCCGCCGTTCAATATTTCCGCAAGTTGGGCGGCAATGTCGGCGTCGCTGGTCTGGTGATCAACAAGGATGACGGCACCGGTGAAGCCCAGGCCTTTGCCAAGGCGGTCGGCATTCCGGTGCTTGCCTCGATCCCACAGCATGAGGATATCCGCCGCAAAAGCGCAAATTACCAGATCATCGGCCAGCCCGGCGGAGACTGGGGACCGCTCTTTCAGTCCCTGTCCGTCAATCTGGCCGATGCGCCGCCGGTCTTGCCCGCCCCGCTCGACCAAGACGGCCTGCTGAACCTCTTTTCCTCCAGTGAAACCGGAGCCGGAATCCAGCTTCAGCCGGCCACCCGGGAAGACATGTGCGCCGCTGGCGCCACCGACAAACCCTCACTTGAGGTGGTTTACGACACCATTTAACGACCGGACAGGACGATGAAAACGCATCATAAGGAACGCGAGCCGGACAAGACCGGCGGGACAGATCCCGTCGGCGCCGCCGTTCTGCCGCCCACCGGTCAGACCGCTGCCCCCAAGGCCGAGAGCGCCGGGTGTCACAACACGGCCGATTTTTCAAAAGCAGCCGCGCGCACCTCCGGCAACGGCGCGCTGATGGACCGGCTGGAGGCGGATTATCCCAAAGGGCCCCACGACCAGCCCCAGTCCATGTGCCCGGCCTTTGGCTCACTGAGAGTTGGCCTGCGCATGCGCCGGGTCGGGACGATCCTGTCCGGATCGGCCTGCTGCGTCTATGGCCTCACCTTCACCTCCCACTTCTACGGAGCCAAACGGTCGGTCGGCTATGTGCCGTTCAACTCCGAAACCCTGGTGACCGGCAAGCTCTTCGAAGACATTGTGGACGCAGTCCACAAGATGGCGGACCCGGAGAGCTTCGACGCTGTCGTGGTGACCAATCTGTGCGTCCCCACGGCCTCCGGTGTGCCGCTGCAAATGCTGCCGCGCCAGATCAACGGCGTGCGCATTGTTGGCATTGACGTGCCGGGGTTCGGGGTCCCCACTCACGCAGAAGCCAAGGACGTCCTGTCCAGCGCCATGCTCGCCTATGCGCGCCAGGAAGCTCTGGAAGGACCGGTTCTGCCACCGCGCGACGGGTTGAAGGACAAGCTGACCGTCACCCTCGCCGGAGAGGTCTTTCCGGCTGATCCGGTGGTCATCGGCAGCATGCTGGAGCCCATGGGCCTGGCCGCCGGCCCCACCGTTCCGGTCCGGGAATGGCGCGAGCTCTATTCGGCCCTCGACTGCGCCGTTGTGGCTGCCCTGCATCCGTTTTACACCGCCAGTTTCCGGGAGTTCAAAGCCGCAGGCCGCGACATTGTCGGCTCCGCCCCCATTGGGCTGGACGGGACGGATGCCTGGCTTTCAGCCATTGGCGAGGCCTGCGGAATTGCGGCCGGGAAAACCAATATCAGCCGCAATTCCATGCGCGGCGCCATATCCGCCGCCCTTACCGGCAACCGGATCAACGGCCGCATCACGCTGTCGGGCTATGAAGGCTCGGAACTTCTGGTCGGTCGGCTTCTGGTCGAGCTGGGCGCGGATCTGCGTTATGTCGGCACCGCCTGCCCCAGAACACCTTACAGCGCAGCCGATGCGGACTGGCTGGAGGCCCATGGGGTCGATGTCCGGTTCCGCGCGTCGCTTGAAGAGGATCTGGCGGCATTCGAGGCGTTTGAGCCTGATCTGGCCATCGGCACGACCCCCATCGTCCAGAAAGCCAAGGAAACGGCGACCCCCGCCCTTTACTTCACCAACCTCATCTCGGCCCGGCCCCTGATGGGACCGGCCGGAACGGCCTCTTTGCCTGGCGTTCTCTCAGCAGCCATTGCCAACAAGGACCGGTTCCTGAAGATGCAGGACTTTTTCCGAGGGGTTGGCCAGGGCGACACCGCCGGGATCTGGCAAGGGGTTCCCGAAGACAAGTCCGGCTACCGGCAGGCCTACGCAGCACGCCTCAAAAGATCGCAAAATGCGGTCGACAACGGGGAGTCGGTCGGATGCTGATCCTCGATCACGACAGGGCGGGCGGTTATTGGGGCAGCGTTTACGCCTTCACTGCCATCAAGGGGCTTCAGGTCATCATTGACGGGCCGGTGGGTTGCGAAAACCTGCCGGTGACCTCGGTCCTGCATTATACGGATGCCCTGCCCCCGCACGAACTGCCCATCGTGGTCAGCGGCCTATCGGAAGACGAGCTTGGCCAGCACGGTACGGAAAGTGCCATCAAACGGGCCCGCCAGGTGCTGGATCCGGACCTTCCCGCCGTGGTGGTGACCGGCTCCATCGCGGAAATGATCGGCGGCGGCGTCACGCCTGAAGGCTCCAACATCAAACGTTTCCTGCCGCGCACCATTGACGAGGATCAGTGGCAGAGCACCGACAGGGCCCTGAAATGGCTCTGGAGCGAATTCGGACCCAAGCGGGTCCCAAAACCGCGCAAACGCAAGGATGGCTGCAAGCCCCGGGTCAATATCATCGGCCCCGTCTATGGCACCTACAACATGCCCTCGGACCTGCATGAAATCCGCCGGCTGGTCGAAGGGATCGGCGCGGAAATCAACATGGTCTTTCCGCTTGGCAGCCATGTTGCGGATCTGCGCAAGCTTGCCGATGCCGATGCCAATATCTGCCTCTACCGCGAATTTGGCCGCCTCCTGTGCGAAACGCTGGACCGGCCGTATCTGCAGGCGCCCATCGGCATCCACTCCACCACTGCCTTTCTGGAAACCCTTGGTGCAATGCTCGGCCTCGACCCGCAGCCGTTCATTGCGCAGGAGAAGCACACGACGCTGAAACCGCTCTGGGATCTGTGGCGTTCGGTGACCCAGGATTTCTTTGCCACGGCCAATTTCGCGATTGCCGCCAATGAAACCTATGTGCGTGGCGTGCAGTACTTCCTTGAAGAGGAGATGGGGCTGCCTTGCGCTTTTGCCATTGCCCGCAAGGCCGGGGCCAAGACCGACAATCGCGAAATTGCGGAGCTGACCGCGAGCAAGGCGCCGATGGTCCTGTTCGGGTCTTTCAACGAGCGCATGTACATGGCCGAAGCCGGAGGTCGGGGCAAGTTCATCCAGCTGTCCTATCCGGGGGCCGTGGTCCGCCGCCACACAGGCACGCCGGTAATGGGGTATTCCGGCGCCTGCTGGCTGATCCAGGAAATCTGCAACGCGCTGTTCGATGTGCTGTTTGAAATTCTGCCCCGCGCCGGGGAACTGGACGCGATCGAGGCGACCGCCGCCCGCCGGCACACCGAGATGGAATGGCATCCGGACGCGCTCGCCGCGCTCGACGCCAGAATCAACAGAGAACCCGTACTGGCCCGCATTTCCGCCGCAAAACGTCTGCGGGAGGCGGCCGAGCTTGAGGCCTGGGCTGACAATGTCAGTGAAGTCAGCTTCGCCCATGTCGCACGCGCCTCAAAGACGGCGGGAGCGCCCGCATGATCTTCAAGATGTCATATTCCGGTTCACGTGAGCAAGGAGAGGAACGCATGGTTTTGATGACAGCCCAGGATGCGGCGGCCCGCAGCCGCCACCAGGAACGGGAAGCCGACCGCCTCATGATGAAGCGCCTGTTTTTCCTCGTTTACCCGCTTTGCCTGACAGCCATTGCCCTGACCCGGCTGAGCACGGTGTTCAGCGCGCGCGATGCGCGGGCGGAAGGTTCGGTGTTTTCCGAAGCCAAGGCGTCTGCCTACGCCGCCTTGGGATACGCATTTCACGTGTGATCCCGTGTTTTGCCGGAGCTTTACGCCGGCAAAGACCAGGCAGGCCGGTCCCCCGGCTTTTCTGGACCCCCGCCGCGAGGGTTGTGCGCGGTAACCGCCGAAAGGCAAGCGTTGGAGGTCATTGCAATGGCTTCAGACAAAGAGTCCTTCACCGGGCTTTCACATGGGGAGGCACAGGAGTTTCATCGATACTTCGTCAAAAGCGCGATTCTGATGTCGCTCTTCCCCTTCCTCGCCCACATCTCGATGTGGCTCTACAAACCGTGGCTCTAGGGCCGACGCAGAACAAGGATGTGAAGACATGTGGAGAGTTTGGCTTCTCTTCGATCCACGCCGGGCGCTCGTCGGCCTCGCGGTGTTCCTTTTCACCCTGGCAGTGCTGATTCACTTCATCCTGCTGAGTTCGGAAAGGTACAACTGGCTGGACAACGCCGCGCTTTGGGGACCGGGACTGCAGATCGAACTGCATCACCCGGGCCAGACCACCGCCATGGCCTGAGCGGCCCGGACGGTTCAACATCACCGGTGGCGGAGGCCTTGTTCCGGCGTCCGCTTGCGCACAGTCCGGCGCTCTCCGCCACCAGGCCTTGCTTCATAAACTCAGCAGCAGCAGACGCACCGCTCCGCGGCGGCTAGGGAGGACTTCATGGCTTTGCTCAGCTTCGAGAGAAAATACCGTGTACGGGGCGGCACACTGCTTGGCGGAGATCTTTTCGATTTCTGGTTCGGTCCGTTCTATGTCGGCTTCTTTGGCATAACCGGGGCCTTTTTCATCATTTTGGGCACAGGGCTGGTGCTGTATGGCGCAGCAATCGGCCCCACCTGGAACATCTGGCAGATTTCCATTGCCCCGCCGGACCTGTCCTATGGCCTGGCCCTGGCGCCTATGAAGGAAGGCGGGTTGTGGCAAATCATCACCATCTGCGCGATCGGAGCCTTCGGTTCCTGGGCGCTGCGCGAGGTGGAGATCTGCCGCAAGCTCGGCATGGGCTATCACGTGCCGGTCGCCTTCTCCTTCGCAATCTTCGCCTATGTCACCCTGGTGGTAATCCGCCCGCTGCTTCTGGGCGCCTGGGGCCACGGCTTTCCCTACGGGATTTTCAGCCATCTCGATTGGGTGTCAAATGTCGGCTACCAGTATCTGCACTTCCACTACAATCCGGCCCACATGATCGCCGTGACGTTTTTCTTCACCACGACGCTGGCCCTGTCCCTGCACGGCGGCCTCATCCTGTCGGCGGCCAATCCCGGTGCCTCCATGGACGGCAACGGCCAGCAGGCCGAGGTGAAGACCCCCGAATATGAAGACACGTTTTTCAGGGACATCATCGGCTACTCCATCGGCACGCTCGGCATTCACAGACTGGGTCTGATCCTGGCCCTGAATGCAGGCTTCTGGAGCGCGGTCTGCATCGTCATCAGCGGGCCATTCTGGAACCAGGGCTGGCCGCAATGGTGGAACTGGTGGCTCAACCTGCCGATCTGGAACTGAGGGGAAAAGCAATGACCCAATACCAGAACATTCTGACTGTCGTTCAAATCAGCGGCCCTGCCGAGGAGGGCATGCCGCTGCCCAAGGATGACAGCAAGCGCACCGGCACGCCAGTCATGTCCCGGCTGCTGGGCAGGATCGGCAACGCGCAGATCGGCCCGATCTATCTGGGGTTTCTCGGCACGCTATCACTGGTCTTCGGCCTGATCGCCTTCGAGATCATCGGCCTCAACATGTGGGCCTCCGTCGGCTGGGACCCCATCCAGTTCGTGCGCCAGCTGTTCTGGCTCGGGCTGGAACCGCCCCCGGCCAAATATGGCCTGACCGTGCTGCCCCCCCTGAATGAGGGCGGCTGGTGGCTGATTGCCGGCTTTTTCCTGACCCTGTCCATCCTGCTGTGGTGGGTGCGCGTTTACCGCCGGGCCCGGCAGCTGGAAATGGGCACCCATGTGGCCTGGGCCTTTGCCTCCGCAATCTGGCTGTTCCTGGTGCTCGGGTTCATCCGGCCGGTCCTGATGGGCAATTTCTCGGAAGCCGTGCCCTTCGGCATCTTCCCCCATCTGGACTGGACGGCAGCATTCTCGATCCGCTACGGCAACCTTTACTACAATCCGTTCCACTGCCTTTCCATTGTCTTCCTCTATGGCTCGGTGCTGCTGTTTGCCATGCACGGCGCCACCATTCTGGCTGTCGGCAAATATGGCGGCGAGCGGGAGCTGGAACAGATCACGGACCGCGGCACGGCCTCGGAACGGGCGGCCCTGTTCTGGCGCTGGACCATGGGCTTCAACGCCACCATGGAATCTGTCCACAGATGGGCCTGGTGGTTCGCCATTCTGACCCCCCTGACCGGCGGCATCGGCATCCTGTTGACGGGCACCGTTGTCGACAACTGGTACCTGTGGGGCATAGAGCACGGCATCGTTGCTCCCTTGCCGGACATTTATCCGGATGTCGTTGACCCGGCCGTTCAGTAAGGAGAAGGAAAATGCAGCTTTGGATACCATTTGCAGCCTCCGCTGGCACCCTCCTTGCCATCGCGAGCTTTGTCGGCGCCGACTGGGATGCACCACCGGTGGAATCGATCCAGATCGGCTACCGCGGCACCGGCATGTATCTGGAAAAGGACATTGAAAAGGAACGGGCGCTCCGGGCCGCGAACGAGGTGCCCGAAGCGCCTTGGGAAGCCGACCCTGAAGGGGACCGGGCCAGTGAGCTTTACGAGAATGTCCAGGTGCTCGGGGATCTGTCCGACGACCAGTTCAACCAGTTCATGGCGGCCATCACCGAATGGATCTCCCCGGAGGAAGGCTGCGAATATTGCCACAATGCCGAGAACTTCGCCTCCGACGAGGTCTATACGAAAGTCGTCGCCCGGCGCATGATCCAGATGAACCAGACGATCAATGTGGACTGGGCGGACCATGTCGGTGGTGTCGGGGTGACTTGCTACACCTGTCACCGGGGCCAGCATATTCCGGTCAATTACTGGTATGACGACCAGGAACCCAAACCCGCCAGCGCCATGAGCCGCGATGGGGGTGTTGGCAAGTTCGTCGGCAACACCTCTATGCCGCAAAATGCCCTCATGGATTATCTGCTGGATGACAAGCCGATCCGGGTGCATTCGCTGACGGCCCTGCCCGATCCGGCAAACCCGAATCCAGCCGGAACCAAGGAGACCGAAAGCACATGGGCCTTCATGATGCACATGTCGGAAGGTCTTGGGGTCAATTGCGTGACCTGCCACAATTCGCGCGCCTTCAACGACTGGGATCAGAGCCCGCCGCAACGGGTCACCGCCTGGCATGGTATCAAGATGACGCGCGCGCTCAACACCAACTATATGGTCGGGCTGACCCCGGTCTTCCCGGACAACCGCCTGGGGCCGGAAGGCGATGTCTTCAAGATCGGTTGTTCCACCTGCCACAATGGCGTGCAGAAGCCGCTCTATGGCGTCTCCATGCTTCAGGACTACGTCGATGCCCTCGACAAGAAGGGGCTGGCCGGTGTGCCTGATTTCTCCACCTACGTGCCCGGAGAAACCCAGGTTCTCGAAACGGACCTGCCAGCGTCCTCATCCGCACTCCCTCCCCAGACCAAGCTTGCGGATGCAAAGGACTGACAACGGCCGGCAGGACCGTAAACTGAGCGGGAGCCTTTCGGGCTCCCGTTTTTTGGCATTTTTTGAAATCGTCTGCGTGAAGAGGCGGACAGCTTTTTCGGATCAGGCAGAGGCCGTTAGGGGGCGCTCTCCCGCCGGTCAGCGGATGTCGGCCCGCAATTGTGGAAAACGGTCAAGATAGATGCGGAACCAAGGGGTAAAGGCGTCCGGTGTTTCGGCGGCTTCGCGGTGCAGCTCATCCGGGCGGATCCAACGCACGGCGTCCACCTCGTCCGGGTTTGGCCGGATGGACAGCGCAGCCCGGTCCACCTGGGCGGAAAACAGCGTCACACGCTCATGTTCGCGGAGCCCGCCGCCGACATCGGCCTGGTAGTCCACTGTCCGGTGCCGGGTCAGCGGCAGGGTGAAACCGAGCTCTTCCTGAAGGCGTCTTTCAGCACAGGCTTCGACAGTTTCATCCCAATGGGGATGGCTGCAGCAGGTGTTGGCCCACTGCCCGCCGCAATGGTATTTCGATCTGGCCCGCTGCTGGATCAACAGGCAGTCCCCGTCAAAGACGAAAACGGAGACGGCCAGATGCAGGACCCCTTGAACATGCGCGGCCATTTTCTCGACCGGAAACAGAGAGCCGTCACCGGCCACCGCCGGGATAATGATATGCCTGTTCATGAATTGCAGCGTCCGTTTTCACATGTCACGCAACTGCGCGGGCCAGGGCGCATTGCGACCAGAGTGCGCACAGCGCCTCTGAGAGGCCCCTTATGTCCGCATCGCTGTGCAGCGGTGTCGGCGTGATGCGCAGCCGTTCCGTGCCCACCGGCACCGTCGGATAGTTGATCGGCTGCACATATATGCCGAAATCGCTCAAAAGAACATCGGAAATCCATTTGCATTTCGCCGCATTGCCCACGATCACCGGCACGATGTGGCTGGGATTGTCCATATGAGGGATCCCGCGTGCATCCAGGGCGTCCCGCACCTGGGCAACCCTCTCCTGATGCGCATGCCGTTCCGCCGAACTGGTCTTCAGATAGCGGATCGATGCAGCCGCCCCGGCGGCCAGCGCGGGTGGCAGGGCCGTGGTGAAGATGAAACCGGAGGCAAAGGAGCGGACAAAATCGATCAGGACGGCCGGGCCGGTGATATAGCCCCCCAGAACGCCGAAGGCCTTGCCAAGCGTCCCCTCGATCACGGTCAGACGGTCCATGAGCCCTTCCCGCTCGGCGACACCACCGCCCCGGGGACCATATATGCCAACCGCATGCACCTCATCCAGATAGGTGATCGCGCCGAACCGGTCCGCCACATCGCAGATCTCCCGGATCGGGGCGATGTCCCCGTCCATGGAGTAGACGCTTTCGAACGCTACAAGTTTCGGGGCCCGCGGATCATCGGCTGCCATCAGCTCCCGCAGATGGTCCGGATCATTGTGCCGGAACACCCGTTTCTGGCAGCGCGCATGGCGGATGCCTTCAATCATCGAGGCGTGGTTGAGCGCGTCGGAATAGACAATGATCCCGGGGATCTTCGCCAGCAGCGTGCCGAGCGAGGCCCAATTGGACACATATCCGGAGGTGAAGATCAGGGCAGCCTCCTTGGCATGAAGGTCGGCAAGTTCACGTTCCAGAAGAACGTGATAGTGGTTCGTGCCGGAAATATTGCGCGTGCCACCGGCACCAGCACCGCATTTTGCGATGATCTCCGTCATGCGCCCCGTCACAACCGGGTTCTGCCCCATACCCAGATAATCATTTGAGCACCAGACGGTGACCTCCCGGGTGCTGGCATCGTCCCCGTAGAACCGCGCCTTCGGAAAGGCCGAGCAGTGCCGTTCCAGTTCGGCAAAGACACGGTAGTTTCCTGCGCTGTGCAATTCGGAGAGAGCAGTCTCCATATGCTCAAAAACGTTCATCAGTCTCTCCTCTTCCCTCAATATCTGCAGCTAAGGTGCATCCGGCTGGCGCTTGGCTGCCCTGCCGACTGGGGGCAGTCCCCGATGGGCTGACGTGGACACCGCTTCGGCTGGCCGTGTCCTGGGCAGGGCCCAGCGCCACAGCGCCATGTCCGAGAGCGGAAGCACCAGAATGAGATGTTCCAGGATCGCAAGGGCCATGAAGGTGGCCAGCAGAATATGGCCGACCACGCTATAGTCCTGGTCCGCCCGTGCCGCCGCTATGGCCAGTCCCCCGAACAGGCCGACGGCAATGGCCAGCAGGACGGGAAACAGCGGGGTTGTGCGCCCGGTGTTGAAATAGGTCTTCAGATGCAGGACTGCTGGCGGCATCAACCCGCTGACCGCATGGCGTGCCCCCAGAAAGATCAGCACCTTGGAGGAGATCCGCATCCCCCACAAAAGCCCGAATGTGGCAAAACCGAACAGATTGTCACCGCCGGATAGCGTCAGCCACAGAAAAAGCCCGGTCACGGCCAGGGCGATCTCGTGATCGCACACGGCTTTCCAGGCCGCCTTGAAGCGCGCAAACCCGGTGAGCCCGGGAGGGCAGTCCTCCTTCCGGCGGCCCGTGACCATGCCGGTGAGGAATGTGGTCTCGTGCCAGGACCACACCAGAAGCGCCCCGAAAAATCCCGCATAGGAACCGAGCGGCGTCAGGTGGCGGCTGCCGTAATACAAAAGCAGAAACCCAGCGACCCCGATCACCGTGACCACGGGCAGAAGCTGCCAGGGCTCCAGACGGCGCCGTGTGGACCAGTGCACCAGAGCCAGCACGAGCCCGGTCGACAGCCACCACACGCCGATAGCGGTCAGGATTGCCGTGAGCGGGCTCGCAAGGGTCATCGAACGCTCCTCACCACACGGGCTGCAGGCGGGAGGTGTCCGGCAAGGTGTTCTTTTTCGCCGGGATCGCATACATGCGCAGAAAATTCACTCCCGCCGCCAGCCCCCACCAGGCCTTGCCCAGCCGGCCTGCCACTCCGCCCCTTTCGCCAGCGGCCTGCAGGTTCCGGTTGATCCGCTCCATGCGCCGGAAGCCTTCCACCAGCGCGGGATTGTCCAGATCCAGCACCAGCGGGAAACACTGACGGGAGATTTCCGACGTCAACCGGAACACCTTCATGTCGTAGTCGTCGATCTCAACGCCCAGAGCCTTGTGAAAGGCCGGGCGCATGTGATCGCGCACATACATGGTTGCAAAGACTGCCAGCAGGAAAAACTTGATCCAGAGCTTGTTATGCCCCTCCAGCAGGCGCCGGTCCGAACGGATAATCAGCGAAAACGCCTCTCCATGGGAGAACTCGTCATTGCACCACTGCTTGAACCACTTGAAAATCGGATGGAACCGCTGATCGGGGTGCTTTTCCAGATGCCGGAAGATGGTGATGTAGCGCGCATAGCCGATCTTCTCTGAAAGATAGGTCGCGTAATAGATGAATTTCGGCTTGAAATAGGTGTATTTCTTGGCCTTTGCGAGAAAGCCCATATTCACGCCGATGCCGAAATCTTTCAGCGCATCGTTGATGAAGCCCGCATGGCGCGATTCATCCCGGCTCATATAGCCGAACAGCTCACAGATTTCCTTGTTCTTGCCTCGCCGTTTCATCTCCTTGTAAAGCACACAGCCTGAGAATTCCGAGGTCAGGGAGGAGACGAGAAAATCGATGAATTCCTCGCGCAAATCTTCCGGCAGCGCGCCGATATCGATTTCATCCCAGTCTTGATTACGTTTGAAATGCCCCCTGTTCGGATCGCTGCGCATTTGCGCGATCAGGGCGTCCCATTCCGCACGCACCGGTTCGACATCGATCTTGTCCATCTCGTCAAAATCGGTGGTATAGAAGCGCGGTGTCAGCATGGTGGACACCAGGGCGCTGCGCGTCGTGTCGTTCTGGGCCGCGGTACGTTTTTCAAGGGTCGGTTCGTTGGCGGCCAGGCTGGCCGGTGTGACGGTCTTGTTCATGACAGTGCCCTTTCTGTGAAGCTGAACTCACACAGTTCCATAAATTCAAAGTCGCCCGTGGCCCGGGTCCAGGCACGTTCAAGCGCGCCTGCGCGCTGGATCGTGGCCTGCCGCCGGAAGCTTTGGCTCTGGCCATAGGGGATCGAGATCGGTGCTCCATGCACAAACACCTCGTCTCCCGGCTGCACGACAATGCCGTTGTCAAAGCGTACATGCGCGCCGAGCTGATCAAAGGTGTTGTTGATCTCCACGGTGCAGCTGACGGTTTCCGTCCGCCGCAGGGGTGCGAAAATCGGGTTCATTGGCTTGCTCCTCCCTGTTGACCAAGCAGTCGTTCGAAAGCTGCGGCATTGTCCTTGCCGAAGGCTTCCAGATAGACGCGCTCACCCGTCGCCGTGTCCGACAGGCTGACAGTGCCCGCTTCCCATCTGATAATCCGGTACGGGGCGGCCTCCGGCACCCTGGCGACCAAGCGCATGCGCTCAAACGCACGCAGCGATCCGCGCACGAACCCGCCCGTGTCCTTTTCAAAAACCGCTATGCGGACCCCGGAGCGGGCGTCGGCCACAATCACCTCGTCTGCACCGGACCGGGTGATGATGATGTCCCGGATCGCGACGGGCACCCCGGCCCGGTGCTTGATGACCCCGATCCCGGTTGTCTGCCCGAACACAACGGCGCCTGCGGCAAACACAAGGAGCAGGACAGCTCCGATCAAAATGCCTTTCGGGAACGTGTTGGTGCGTTTGCCCTCGCGCGACCCGAAATATCCAAGATGGGATACCGTCCCCATTCCCCCGCTCCTATTCCGCAGCTGCGACGGCGCTTGGCGCCGCTGGTTCATCTTCTGGCGAGACCTCTTTGAGCCGGGCATGGCCCGACATGGCAGATGTGTACTGGCTAATGGCCAGGGCCAGCAGATCGGCGACCGGTCTGGCCTCCGGCAGGCAGATCAGACTCGGCTCCACATTGGAAAACCGCCATCCGCGCACATGCGGCCACTGAACCAGCCAGGACAGCCGGTGCCCCGGCAACAGCCGGACGGCCAGATTTCCTGCGCCGCCGCCCTGATCCCCCAGCGCCAGCGCGCTGATCTGCCTGAACGGCAGATTAAGCGTGATCGCAAAGGCCACACCAAAGCGCAGCACGATCCGTTTTGAGGTGATTGTGTACAGCGTCGTCTTTTCAACGCCCCAGGCGAACAGTTCCAGCATCCCGATCACGATGGCCGCCAGCGCTGTCAGCACCGCAACGGAAAAGACGATGCCGGCCACCGGCCGGCCGTCATAGAGACCGCCTGCAACCGCCCACAGCGCCAGCAGCCCGAAATAGCCGGCAATCCAGCGGTTCTTCAGTACATGGCGTGCCACAAGCCGGGCGGACGGACGGCCCTGCCACACCATCTGCTCCCCATCGGGAAGATGCCCTGGCAGGCCCGGCACAGGCTCGATCTCATGCTCGCGGGTGACAAACTGTTTCACAGGAACGCCTCCCTGCGGTCGCGCAGCGCATAAAGAAGCCCGGCGCCGAAATAGGCGGCGATCTTGTCCTCTTCCAGCAGCGTTACAACCCCGTCCTTGGCCCGCGACGGCACATCCGCGAACTGGCCGGACGTGATCGCATGCACATAGAGATATGGCCGGACCCGGTCGTTCTGGCGCTTGATGACAACAAAATTATTCGGTAGCAGAGAGCTGTGCGACCCAGCGTCAACGTCGATTTCGTAATAGCGGATCAGATGCTCGGCCCGGTCGACCCAAACGTCCTTGACCGTGCCAGCCGGTTTGCCGTCGCATCCCATCACCTTGAGCCCAATTGGGTTTGTTTCCCCTTCCGCAATGGCAAAGCCGTCCGCCAGGCGCATGGGAACAATGCGGGCCTCGCCGTGGGCGGTCAGATCCGGTGTGTCGGAGCGCTCGGCCCAGGACCCGGGACCGACACCGGCCAGCAAGGGATTTCCCTCCGGCTCGATCGGATATCCGGGGGACTTGGACATCCGCCTGGCGTTGAGCGGGCGCTCATCCCGCTTGAGATCCGGGACCTGCCTGGTGCCTTGCCCATGGGGCAGCACAAATGTCTTCTTGTCTGGAACAAACAGCCAGGGATCCTTGCTGTACCGGCCGGAGACATCGTCTTCCAGAGGATAGCCTTCCCTGCGGTCCTCCTGGCGGATGTACCAGATCAGACCTGCAAAAAAGATCCAGAATGCGTAGAGCACCACCTGTGCGACATCCAGGCTGCCACCGAGGGAACCGGTCATGACACTTTCTCCTTCCCGTTCTCGGCCAACCGGGCTCAGCCCGGCAATTCGGCCAACCCAAACCGCATTTCCCGGTCCTCCGTCTGGCTGTAGCGGGCGCCGGTCAAAGGCCCCAGCACCGCCAAACAGAGAAAAAGAAGAGCGATTTCAATATGATAAACAAAGATATATCCGGTTCCGACCGTGTCCATTGCCGGACCGAGCGCACCGGTCAGGGCCAGCGCGTTCACAGCATTCTTGATCACGCCACCCAAAAGCAGGCTGACCCCGACCGCCGTGGCCTGAACAGCGCCCCAGGCGCCGACCAGAAGTCCGCTATCGGCCTGTTTCGAAATGCCCATGGCCGCCAGCATGGTGCAGACGGCAAAGAGCCCGCCCCCAAGGCCAACCCCGGCCGCGCCTGCAAAAAACAGGCTGTGCAGCCCGAGGGGCGAGGCCAGAATAATGGCGGAAAACGCCGCAATTCCAATCAGCAGGCCACGTGCCGCCACACGGTACATATGCGCGCCCCTGTTCAGGCTGGTGGCCGCCCATGCAAACCCGGTCATCGTTCCGGCCGCCCACAATCCGGTCAGCAGCGTTGTCTGCGCAACGCTCAGCCCCAGGATCTCTCCGCCATAAGGTTCCAGCAAAATGTCCTGCATGGAAAAGGCCGCCGACCCGACCGCGACCGCCAGGAGCAGACGCATGGTGCCCGGATGTTGCCGGTACTCCCTCAAAGCACTGAAGAAGCTTGCCACCTTGCGGTCCAGAGCCGTGCGGCCCGGATTCCGCGCCTCCTGTTTCCAGATCGCAATCACATTGATCACAAGGGTGAACAGCGCGGTGCCCTGGATCACCTGGATGAGCTGTTTGTGGGAGAAATCGACAAGGACCAGGCTGTAAAAGCCGGAGGCGGCAATCATCCCGGCCAGCAGCATCACATAGAGCAGCGCCACCACGCGGGGGCGCTTGTCAACGGGCACGATGTCGGTCGCCAGGGCAAGACCTGCCGTCTGGGCCGTGTGCAGCCCGAACCCGGTCAACAGGAACGCCAACGCCGCGCCGGCCGGGCCTGCCCAGGCAGGGCCAACCGTTTGGGAATGGAGCAGCAGCAGGACGAAGGGCATGATGGCCAGCCCGCCAAACTGCAGCAGGCTGCCGAACCAGATATAGGGAACCCGACGCCAGCCGAGAACCGACTTATAGGTGTCCGACTTGTGGCCGATGAAAAGACGCAGGGGCGCTGCCAGCACCGGAATGGCGACCACCGCCGAGACAAGGGCCACCGAGACGCCCAGCTCCACAATCAGGACCCGGTTCAAGGTGCCCGTCAAAAGCACCAGAACACAGCCTGCGGACACCTGAAACAGGGCCAGGCGCAGCAATCTGGACAGCGGCACCTGGCTGGAGGCCGCGTCTGCAAACGGCATGAAGCGCGGTCCGGCCTTTTGCCAGAACTGGATCATTTTCCGGTTGGCGGCGCCAGGCGTCATGAGCGGATCACCTCCATGGCCTGGGAGGTGTAGAACCCGACTGAAATCCGGTGTGTGCGGCCGCTGATCCAGTCCATCATATGGGGCTGCTGCACCAGTTGATGCACGACCCGCTCCGGATTGGCCGGATAGATGGCCGGGGCCCTGTCCGCGCGCGGAAAGGCCTTGCCGATCATCAGCATGGCGCGCAACAGATGGGAACTTGGCGCCAGCGTGAAAAGAAGTGCCCGGCGCGTGCGGGTGGCAAAGGCTTCCAGAACCCGCCTGGCGTCTTCCGGAGCGTAATGGATCAGGACATCCATGGCCAGAACCGCATCAAAACGTCCCAAATGCGGGTCCAGCATGTCACCGCTGCGGAACTCCACGGTTCCGGCGCCCGCCTCCCCTTTTTCAGGACCATGTTCGGCGGCCCTTTGGCGGGCGAAGGTGATCATCTGGGCGGACAGATCAATGCCGACCACATCCGCCCCACGGGCCATCAGCTCCAGCGACAGCACGCCCGAGCCGCAGCCCGCGTCCAGAATGCGCCAGCCTTTAAGATCTTCCGGCAGCCAGCCGGACAGGATCGCCCGCATGTCTTCCCGGCCCTGACGGACAGTTGCCCGGATCCCGCTCACCGGCTGATCACCCGTCAGCCTTTTCCATGCTTCCAGCGCAGTGCGGTCGAAATAATGTTCAATTTCCCCGGTCCGTTCCAGATAGGTTCCGCGTGTCATGGCCGTCGCGCTCCTGTCACTCAAAGCCGAGAAATTCAAAGATTTCCCGGTCTTTCATCGGCTCGGCGTTCAAGGCCTCGGTGCCTGCCCAAAGCTGCTCGGCCAGTTGGAGATATTCGTTCTGAATTGCGGTGATCTCCGCCGTGCCCTCCATCTCAAACAGGGTGGATTTCTTCAGGCGGCTCAGACGGAGCTGGTCGGAGTCGGGCACATGGGCCAGGCGTTTCAGACCGACGGAAGCGTTGTAACGGTCAATCTGGTCGGTTTCGCGAGACCGGTTGGCAATGACCCCGCCCAGGCGGACCTCGTAGTTTTTTGCCTTGGCCTTGATCGCGGCAACAATGCGGTTCATGGCGAAGATGGAATCAAAGTCATTGGCCGCGACCACGACCGCGCGTTCGGCATGCTGCAGAGGCGAAGCAAAGCCGCCGCAGACCACATCCCCGAGCACGTCAAAGATCACCACGTCGGTATCATCCAGAAGGTGATGTTCCTTCAGCAGTTTGACGGTCTGGCCAACCACATATCCGCCACAGCCTGTGCCCGCCGGCGGGCCGCCGGCCTCAATGCACTGCACCCCGTTGAAGCCCTCGACCATATAGTCTTCAGGGCGAAGCTCTTCGGTGTGAAAGTCTACCTGTTCCAGAATGTCGATCACGGTCGGGATCAGGCTTTTGGTCAAGGTGAAGGTGCTGTCATGTTTTGGATCGCAGCCGATCTGGAGGACACGCTTGCCAATCTTGGAAAAAGCCACCGACAGGTTGGACGAGGTTGTCGACTTGCCGATCCCGCCCTTGCCATAAATGGCGAAGACCTTGGCGCCATCAATGTCCATTTCCGGATCCAGATGCACCTGGACACTGCCATCGTCCTGCGCACGTTCACGCAGTTTTGCCGCCGTCCGGGCCTCGCTCTCGGCTGTTTTCGGGTGGGTATAGATGTTCATTCGGCCGCCTCCGTCACCAGGCCTTCCAGCCGGTCCTCCAGTTCCTCACCGGCCTGCCGCAAGGCCTCAAGCGTTTCGGCATCCGGTTGCCAGTAGTCGCGCTCCTGCGCCTCCATCAGCCGGGCGGCGACCCGGGCCGCCGAGGCCGGATTGAGCTCCGCCAGGCGGCGGCGCATGGTTTCGTCAAGCACATAGGTTTCAGTGATTTTCTGATAGACCCAGGGCGCCACTCCTCCGGTGGTTGCCGACCAGCCAAGCGTGTTGGTCACATTCGCCTCGATATGGCGCACCCCTTCATAGCCATGCTGCAGCATGCCCTCGAACCATTTCGGATTGAGGGTGCGGGTCCGGGTTTCCAGCGCCACCTGCTCGCCAAGGGTGCGCACTTTCGCCTCTCCCTGGGTCTGGTCCGAAATATAGACCGTCAGGCTGCTCCCACCTTTGGCCCGCGACACCGCCTTGGACAGCCCACCCAGCGTGTCGAAATACTGTTCAATGGTGGTGACGCCGATTTCGACCGATTCCAGGTTCTGATAGGCCATGTCGACATCACCCAGAATGGCGTCGAGCAGTGCAGATTGGCGGCTGGCCTTGCCCTTGCGGTTGATCGCAAAGCTTTTGCGGCTGGTATAGGTGTCGGCAATTTCCTCGTCATCGGTCCAGGCCGAAGAGCCGATCAGCATGTTGACATTCGCGCCATAGGCCCCATCCGCATTGGAAAAGACCCGGTAGGCCGCAGCTTCCAGATCGCAGCCATTGGCCTTGCAATAGGCAAGCGCATGTTTGCGGATGAAATTCTGCTCCGGCGGCTCGTCTGCGGTGGCGGCCAGAAAACTGGCCTCAGCCAGCATGCTGGCCTGGATCGGCAGCAGGTCGCGGAAGATACCCGACAGGGTCATGACCGCATCAATGCGTGGCCGGTTCAGATCCTCAAGCGGGATCAGTTCCGCCCCGCAGACCCTGTTATAGGCATCCAGCCTTGGCCGGGCGCCCATGAGCGCCAGGGCCTGGGCGAGCGGCGCCCCCCCAGTTTTCAGATTGTCCGTCCCCCAAAGCACCAGGGCAACCGTTTCGGGCAGCTTGCCATCGCCCTGCAAATACCTGTCCAGAATCCGGGCGGCCTGTCTGGCGCCGTCCTCCAGCGCAAAACGGCTTGGAATGCCAAAGGGGTCGAAACCATGCAGGTTCCGCCCGGTCGGCAGCAGATCCGGCGTTCTCAAGAGGTCGCCGGAGGGCGCCGGGGGAACAAATTGGGCATCCAGCGCCCGCACCAGGCCATCCAGTTCCTGGTTGGAGCTGAGATTGGCGTTGATCGCCTGAAGATGCCGGACGGTTTCCTGCCCCTCCGCCGTCAGATCCGCAGCAGCCGCCGCCAGCACCTTCCCGTCACCGGCAACGATCAACTGGCAGAGGGCACCGGCATCACCAAGACACCCGCTATTGGGCATGGCAGAGGCGATATGGGCCAGCGTTTCTGCCCGCTCGCTCGGCCCCATGCCACGGCCCGCCACATGAAGACCGTGCGGGATCAGCGCATATTCCGTTTCCGTGATGGCCGAAACCAGATGCTCGATGAACCCCTCTGTGGAAAGACCGGCCGCACCGCTGGCAAGATCCAGGGCCTCCGCCTGGGTCCGGATGACCTCCAGCAGCCGTTCCCGCTCGGTCCGGACCTCCGGCGCGGTCGAGCGGTACTGGTCCAGACTGGCCTTGAGGCTGTGCAGTCCCTTGTAGAGCCCCGCCTCGGTAATTGACGGCGTCAGATAGGAAATGAGAGTGGCCGCTGACCGGCGCTTGGCAATGGAGCCCTCGGACGGATTATTCGAAGCATAGAAATAGAAATTCGGCAGAGATCCCAGAAGACGGTCGGGCCAGCAGGTTCCCGACAGGCCGGTGTGCTTGCCGGGCATGAATTCCAGCGCGCCATGGGTGCCGAAGTGAAGAACCGCATCGGCTGCGAACGTCTCGCGCAGATAGGTGTAATAGGCGGCAAAGGCATGGTTGGGCGCAAAGCCGCCTTCAAACAGAAGCCGCATCGGGTCGCCCTCATAGCCGAAGGGGGGCTGGAGCGCGATCAGCAGGTTGCCAAAGCGGCGGCCGAGAATGTGAATGCCGCGGCCATTGCTGAGGATGCGGCCGGGGGCCGGACCCCACTGGGCTTCGATCTCGGCAAGGAACGCCTCCTGACGCACATGATCATCGGCGCATACGGTCTCATGCACGTTCGCCTCTGTCCCGAACCGGTCCGCATTGCCGCACAGAAGCATGTCCCTCAAGGTCTCGGCATCGGGCGGAACCTCGACCTCATAGCCTTCCGCCTTCAGCCGCTTCATGGTTTCCAGCAGGCTCTCAAAGACAGCCAGAAAAGCAGCGGTGCCGATATTGCCGCCATTGGGCGGATAGTTGAACAGGGTCGCGGCGATCTTGCGTTCGGCCCGGGGTGTGCTGCGCAAACGGGCCATGGAGGCAATCCGGTCCGCAAGAAGCCCCACGCGCTCATCATCCGGGCGCATGCAGGCCCGGCCCGAAGGACAGGAGCCCAGCTGGCGGGCGCAAATGCAGCTCTTCGCCTGCGGCCCAGACGTGCTGCGCCCGCCAATAACCATCGAGCCGATGGCGCCATCCAGTTCGGGGATGGCCACCATCAGTGTGGTCTCTATGGGGGTCAGCCCTTGCGTGGAGGCCTGCCAGCCATCCCGTGTCTGGAATTCGGTCACACAGGCCGACAGATAAGGCACGTTCAGCTTTTGCAGCGTTTCCGCCGCAGCCGCCGCATCGCTATAGGCAGGGCCGCCCACCAGGGAGAAGCCCGTCAGCGAGCAGAGCACGTCAATCTGCGCGCCCCCGTTCTGGCCACTCATGAAGCGCTCAATGGCCGCGCGCATGTCGAGTCCGGAGCAGAATACGGGAACCACGTTGAAGCCCCGCGCCTCAAGGGCGGCAATGACGCTGTCATAATGGCCCGTGTCACCGGACAGGATGTAGGTGCGTAGCAACAGCAAACCGACCGTGCCCTGCGCGCCCCGGACCCTGACCAGTTTCTGCGGCTGCGTGATCACCCGCGGGCGCGAACGCGGATGATAAAGGCCCACCTCCGGATAGTCCTCCGGCGCCTTTGCGGAGATGGCAGATCTGAGAGGCTTGCGGTTGCCGGTGGCATATTTGCTGACCAACAGCCGGACCATGTTCGCAATATTTTCGTCCGAGGCCGCGATCCGGTACTGCAACGTCAAAAAATAGTTGCGCACATCCTGGGCGGTTCCGGGAATGTATTTCAAGAGCTTCGGCAAGCGCCGCAGCATGGCGAGCTGCCGTTCTCCGGCCGTGCGCCCGCTGTCCTTGCCCTGGCGGGAACTGCTGCCGCGCAGCCGTTTCAAAAGCGCCAGCGGACCTTTCTGCTCGCCGCTCATGCGGAACCGGCCCATGGCCGTGTATTTCATGATGGTGCCGGCCGACATGCAGCAGACCATGGCGTCGCAGTCCAGATGGCGCGCTTCGAGCGCATCGGCGATGGCCTTGACGTGCTCTTCCACGAAGATCATCGAAACAATGATGATGTCGCCCGTGCTGATCGCCTGCCGGCACGCAGCCAGGGCTGCCGGGTCCTCCGCCCAGTCGGTCGCCGCATGCACGGTGAGGGTCAGGCCAGGAAGATCGTTTTTCAAAAGGGCACGCGCATCATCGACAGCTGCGGCAACATGATTGTCCAGCGTAATGAAGACCACCTGGATGGCGTGGCCGCTATCGGGCGAAATGGGCTTTCGCATCGTACAACGTCTCCACGGTAATGGGATGAATGCCCTTGCCGGCAGCAAAGCTTTCCGTGTTGCGCCGGGCTTTCCCGCGCACAAAGAAAGGCACTTTCTTCAGCTCGCGCTCCGCCTCGTCGGTCCAGAGCGCCATCGCTTGCGCCGCCCTGCCTGATGCATCAGGGGCGGGATTTGGAGCAGGCTCCGCCGCCCCCACGAACTGGCTGTGGTCTGCCACCGGACTGTGCGCATGCAGATGGGAGGCGGCTGCGTCATCATTGAACTCAAAGTCATCACGGAACATCGACAGAAGGTGTTCTTCCAGCCCCATCATCAGCGGATGCACCCAGCTGTCGAAAATCACGTTAGCGCCTTCAAAGCCCATTTGCGGCGAATAGCGGGCCGGAAAGTCCTGCACATGGACCGGAGCCGAGATGACCGCACACGGAACCCGCAGCCGCTTGGCGATATGGCGCTCCATCTGGGTGCCAAGAACCAGCTCGGGCCGGGCCTCCACAAGGGCCGATTCCACCTCTAGGTGATCCTCGGTGATCAGAGGCTCGACCCCGTACTCCCGGGCCGCAGCGCGCACATCGCGCGCAAACTCGCGCATATAGGTGCCAAGGCCGCAAACCTTAAAGCCAAGTTCGCGGCTGGCGATGCGGGCAGCCGCCAGGGCATGGGTGGCATCGCCGAAGATGAAGACACGTTTGCCGGTCAGATAAGTGCTGTCGATCGATTTTGCGTACCAGCTTGCCCGGTCGGCCTGCGCCGCCCTGAAGGGCACCGCCTCTGAAGGCCCGTCCTCTAGACCGGCCAGGGCACGGGCTTCGCTGAGGAAACGGCGCGTCGCCTCCACGCCGATCGGAACGGTCGACAAGATCGGCATGCCATAGGTTTTGTGAAGCCAGCGGGCCGCCGGTTCGGCAATTTCCGGATAAAGAACAATATTGAAGGCCGCTTCCGGCAGCCGTGCCAGATCTGCAGGCCGGGCCCCAAGAGGAGCAACACAACGGACCTCAAGACCGGCGCCTTCAAGCAATGTTGTGATCTCGCGGATATCGTCCCGGTTGCGGAACCCCAGGGATGTTGGTCCAAGAATGTTGCAGCTGTTGGGCGCGAGGGTCTGCGGCCGTGTCCGGTTGGCGGCAAAGGTCCGCACCAGGCGGTAAAAGGTTTCCGACGCGCCCCAGGTTTCCTTCTTCTGATAGGATGGCAGGTCGAGCGGCACCACCGGGATCTCAAGATCGAGGGTGCTGGCAAGTCCGCCCGGGTCATCCTGCAGCAATTCGGCCGTGCAGGACGCCCCCACCATCAGGGCCTCGGGCTTGAAGCGTGCGGCAGCCTCCCGGCAGGCCACCTTGAAGACATCAGCCGTCGAAGCCCCGAGATCACGGGCCTGAAAGGTTGTATAAGTCACAGGCGGCCGGGACTGGCGCCGCTCGATCATGGTGAAAAGAAGATCAGCATACGTGTCCCCCTGGGGCGCGTGCAGCACATAGTGGAGCCCCTCCATGGAGGCGGCAATACGCATCGCGCCGACATGGGGCGGGCCTTCATAGGTCCACATGCTCAACTGCATGGCGCGCCCTCCTTCGCTGCAGGTGCATCGCCGAGCGCCTGCCTGCGCGCCAAAGGGCGCGCAAACAATTCGGCCAGATCACCGGCCTGCTCGTATCCCTGGATCGGCGTGAAGGCGAACTCGATCGACCATTTCGTCAGCCGGCCTTCCGCTTCAAACGGATTGGCCAGACCCATGCCGCATACGATCAGGTCCGGGTCCGCCGCGCGGCACCGGTCGATCTGCCGGTCCACATCCTGGCCTTCGCAGAGGGCTGTGCCGGGCGGCAGCAGCGCCAGCTCGCCCGCAACGTGCTGACGGTGCAGATAGGGGCTGCCAACCTCGATGATGTCGGCATCGACTTCCCGCGACAGGAACCGGGCCAGGGACGGCTCAAGCTGACTGTCGGGGAAGAAAAAAAGGCGTTTTCCCTGCAGCAGAGGCTGATAATGCGCAAGGGCCGCCCGCGCCCGCTTGCGTGGGGCCGCCGTCACCGCATCAAACCGCTCATCAGCAACCCCGAACGATTCCGCAATCGCCCTCAGCCAGGACGTGGTTCCTTCTTCCCCAAGCGGATAGAGGGCGTTGATCCTGCAGGCTCCGCGGGCTTCCAGCGCCTGCGCGGTCGCCCCGAGATAGGGCTGGGCGAGCACAAACCGCGCTGAGGGGCCTATAGGCGGCAAGGCAGTGCTGGTCCGCCCGGGCAGGAACTGCACATTCCGCAGGCCGAGATCGGCAAACAGCCGCTGAAACTGATCTTCAACGATATCCGGCAGGCATCCGGCAACAATGAGAGCGGGCTCTTTGCCCACATCCGTCAGCTTGGGCGCCTCGGCAACAAGTGCCGCCAGAAAATTGTCTTCCCCTTGTGTGAAGGTTGTTTCGATCCCGCTGCCGGAATAACAGACCACCCGGTGCCGGGGCGCATGGTGGCGGTTCAGGCGCTCTGCGGCCTTGGCCAGGTCAAACTTGATCACCTCGGACGGGCAGGAGCCGACCAGAACCAGCATCTTGATGTCCGGCCGGCGCGCCAGCAGCTTTTCCACCACGGCGTCAAGTTCATCATGCATGTCGGCCAGACCGGCCAGGTCCCGCTCGTCCATGATCGCGGTGGCAAACCGCGGCTCGGAAAAGATCATCACCCCGGCCGCGGACTGCATCAGATGGGCGCAGGTCCTGGAGCCGACAATCAGGAAAAAGGCGTCCTGCACCTTGCGGTGCAACCAGATAATCGACGTCAGCCCGCAGAAAACCGCGTGTTGCCCGCGTTCCTTGATCGGAGCTGCCGGGGGGCTGCAGGTTGGGAGAGGCTGGTTCATCGGGCCACCTCCGCAGGGGGCAGCTCCGAAGTCCCGGCAGGCAAGCCCCCGTCTTCAAGCAGGCTGGCCCGGGACGCCTGATCCAGACGGGCCAGGCGCAATTTCCAGACAAACTGGCCCGCATTGACCACATAGGCCGCATAGGCGGCCAGAGCGAGCCCCATTAGCGCCTCCGGTGCCAGACTGCGGCTGAAAAGCGCCACCAGATAGGCGGTGTGGAGCACCAGCACCAAAATCGAAAACACGTCTTCCCAGAAGAACGGGCGCGCAAACAGATAGCAGCCAAAGACATGCTTTTCCCAGACCGACCCGGTGACCATGATGGCATAGAGCGTGAGTGTCTTCAGAATCACCGAGATCTCGGCAGCCCCCTGCCCTGTGCCGGTGGCCAGGAAGGACAGGATCAATCCAAGACTGATCAGGAAAACCAGAAACTGGACCGGGGCCAATATTCCCTGCACCACAGTCCAGAGGCTGGAGTCGCGCCGCTTCCGCTCGTCCTCGGTATAAAGACCTCCGGCCTTTGCCGTTTTCCTTGGCTTACCAAACGACATTTGTTCCTCCCCCCGCCCCTGGACATCAGGAAACGGCAGATAGGAAAGCGTAACGCCACAGGCGTAAAAGTGTCAACTAAACATGACGTATATTTTTATTTACACTTATCAAAAGGAGAGGCATGCTAGGTCGGCCCTCAGGTGCAACAGGCAACACGGGCCGCCTTCTGGAACGTGTCCACCCGAAGCGGTCAGGGAGGCTTGATGAAAAGTGAGGACGACCGGCACCAGTGCTTTTGCCCCAAAAAACAAGCACGGCCAGCACACGCCTGCCGCTTGTGAGGCCCCCTTTGCCTCTTCAGGGGTGCGCATGCGAAAACGGGAACGGCTGTTCAGCACGGAAAGAGACACGCTCCGCCATCTGATCCAGGGGCCGGTGGCCGCCAGGATGGCCGTGCAATTGTCCACCGATCTGGACACGGGGCTTGAAAAGCACCCCCGGTGTACAAAGGCCATCGCGAACCTCCGCTCGCTTGTCCTGGACACCGGCAGCAGTCTTGAGAACCTGCTGTCCAGCCTTGAGCAGACCCTGCCCCCCAAATCTCCGCCTCTGGTCAAGATCCTGATCCTGGAGGCCGCCGCCAGGCAGCTTGGCCGGGAATGGTCCGACGACATAACCAGTTTCGTTGACGTTGCTATAGCCGCCGCGCGGTTGCAGGGGCTTGCCCAGGCACTGGCGCAGGAAGCGGCTGCACCGGGCACCGCGCCCCATGCTCCGTTTGCCGCCATCCTTCTACCTGAAGGTGAGCAACACACTCTTATGCCCTATTTGACGGGCGCACTGTTCAACGCCTTCGGCTGGCAGCATCAGGTGCTTTCCCACCGCAAGGCTCCAGCTCAGTCTTTTGCCACGGCCATGCGCAGAGCAAATGCGGTTTGCATCGGCTGGAGCACTCCACGCCTGAAACCCCAGGTCAGACATCTTCTTGACGAGATAAAGTTGAACAGACCAGAAAGAAAACAACCTGTGATAGCGGGCGGATTTGCAGCGCTCGATTCTGTTGATTTCCTTGTCGAAATGGGGATTGACTGCGTTTGCGATACTGCGTATTCAGCGGTAAAGATCGCAGTTATTTTCACCAAACTGGAAAAAATGAGTTTTAAAGCGCCTTCTTCTGGCTGCATATCGAACTGCGTTTCAAAAAGGATTGATTGGCGAATCCCATGACCCTAAGCGCCCCCAAAAGCGGACAGCAAGGTATTGAGGTCGCCGGTGTATTACAGAAAACACTCAAGGCAGATGACCTGATCTCGCTGATCGGCCTGGGCGCAGATATAGTTTTCCTCGTCAGCACAGACGGAACAGTCACCCACACATCCGTTCAAAATCCCGATTTGGAAGTTTACAACCTGCCGGACTTCGCAGGCAAACCCTTGCGGGACTGCGTGACAAGCGAGTCTATTGCCAAGATCGACGCGATGCTGAAACCCGCTCCAAAGCGGCCACCTCGCGGGTATCAGGTGAACCACAGCGCGCCGGGACAGCCGGATCTGCCGGTTGCCTATGCGGCGTTCTCCGCAAAGGACCTGCCCTTCACGATCGTGATTGGGCGCGAGATGCAGCAACAGATGCGCGATCAGCAACGGCTGGTCGAAGCCCAGATCGCCATGGAGGCCGACTACCGGGATTTGCGCCAGGCCGAAGCCAGATACCGGGTGGCCTTCAAACTTGCCGAGACCGCCGACATCATCCTTGACGGCGAAAAGCGGACCATTCTTGAGGCCAATGCTGCGGCCATCGCCCTGTTTTCCGGAGCCTCCGGCACCTTGATCAACAAGCCGGTCCGCGATCTGGTCAGCAAGCCGGACCGGGACCGGCTGGGAGATGCCATCGGCGAAGCCCGCCACAGCGGCGAGCCCGTACGCCTCAAGTCCCTGAAAAGCGCCAAGGGACATGCCCTAGAGGCCAAACTGCGGGCCTTCCGGGACAATGGCGCTGCGAACCTGATCCTGACCTTCTGGTCCGAAGGCGGCCCGGACGTACCTGTGCGCGCGGACCGGGAAGCTGCCGCCCAGCCCCCCGCACTCGATCTAGACGCCCTGCCGGAAGCAGCCCTTCAGACCGACAAGGACGGCGCATTGATTGCGGCCAACGCGCTCTTTCTGGACCTCGTCCAGGCGCCAACCCTCAATCAGGTACTCGGCAGAAACGCCAGCAGCTGGCTTGGCAAGTCGGTCGTTGACCTGACCGTTCTTTATGCCCGCGCCCGGGAAGAAACCACCGTTCGCGGATACGCCACCGTAGTGACGGACACGATTGGCGGAGAGCACCCCGTCACGGTGTCCGCACGCCATGAGGCCGGATCCCAGACCGTCCAGCTGCTTCTGGTTCCCCAGGAGACGAAGACGGAGAGCCTCGGGCTGCGGTCCCCTGCCACCCCAGAGCAGGCGGAAGGTTTTGCAACCCTCGTCGGCAAGGTGCCGCTGAAAGAGCTGATCAGGGAATCCCTGGACGTGGTTGAGAAGATCTGCATTGAAGCCGCCCTCGACCAGACCAACAACAACCGCGCCAGCGCTGCGGAAATGCTCGGGCTGTCCCGGCAAAGCCTCTATATCAAGCTGCGCAGACACGGCCTTGAAAACTACCGCCCCGGCTCCTGAAACCCGCCTCAGCTGATAACGCCGCCTGTCAGACCGAGCCGGTCCTTCAGCGCCATTTTCCCATGGGTTCAATTCATTTTGTCTTTTGCAATGAGATGCTGGATTTCAGACAGCGGCAGCCAAATCCGATGACGCACGGCTGGCACCAGCCGAAAGTGTCAATTTAAATTGACACTTTCCCGGCTCAGGCATAGCATCTCCAGCTATGGAACTGATCCGGCACAGACCGCAAGCCAGCTGGCCCTCTCCGGGCGCTGTCATTGCCTTGCTCAAGCCCATCACCTGGTTTCCGCCAATGTGGGCCTATGCCTGTGGTGCCCTGTCCGCTGGCGGAGGTTTTTCCAGCCGCTGGGGATTTGTTCTGTGCGGCGTCCTGCTGGCCGGTCCGCTGCTCTGCGGCACAAGCCAGGCGGTCAATGACTGGTTCGACCGCCATGTGGATGCGATCAACGAACCGGACCGGGTCATCCCTTCCGGACGCATGCCCGGGCGCTGGGGGCTTTATGTCGCCCTTCTCATGTCCGCCCTGTCCATGCTGATAGCGGCCGCGCTCGGCTCCCTGATCTTTGCGGCGGCGCTGATCGGACTGTGCTTTGCCTGGTGCTACAGCGCCCCGCCTCTGCGCTTCAAACAAAATGGCTGGATCGGCAACGGTGTTGTCGGCTTCAGCTACGAAACCCTGCCCTGGCTGACCGCTGCCACGGTCATGACAGGCGCGGCCCCGGCGGCCCCTGTCTGGATCGCCGCCCTGCTCTACGGGGCCGGAGCCCACGGCATCCTGACCTTGAATGATTTCAAGGCGATCACCGGGGACAGGGAAATGGGCATCAGCACCCTGCCCGTTCTCCACGGCGCCCGGCCCGCCGCAGCCATAGCCTGCCTGATCATGGCGCTCGCCCAGGCCGGTGTCGCCGGGCTGCTCCTCTATCTCGGGCTTCCGGTCACCGCTTTTGTAGTCGCATTCCTGCTCGTCCTGCAGATCGGCTGCATGGTGCGCTTCGTCCGCGATCCCGTCCGGCTTGCGGTCTGGTATTCGGCAATCGGTGTCGGGCTCTATGTCACCGGCATGATGATTGCCGCGTTCGGCCTGCGGACACTTGCAGCCCCCGTTTCTCAAACCCTGTGAGGAAGCTGTCCCATGACCGCCCAAGCTACCAGCCGCCCGGCACAAGGGCACACCGTCCAGGGGCTCAGCTGGTTGGCCATTGTCAGGCTCGGCCTTGTTCAGGCGTCACTCGGCTCGATTGTGGTGCTGACCAATTCGACGCTCAACCGGGTCATGGTTGTGGAACTTGGCCTTGCAGCCATCATCCCCGGATTACTGGTCGGTGTTCATTATGGGGTGCAGCTGTCGCGGCCGCTTTGGGGCCACCGCTCGGATGTCGGCCGCTCCCGCACAAGCTGGATCCTGGGAGGTCTTGCCGTGCTCGCCCTCAGCGGCACGGCCGCCGCCGCAACAACCTTCCTGTTTGACCACCACGTCTGGGCCGGTCTCCTGGCAGCGGTTGCCGCCTATACCCTGATCGGGACAGGAATCGGGGCCAGCGGAACCTGCCTTCTGGCCCTGATGGCCACCAAGACAGCCCCGGAGCGCCGGGCCTCCGCAGCCACAATCACATGGATGCTGATGATTGCCGGTATTGTGGTGACGTCGATCGTTACTGGCCACAATCTGGATCCGTATTCGCACACACGGCTTGTTGCGGTCACCGCGCTGACCGGGCTCGCTGCCCTTGCTGTCTCAGCCCTTGCGATTGCAGGCCTTGAACGCCGCCCCACGGTTCTGAACCCGCAGAACCGAGCGCCCGCAGCCAGTTTTAAAGACAGCATCAAAGAGGTCTGGAGCGATCCTGAGGCCCGCCTGCTGACCCTCTTCATCTTCCTGTCCATGCTTGCCTATTCCACCCAGGACCTGGTGCTGGAGCCCTATGCCGGTCTTCTGTTCGCCATGACACCGGGCGAAACGACCAAATTGTCGGGAACACAGCATGCAGGCGTCTTCCTCGGCATGGCTGCTGTCGGCATCGCTGGCGGGCTCTTTTCAAAGCGTCGACCCGGGCTGATCAAGGCCTTTATCGTCTGCGGCTGTCTTGGCTCAGGGCTGGCGCTTGCCCTTCTGGCGGTGTCGGCCTCCTTTGCGCCCAACTGGCCGCTGGAGGCCAATATCTTCGCCCTTGGCGGCATGAACGGCGCCTTCGCGGTCGCCGCTGTCGGAACCATGATGGTTCTGGCAGGCGCGGGCAAAGCCTCCAACGAGGGCGTGCGCATGGGGGTCTGGGGGGCGGCCCAGGCACTTTCTTTTGGCCTGGGCGGCGTTGCCGGCACCATTGTTCTGACCCTCGGCCGCTGGTCGACCGGCCGGGATGACACCGCCTTCACCCTCGTGTTCGCCCTGGAAGCCCTGCTGTTTCTGATATCCGCCCTGGTCGCGCTTCGCATCGGTATCCGCACGGGCACACAGAACACACAGTCCCCAGGTCCAACCGCTCCGGTGGTGGCCGCAGAATAGACAGAACGGCCGGAACAGGACCGGACAGCAAGGAGGCCTGCTATGGAAACCACATTCGATGTTGCCGTGATCGGCGGTGGCCCGTGCGGGGCAATTGCAGCGGAAGCCCTTGCCCGGTCCGGGCGGTCCGTTGTGCTCATTGATCCGGGCAACCGCATCAAACCCTGCGGCGGCGCCATTCCGTCCAGAGCCCTGAAGGACTTTGCCATTTCCGAAGACATGCTCGTCTCAAAGGCGAACGCGGCCCGGATCATCGCCCCCTCCGGCCACGCGGTCGAGATGCGTATCGGAGACATTGGCTTTGTGGGCATGGTGGACCGGGCGACCTTCGATCCCTATTTGCGTGCCCGCGCCGCGCATGCCGGTGCAAAGCGCCTCCAGGGCAAACTGATCCATCTGGAAGAAACCGCAAACGGCCGGATTGCGCTCACAATCGCCCCCACCGGACCGGACACCGCAGCCGGACCGGCGGGCGCAGCCGACACGGTGACCCGGACCGCCCGCCTCGTGATCGGCGCGGACGGGGCAAATTCCACCGTGCGCCGCCTCATGTTCCCCAAGCGCAAGAAACCCCCTTATGTGTTTGCCTATCATGAGATTGTCGAAAGCCCTGATCAGGCAGCCCCGGACCGGTTCCAGCCAAACCGGTGCGATGTTGTTTATGACGGCCGGATTTCACCCGATTTTTATGGATGGGTCTTCCCCCATGGCCATCTGACCTCGGTGGGCTGCGGCTCCGCCGCAAAAGGCCACAATCTCAGATCCGCAACCGCCGCCCTGCGCCAGGCGTCTGCTCTTGAAGGGCAGCGCATTGTGCGCCGGGAAGGTGCGCCGCTGCCTTTGAAACCCATGCGGCGATGGGACAATGGCCGCAATGTGCTGCTGCTGGGAGATGCGGCCGGCACGGTCGCCCCCTCCTCTGGGGAAGGTATCTATTATGCGATGCTGTGCGGCCAGCTGGGCGCGGAGGCCGCCGCAGCCTGTCTTGCCACCGGCAAGGGCGCCTGTCTCAAGGAGGCCCGGCGGGCGTTCATGCGCCGCCATGGCAGGATTTTTCTCATTCTCGGGATCATGCAGCGTGTTTGGTACCGCAACGACCGGTTCCGGGAGAAATTTGTCGCCCTGTGCGCCGATCCTGACATCCAGCGCCTGACCTGGGAATCCTACCTGAACAAAAAACTGGTGCGGCGCGATCCGATGGCTCATCTGCGGGTCTTTTTCAAGGATCTCGGCCACTTGCTGCGGCTGCCGGTGGACCAGAAATGAGCGGCCTGTTCGCCTTTCTGGAAACCGGCTGGCTCGCCTTTGCTGCGCTGGCCTTCCTTTGGCTCGAAACGGGGCTTCTCTGCGCGCTCTCCAGGCAGCCATGGACCCGGTTCAAGGCCCTAGCGGGCGGCGCGTTTGCAGGCACGTTCCTGCTTGCTGCCCTCGGCCTCGCCCTGCGCGGGGACGCGCTGGTCTGGATCCTCCTGTTGCTCACCCTATCGCTGGTTTCCCATGTGTTTGACGTGTCAACCAGACTGAGAGATCACGCCGCCCGGTTCAGGCGCAGCACCGACAGGTTAAGCACCCCGGCAGCACTGACCCAGAGAAAATAAGGCACGAACAGCAGCGCGGCGAGCGTGGATACGGGCCAGGCCACGACCATAAAACAGACAATGGCCAGCCAGAGCACACTGACATCAACCAGCGCCAGATCCATACGCCTCTGTCCGAAAAAGAACCAGGACCAGCAGCCGTTCAAGACAAGCTGGAGCCCCCAGACCGCCATGGCCAGAGACCATCCGGCCTGGGTCCAGACCTCCCAGCCGGCATAGGCAATCATGATATAAAGAAGCGTCCACACAGTTGGAAACGCCCAGTTGGGCGGCGTCCAGCTCGGTTTTTTCAAGGTTTCATACCAGGGGCCGGGTTTGAAAACGGCGCCGCTCATGGCGGTCAGCAACACAAGGACTGCAATCATTACGGCGGCCATCATCAAGATCCTGCACCTGGGAACATTAGCTCAAACACAAGTATGCTCCGCCAGCACCGCAAGGCAACCCGCACCAACGCACCTCCGGAACCACACCTGCCCTCAAAGACGGTCAGAACGCCTCCTGGAAAGGCAAGGCCTTCCACCTCGCGGACTCCGCACATAACGGAGCGGCCCGGCCTCTTCCCGGAAGAAAGTGTAAAAAAAAGTTTACACTTTCTTCCGTATCGTCAAGAATGAAAGTCGCTTCGCCGCCTTTCGGTGAAACCGGATCTGCTTCCTGAACCGCGCCGGGACCGGTGTCAGGCAGCATGGACCATCCGGTGCCGCAAGGGCGGCAGCTGGCGCGGGAGGAGATGATATGAGCTTCATATCAAAGAGAGTTGCCTCGACGCCCCTGCTGGACAGGGTGCAGGGCCCCCAGGACCTGAAGGCCATGTCCCCTGACACGCTCGCAGCCCTAGCGGACGAACTCAGGACCGAGATCATTTCCATCGTCTCCAAAACAGGCGGCCATCTAGGTTCCAGCCTGGGGGTTGTTGAACTGACAGTCGCCCTGCACGCCGTCTTCAACACTCCGCATGACAAGCTGATCTGGGATGTCAGCCACCAGTGCTATCCCCACAAGGTTCTGACCGGCCGCCGCAGCCGGATGTGCAGCTTGCGCCAGAAAGACGGGCTGTCGGGCTTCACCAAGCGCAGCGAGAGCCCCTATGACCCGTTCGGGGCAGCCCATTCCTCAACCTCCCTGTCAGCCGGGCTCGGATTTGCCGTGGCCCGCGATCTTTTGGAGGAAACGGACGACGTGATTTGCGTTGTCGGCGACGGTGCCCTCACCGCCGGCATGGCCTATGAGGGGCTCAACAATGCAGGTGGGCTCAACCGGCGCCTGTTTGTGATCCTGAACGACAACAACATGTCGATTTCTCCCCCAACCGGCGCCGTGTCGGGGCATCTGAACGATCTGGCCGCCCGCTCGGGCTCCTGTGCCAGGGACCGGAGCCTGTTTGAGCATATGGGTTTTGCCTATCACGGTCCTGTCGACGGACATGACGTGAAGGCGCTGATTGCGGCACTGGACAGCCTTAAGCAGGACAGCACCGGCCCGGTTCTGCTGCATGTGCTCACGCGCAAGGGCGCCGGATACAGCTTTGCCGAAACCTCCCACGACAAGTATCACGGCGTATCCAAATTCGACATTTCTTCCGGTAAGCAGTCCAAAGCGGCCGCCACGGCGCCCAGCTACACCAAGGTTTTTGCCAATGCGCTCGTCAACGAAGCCAGAACCGATGACCGGATCGTGGCCATTACAGCGGCCATGCCGGCGGGCACCGGCATCGACATTTTCGGCAAGCAGTTTCCGGAGCGGACCTTCGATGTCGGCATTGCCGAGCAGCATGCGGTCACCTTTGCCGGGGGCCTGGCCGCCAGAGGCTTGCGCCCATTCTGCGCAATCTATTCCACCTTCCTGCAACGGGGCTACGACCAGGTCGTGCACGACGTTGCCCTGCAGAACCTGCCGGTGCGCTTTGCCATCGACCGGGCCGGGCTGGTGGGCGCGGACGGGCCAACCCATGCGGGCGCGTTTGATATCGGCTATCTGGCGAACTTGCCGAATTTCACGGTCATGGCCGCCAGCGACGAAGCCGAACTTGTGCGCATGGTCGCCACGGCCGCTCGCTTTGACACCGGCCCGATTGCGCTCCGGTATCCGCGCGGCGAAGGCACAGGCGTCAGCCTGCCGGACACGGCAGAGCCGCTTGCAATCGGCAAGGGCCGGATGATGGCGGACGGCACCACGGTTGCACTTGTGTCCTTTGGCGCCCGCCTCAGTGAATGTTTCAAAGCCAGAGCCCAGCTTGAAACGCTCGGCATATCGGCGGCCATCGCCGATGCCCGCTTTGCCAAACCGCTGGACGCCGGCCTGATCGAGCACCTGTTCAACACACACAGGCTTCTTGTGACAATCGAGGAAGGGGCGACTGGCGGGTTTGGCGCACTGGTTCTCCACCACCTGGCGGGGCGCGGCCTTCTGGATGGGCGCTGCGGCATCCGGACCATGACCTTGCCGGACCGCTTCATTGATCAGGCGTCACCAGCGGACATGTATGAGGACGCCGGGCTGACTGCAAACCAGATCAGCAGCGTTGTCTGTGAAGCGCTGAAAGAAAGGGGGAATCGCGCAGGCGGCAGCTAGACACGCTTCAGGCCGGTCCCCGGAAAGAGACCACAGCGCAGCGTCGAAAGCTTCAAGGGTAAAAATCCCAATCTATTTATGCCGCTACGGGAGAACGAAACGTCTTTGGCCCGCACACACGTGTGTAGTACGGTGAGGAACGGAGGAGCGCCTGACCGCCTGGGCCGAGCTATCGGGAGGGGGAGTTGGCCTATAAAGACACCGGTGAGACAACGGCAATAAAAACAGAGCCGCCGTTTTCGACCCTAGACACTGGCCAGACTGTAAAGGCTGAAAAAGACACCCAATTGACCTCGCAGGATATGAGTGTTCTGGAGACTGTCATCCGGGAGCGTGTGTCAAAACTGGTTTCCTCCCAGCACCTCGATCCAGCCGCATCCGATCCGGCACTGCTGTCCGGAACCGATATTGACATGCGCCTGCATCCTGAACATGACCGGCGGGCCCGGGCCCTGCCCTCCGCCGACCAGGCCATCGGCTTCCGGGAGGCCTTTCTGACCTCCCTGATCGACCCGGACCCGCGGCATCACCGGGACATTATCGAGGAATTGCTGCAGGCGGGCATTCCCATGCAGACCCTCGCGATCCATTTGTTTTGCCCCGTGGCCACCCAACTTGGCGTTTACTGGTGCAATGATGAAACCGACTTCATGCAGGTCACCGTCGCCTCGACACGCCTCAACACAATCGTCAATCATGTGACCCATGCCGGCGGCCTGCTGGCCAACCCGCACCCGTCCGCCAAACGGGTTCTGCTGGCCCGCTCCAAAGGCACCCAGCACACGCTCGGGGTGACACTGGTACGCATGTGTTTCCGCGATATGGGCTGGATCGTGGATGGCGGTGCGGATCTGGAAATCGGCGACACGCTGTTCATGCGCCTGTCGGAACGGCCCTATCAGCTGCTCGGCCTGTCCATCGGCCAGCTTGAGGAGATCGAAGACTGCACGCATGCCATCCAGCGCTGCCGGTCGGATGTCAGAACCAGGCCGACGATCATTGCCCTGGGCGGCGCCGCCGTGGTGTCCCACCCGAATGACTTTCAAAGGATCGGCGCAGACATTATTGCCAGATCCGCCCTGGAAGCTCTGCATCTGGCCGATCAGGCCAGCCAGGGAACCTGAGAGGACCGCCCCCTTCCCCCGCCGCACCTGCCCGGACAGAACAGGAACAGAACAAAGCGTGCGACGTCCCACGTTCCCGCTTCGTCCACAGCGCATAAATTGCGCAAAACGCCAGTTTCTTTATATTTTCCAGAAAGATAATTTGGTGGGTGAGTGGGGGCTCGAACCCCAGACCCGCTGATTAAGAGTCAGCTGCTCTACCAACTGAGCTACACACCCAACCTGCCAGCGTTGTGCCTACGCGGCCCGCCGGAGAGCGCTTCGTATATAGGGCGCACCGGCTGCTGGCAACTCCTATTGTGACATTTTTCTGTCACGGCCGCCATGCGCTTTTCGCAAGGCCGGGGAAACACCGCCCGCATCGGCGGAGATCCGGGCGTCCACCGGGCCGTGGATGCCCCTCCCCAGCATGGTGTCCTGCTCGTGCAAAAGGCGCACGCAGGGTCTTCCTCGAGCCCGGGGGACGTCTTTGCGCCCTCTGCGCGGCAGCCATCGCTCTGGTGCGCCAGAGGGCCGGACGGGCGGTTCCGCAGAGGCAAAAGGCAACTTTTAAAAACTTTGCCATTGTTTTGCGCAATAATCGAAATTGGGACTTGACCGGTCCCGGCCGCCTCACTAGTGTGCGCGGCGTCAGGACCGGCGGATATGATGGGCCTGACGGACTTTAAAGGACAGCCCTTTGGGACTGACCGCTCCATATCCGGACACAGGTCTTGACGGCCTGCAGCATCAAAGGACCGGGACGGCATGATGATGTCGCTCATTCTAGTAGTGGTAGGAAAGCGCGCCTCCGACGCGGGATAGCCCCCGTACGGATCAAGACGGCGCGCGACCAAGGCTCCCCGAGGGGCCTTTTTTTGTATCCGCCGCCTGACGATGCCGCCCTTCCCCTCCCGCTTATTGTGCCGCAGGACAAGACGCAAGAAAAACGATCTGAAGAGCCAAGGGCCCGGCAACCGGGCCGCGAACTGCAAGGACAGACAGAATGACACGGGAAATGACCGGCGCCGAAATGGTCATCCAGGCGCTGAAAGACCAGGGAGTTGACACGATCTTCGGCTACCCGGGCGGTGCTGTGCTTCCCATTTATGACGAGATCATTCAGCAGGAAGGGCTGGAGCATATCCTGGTTCGACACGAACAGGGTGCCGGCCACGCAGCGGAAGGTTATGCCCGGTCCACCGGCAAGCCGGGCGTTGCTCTGGTCACCTCCGGCCCCGGCGCCACCAATATGGTGACGGCCTTGACCGATGCGATGCTCGATTCCATTCCTCTTGTCTGCATTTCCGGCCAGGTGCCCACCCATCTGATTGGCAATGACGCCTTTCAGGAATGCGACACGGTCGGCATCACCCGACCCTGCACCAAGCACAACTGGCTGGTGCGCGATGTGGAAGATCTCGCCCGGGTCCTGCATGAGGCATTTTATGTGGCCACATCCGGCCGCCCCGGCCCGGTTGTTGTCGACATTCCGAAGGACGTGCAGTTCGCCACCGGCACCTATCAGGGCCCGACCCCGAACCCGGCGGCCTCCCACAAGAGCTACCGCCCGCAACTGAAGGGGGACGCGGCCTCCATCCGTCAGGCGGCAGAGCTGATGGCGGCGGCCAAAAAACCGGTGCTTTATACAGGCGGCGGCGTGATCAATTCCGGCCCGCAGGCCTGCCAGCTGCTGCGCGAACTGGTCTCGCTGACCGGCTTTCCGATCACCTCCACCCTGATGGGCCTGGGCGCATACCCAGCCTCCGGCGACAACTGGCTGGGCATGCTGGGCATGCACGGTACCTATGAAGCCAACATGACCATGCATGACTGCGATCTGATGGTCTGTATCGGCGCCCGCTTCGACGACCGCATCACCGGCCGGACCGATGCGTTTTCGCCCAATTCCCGCAAGATCCATATCGACATTGATCCTTCATCCATCAACAAGACCATCAATGTGGATCTGCCGATCATTGGCGATGTCGGCCATATTCTGGAAGATCTCGTGCGGATCTGGCGCAGTTCCTCCATGAAGGCGGATGCGGCCGCCATGAAAGACTGGTGGACCCTGATCGATCAGTGGCGCGCCCGCAACTCGCTGGCCTATAGGCCCAATGATGATGTCATCATGCCGCAATATGCGATCCAGCGGCTGTATGAGCTGACCAAACACCGCAAGACCTTCATTTCCACCGAAGTGGGCCAGCACCAGATGTGGGCAGCGCAGTTCTACGGCTTTGAAGAGCCCAACCGCTGGCTGACCTCCGGTGGCCTGGGCACCATGGGCTATGGCCTGCCCGCCGCCATCGGCGCCCAGGTGGCCCACCGGGACGCGCTCTGCGTCGATATTGCAGGCGATGCCTCGATCCTGATGAACATTCAGGAAATGTCGACGGCGGTCCAGTTCGGCCTGCCGGTGAAGGTGTTCATCCTCAACAACCAGTATATGGGCATGGTGCGCCAGTGGCAGCAGCTGCTCCATGGCAACCGCCTGTCCCATTCCTACACCGACAGCCTGCCCGATTTTGTCAAACTGGCCGAAGCCTATGGCGGTGCCGGCATCCGGGTGGAAAAGCCGGGGGATCTGGACGGGGCGATTGAAGAGATGATCGCCATCGACAAGCCGGTCCTGTTCGACTGCCGGGTGGCCAATCTCGCCAACTGTTTCCCGATGATCCCCTCGGGCAAGGCCCATAATGAAATGCTGCTGCCGGACGAGGCCAATGACGAGGCGGTCGCCAACGCGATCAGCGCTGAAGGCAAGTCCCTCGTTTGAGCCACGGCTAAGGATATTTGAAAGATGAACGCACAGAATGTCGATGCGCCCTCCGCCTATTTCCTGGCCGAGATGAGCAATGAAATCGAAACCCACACCCTATCGCTTCTGGTCGACAACGAACCGGGCGTGTTGGCCCGGGTGATCGGGCTCTTTTCCGGACGCGGCTACAATATTGACAGCCTGACCGTGTCGGAAACCGAGCATGAGCGGCACCTGTCCCGGATCACCATCGTGACCACCGGCACGCCGATGATCATCGAGCAGATCCGCCACCAGCTGGACCGGCTGGTGCCGGTGCACCGGGTGACAGACCTGACCGTGCGCGCCCGCCGGGCCAGTCAGGACAAGCCGCTTGAGCGGGAGCTGGCCCTGATCAAGGTAGCCGGGTCCGGCGACAAGCGCCTGGAGGCCCTGCGCCTGGGCGATGCCTTCCGCGCCACGGTGATTGACGCAACCACGGAGCATTTCGTGTTCGAAATCACCGGCCGCACCTCCAAGATCGAGCAATTCATCGCCATCATGAAACCGCTCGGCCTTGTGGAAGTCTCCCGCACCGGTGTTGCTGCGGTTCAAAGGGGCCCGGAAGGCCTTTAGACCCGCCCCTTTCCATGGGCTTTAAAAGCAGATGGGGCCCCGGCAAACAATGCCCGCTTTGATCGTTCCAGGGCAACTGTATACTGGGGCCCGGCTCTTGGGCCGGAACGGCAACGGAGGCAGGATCAGGGCGTTCCCGGATAGTCCGGACGCCAGCCGCTGATCGTGCCGCCATGGCTCATGATCTGAAAACGGAGGTCGGGCAGCCAGGTGACGCCGACAATCCGCCCCAGAAACTCTTCCTCCAGCTTCAGCAGCTCGCCCTTGCGCAAGTAGATCTGGATCGAGCAGACCTGTGTGCCGCACATCATGCTCATCCCCGGTTGGCCGTTGCACTCGATCCCCTGATGGGAGAGGACAAGATCATTGCGGCCATCCCCGTTGAGATCGAACTCAAACACCCCTTCCTGGGTAAAATGCCCGCCGCGGCCGCCGCAGCCGTCGGCAATGGCTTGTGCCATCAAAAACTGTGTTGCTTGTGAAAAGGCAAGAGACGGTCCTGTTGGCCATACAAAGACTGCTGCAAACAGCATACCGGATGCCAAAATCTGAAAAAGACGTTTCATATGACCCCTGATCATCTGCACCTGTTGGTTTTCCTGACCTGCCTCTCTTTCTGACAGGTGATGAGGGCACCAGTGCGGCACCGGCGCGCGCCCTCAACGCCTCTTTCTGAAAGCGCTGCGTGCGGTGCGGGAAAGAAACATCCCCTCCCGGCGAACGGCCTAGACGCGACGCGGATCAGCGCGTATACGACACCTGCGCGCCGCCCCGCGCCAATGCATTCCAAGAAAAAAGGCTTCAAGCTCATGATCCACGGTCTCTCCCGGCCGAAAAATCAAATCCGCTGGCTCCTGCTGGAAGGCATCTCGCCGACCGCAAAGGCGGTTCTTGAAAAGAATGGCTATACCAATGTGGAGGTTCTGGCCGGGGCGCTGGAAAAGGACGCCCTGATTGAAAAGCTGCAGAATGTGCAGATTGTCGGCATCCGCTCCCGCACCCAGCTGACAGAAGAGGTGCTGGAGGCAGCCAAGAGCCTCGTGGCGGTTGGCTGTTTTTCCGTCGGCACCAATCAGGTGGACCTGACGGGCACGCTGACCCGGGGCATTCCGGTCTTCAATGCACCGTTCTCCAACACCCGCTCGGTGGCCGAACTGACCGTTGCCGAAATCGTCATGCTGATGCGCGGCGTCTTCCCCAAATCCAGCGCCGCCCATGAAGGCCGCTGGATGAAGAGCGCCGCCGGCTCCCATGAAGTGCGCGGCAAGACGCTCGGCATTGTCGGCTACGGCAATATCGGCACCCAGCTCTCGAATCTTGCCGAAGCCATGGGCATGCGGGTGATGTATTTTGACATGGTTGACAAGCTGCAGCACGGCAATGTGGCGCCCACCGACAGCCTGGACACGCTTTTGGGGGAAGCCGACGTGGTCTCCCTCCATGTGCCGGACACGCTGGAAACCCGCAACATGTTCCGGGCCGAGCAGATCGCCAAGATGAAAAAGGGCGCCTATCTGATCAACAATGCCCGCGGCAAGGTGGTCGACATCGAGGCGCTGGCCGCCGCGCTGACCTCCGGCCATCTGGCCGGCGCGGCCATTGACGTGTTCCCGGTGGAGCCGAAATCCAACAAGGACGAGTTCCTCTCTCCCCTGCGCGGCCTCGACAATGTCATCCTCACCCCCCATGTGGGCGGCTCAACGGAAGAGGCCCAGGCCCGGATCGGCGAGGAAGTCTCCAAGCGGCTGGTGGAATATTCCGATGTGGGCTCCACTGTGGGCGCCGTCGAGTTCCCCCAGGTGCAGCTGCCCAAAGGCACCGAGGCAACCCGGTTCATCCAGGTGCATCACAACGCGCCGGGCGCCATGCGCACCCTGAACGATCTCTTCACCCGGCATGACCTGAACATCCAGGCCCAGTATCTGCAATCTCACAAGGATATCGGCTATGTGGTTCTGGACGTGGACAGCATGGTGGAAGATCCGGTGAAGATCCTGGAAGAAATCCGCGCCCTTCCCAACACGATCCGCGCCCGCCTGCTCAACCGGGTCTGATTCTGTCTGTCCGTCTTCCGCAAGACGAGGCTGGCGAAACCGGACTAAGACAAACAGCCGCGTCTGACAACAGACGCGGCTGTTTGGCTGTGTCGTAGAACCAAATCCGTCATTCCACCGGATCGATCACCAGCAGCAGGCGCGCAGCGCCTTGCGGGTCCGGGGACCGGTGCAACAGGCCCGTGCGCTCCGCTCCCGGCCAGGCACCGCCACGGAACAGGGCCGCCGCGTGGGGGCGGACCTGGCGAATGCGGTTGGACTGCGCCTCCTGGCCCAGCGGCACATAGTCCGTTCCGGCGCCGCGATAGGTGCACAAAAGCCGGGCGGGCACATTATCGACATGGAATTTCGGGCACATCACCTCGTCAGACACATCCAGCCGCAGCCGGATCTGGCGAGCGTCAAGAGACTTGGCACACATCAGCGCAAGCGCGCCAATATCCCCCACCAGCCGGTCCAGCTCCTCTGAGGGCTCGAGACCGGCCCTCTCACAGGCCGCCCGGGCGGCCGCTTCGGCCAGATGTACCGGAATGACCGTGCGCAGTTCCGGCAGCTTGTCCGCCGGAAGACTGTCGATCCAGCTCTGAAACCCCGGCGTGGCGCTGCGGGTCCAGATGGCTGCGGCCACGCCCGGCAAACCGATATCGGCAAGGATATCCGGCTCCCGGCCCATGAGCACATCCCGGGCCAGGGGCTGACCGGCCCCCTCCCGTACCTGGGCGAGGCTCATGCGGCCTGATCCGCCCGGCGGAACGGCGGGAATGGATCGGGCAAGTCCGCAAAGGCCGTCAGATCGTCGCCCTCTTCCGTTCCGATCAGGCAGGCATCCAGACGGCTCTTTAGCTGCGGCCAGTCGATCCCTGCACCAATGAAAACGATTTCCTGACGGCGGTCGCCAAAGGGCTCTGCCCAGCGCGAGCGCGCATAGGCATGGGCGCGTTCATCATCCGGCCAGCGGTTGACCGGAACAGACGCCCACCAGGTGCCGAGCGGGCCAATGGTGGACAGCGCCCCGGCCAGGGAGAATTCCAGCACCCATTCCGGGCGGCTGCCAATCCAGAAATGGCCCTTGGAGCGGATCACCCCAGGCAGAGGCCCGTTGAGAAGATCGTGGATCCGCTCCGGATAAAACGGCCGCCGCGCCCGATAGACAAAGGAAGCCACCCCATATTCTTCCGTTTCGGGAACATGGTCCGCAAAACCATAGAGCTCCTTGGCCCACATCGGGTGCTCATGGGCCTTTTCGAAATCAAACAGGCCGGTGTTGAGAATGTCTGACGGCTGCACCTCGCTATAGTCCGTTTCGATGATCCGCGCATCCGCATTGAGACTGCGGATGATCTTGAGAGCCGCATCGACCTCGGCAGGCGTGGCGCTGCTCACCTTGTTGAGGACAACAATATCGGAAAATTCGATCTGGTCGGTCAGCAGATGCACCAAGGTGCGCTCATCTTCTTCGCCCAGGGTTTCCCCGCGGTCGCTCAGGAAGTCCTGGCTTGCATAATCCTTCAGGAGATTGGCCGCATCCACCACGGTGACCATCGTGTCGAGCCGGGACACATCCGACAGACTGAGGCCGTTTTCATCGCGGAATTCGAAGGTTGCCGCCACGGGCAGTGGTTCGGAAATGCCGGTGGATTCAATCAGCAAATAGTCAAACTTGCGCTCCTGCGCGAGACGGCGAACCTCGATCAGAAGATCGTCGCGCAGGGTGCAGCAAATGCAGCCATTGGACATCTCAACGAGGGTTTCGTCGGTTTTGCTGAGTTCGGCCCCGCCGGAGCGGACAAGATCGGCATCGATATTGACTTCCGACATATCGTTGACGATCACCGCAACCTTGAGGCCGTCACGGTTGTTGAGCACGCGGTTGAGCAATGTGGTCTTGCCCGCGCCAAGAAAGCCGGACAACACGGTCACGGGCAATCGGGTATCTGACATGGGATCTCCGGATCTGAGATTTGTTATGTTATTACATTACTAATGTAACTCATTTTCCGGCCGGTGCAAGGCGTGATCCACCGGCCTTTTCGAAAACAAACCGTCCCAGCCCCTTCGAAAGACACACCAATACGCTCGCACCGGCCAGCACGCGTGCCCGGCGCGACGAAACGCGCCTGGACCCGACCGGCCCGGTTGCGCATTCTCCACTTGGGCAATAGGGTCCGTTCTTGAAACAGCAAAGGATGGCGATAGGCGTGAAGGACGTGCCACAGTCCCGCAATCTGATCGTTTTTGACGACACATGCCTCTTTTGCTCCGGCTTTGCCCGCTTTATCGCCAAACGCGACGAGCGGGCCCGGTTCCGATTTACCAGCGCCACCTCTCCTACCGGCCAGTCGCTTTATCTCCGGAACAAGCTCGATCCGCAGGATTTTTCGACCAATATCGTTGTTCTGAACGGCGAGACCTATTTCAAGATGGCTGCCTTCACCGCCACCATGGTCAGCCTCGGCGGCGTATGGTCCTGGCTCCGTGTGCTGGATCTCCTGCCCCGGCCAGTGGCCGACTGGATCTATGACCGGATTGCCCGCAACCGCTATGTGTTCGGCAAGAGCCAGTGCCCCGTGCCTTCCCGGGAGCTCAAGGACCGGCTGATTGACTGACGGAAGACCTTTGACCCGCGTGCTCATTCTTGGCGGCTATGGGGTGTTCGGCGGCAAACTGGCCCAGGCGCTGCTGCGCAGCCCCCAGTATGAGGTGATCATTGCCGGACGCAGCCGGGCGAAAGCCGAAGCGTTTTGTGACACATATGGCGGCACACCTGCGGTTCTGGACAGATCATCGCCGGAGGCTGCCCCGGCGCTCGCAGCGCTGTCTCCCTTTGTCACCGTGGACGCCACAGGCCCATTTCAGGCTTTTGATCAAGACGGCTACCGGATCGCGCACGCGGCGCTGGAGGCCGGCAGCCATTATCTGGACCTGTGCGACGATGCTGCTTTCACCAAGGGGATTGTGCAACTGGACGAACAGGCAAAGGCCAAAGGGCGCGCGGTTCTGTCCGGCGTCTCCAGCGTTCCGGCGCTTTCCTCGGCTGCCGTGGAGGCCTTGCGGGAAGACTTCTCCCGTCTGGACACGATTGACACCGTGATCCTGCCCGGCAACCGGGCTCCGCGCGGGCTGGCGGTGATCCGCGCCATTCTGGCCCAGACCGGCCAGCCCATGCAGGTCTACCGGAACGGGAGCTGGGGGCATGTGCCGGGGTGGTCGGGCCTTGCCCGGCGCCGCCTGACAACAGACGGGGAAAGACTGCCGCTGCGTTGGTGCAGCTGGATCGGGGCACCCGATCTCCAACTCTTTCCGGACCACTATGGCGCCCGCTCCGTCCTCTTCAAGGCCGGGCTCGAACTCAGTCTCCTGCATCTGGGCCTTGCAGTCCTCGGCTGGCTGGTGCGCCTGCGCCTGATCCGCTCCCTCGTTCCCTTTACGGGCGCCTTGAAATGGATCGCCGACAGGCTGGAGCCGTTTGGCACGGATAAAGGGGGCATGGAGGTCCGCCTCTCCGGCCTCGGCCGGGACCAGCAACCGCTCGCCAAAAGCTGGACACTGATTGCCGGGGCCGGGGACGGGCCCCATGTTCCAGCCGTCGCCGCCACAATCCTGTGCGGCAAACTGGCGGATGGCAACGTACCGCCAGGAGCCCGCCCATGCCTCGGCGCCTTTGGCCTGTCCGATATTGAGGCAGCCACCGCCCACCTGAAAATCGATACCATGACGGAGGCGCACCCTGCCCCGTGCCTGTTTCAACACGCCCTTGGCCGCACGTTTCAGGACCTTCCGCCAGAGGTGCAAAAGCTGCACACCGCGTTTGACCTCCACCGCTGGCGCGGCCGGGCCAAGGTCAGCCGCGGCACTTCCCGCCTCGGCCAGTTGATCTGCCACCTGATCGGCTTCCCCCCCGCCACCGAGGATGTCCCCGTTGAGGTGACACTTGAGCGGTGCGGCAGCAAGGAACACTGGACCCGCGTTTTCGGCAGCAAGACCTTCAAGTCCACGCTCCTGGCCCGGCGCGGATCAGGAAAAGGCAAGATCAGCGAACAATTTGGAGGTCTTGTCTTTGACATTGACCTCACCTTTGACGGCAGGTGCCTGGCGTTTCCGGTGACCCGGGGCCGCGCCCTCGGAGTGCCCTTACCCAAATGGCTGATTCCGGTCAGCGAGGCGCGCGAATTTCAAAAAAACGGCCGGTTTCACTTTGATGTGCAGCTGTCCCTGCCCATGATCGGCAAGCTGGTGCGCTATCAGGGATTTCTGACAGAGCAAGCCCCCGATGAGGGGGCGGCGCCCACGCTGTAGGGCGTTTTGGCCAAAAGGACGACGGACTATTTTCTACCGCCCACAGGCGTACACAGTTTCACAGAAGGTCCCGGCCCATGGGCCGGGACGGCACGGGGGAAGCTGTCTCCCCACGCAAGATACGGCACCTCCATCATTTGCAGAAAAAGTGCACCCCCTCTCCGCCCCCTCTCCCAACCTGACAGCTATCAACACAGGGTCTTTTGAAAGGAGACCCCATGCCAGAAACAAACGGTCAGCCCAAAGCCTGGCTCTTGAACGACAGGTTCCGGCTTCTCATCGCTTTTGAGATCGGCCTTGCGGGCGGCCTCGTCGCCTTCGCCTTGGCACATGGCCTTAGGATCGGAGCCGATGGCACCCCTACAAGCTTGAGCCCGACCTTCGTTGCGCTGCGGTCCGCCATCGGCGGTATGGTGTGCGGTTTTTGTTTTTCAGGATGGTTCGGACGCCCGGGACAGGCCGGTTGGCTCTATGCCCTTCTTGCATCGCTTCTGTCCCCACCTTTGGCAGGGGCCGTTGCTGGAATCCTTGTTGTTCCCGTAGTGGGCACCTTACTGGGGGCGTATTTGGCCCTCCACAGCTTTGTCTATTGGCAGCCGCTGCTCATCTGGCTCCTTTGCCTTGTGATCCTGCACCTTCAGACCCTTTATCTGCGCCGTAAATTTCCGGCGCCCCAGCTGCAGCAAAGAGGCTGATCCAGCCACCGTCCGTTTGACATTCGGTCCGCGCCTGCCAGGCTGGAGCACCCGGAAACATTGTCCCTAGTGACAATTTCCTGTTTGACTTCAATGCCTTTTCTCTCAATTCTGCGACCCTGACCCAACGTCTTGACTCAAAAAATAAACCGCCCAACCGGACCCTTTGCCATGTCTGCCGCCTCGCGTCTTTCCGTGAATGTCAATGCTGTCGCCATGCTGCGCAACCGCCGTGACCTGCCCTGGCCGAGCGTAACCGGCCTTGCCGCACTTGCTATGGAAGCGGGCGCAAAGGGCATTACCGTTCACCCCCGGCCCGATGAGCGCCACATCCGCAAAGCCGATGTCTTCGACCTGTCGGAACTGATCGAAGAGCGTTTCCCCAACAAGGAACTCTGCCTGGAAGGCTATCCGTCGGATGATTTCATAAAACTGGTAGAAGAGGCCAGGCCGGAACAGGTCCTGTTCGTCCCGGATGATCCGGACCAGAGCACGTCCGATCATGGCTGGGACTTTTCCGGGGACACCGCCAGGCTTGAAACCGCCATCGCCGCTGCCAAGGAATGGGCGGTGACCGTCTCGCTCTTTTGTGATCCGGACCCGGCCGCCCCGGAACAGGCCGCCCGGCTCGGGGCCGAGCGGATCGAAATCTATACCGGCCCCTACGGTGCCTGCCATGATGATACGGCCCGGGCCGGACAGGAACTGGCCAAAGTGGTGGCAACGGCAGAAGCTGCCCAGACCTGCGGCCTTGGGGTCAATGCAGGCCATGACCTGACGGTTGAGAACATTCCGGCGCTGATCGGCAAGGTGCCCTTCATCCGAGAAATGTCCATCGGCCACGGCTTTACCGCCGATGCGCTGATCCATGGCTTTGCCGCAAGCGTCTCCCGGTTCCGCAAAGCCATGGGAGAAATCTGAGCTCTTTCCTCACGGGATCTCTTCCTGTTCCGGGCCTCATCCCCGCCCAGCACGCCGTCAAAGTCCGGTCCTTCCGCGTTTCCCCTCTCCATCCTCAGCCCGTTTCAGGATGCCGATCCATGCCCTTCGACCTTTGGCTCGTCTTTGTTGCCGTGTCTCTTCTGCCCGCGATCAGCCCTGGCCCAGGCGTGATGCTGGCCATTTCCAACACGCTCCGCTTCGGCCGCAATGCAACACTCGCCTCCGCGACCGGGAATGCGGCCGGGCTGGTGGTGATCGGCTATGCGGTGGCGTTCGGCTTCGGCGCCCTGATGGCCACCTCGGCACTGGCGTTCACTGTGCTGAAATTCATCGGGGCGGCCTATCTGATCTATCTCGGCATCAAGGTCTGGCGGGATGCATCCAGCTTTGAAGCCACAGCAACCGGCTCAAATCAGCGCAAGAGCAGCTGGAAACTCTTCCTTGAAGCGTTTCTTGTATCGGTCACCAACCCGAAAGCCATTTTGGTGATCACCGCGCTGTTTCCTCAGTTCATGCACGCCCGGACGATTGACTTCACCGAAACCGCCATCCTGTCCTTCACCTATGCCAGCCTGTGTTTTGCCAACCATGCGGCCATAGCCTTTGCGGGCAGCCACCTGCGCCGGTTTCTCACCTCCGCCCGGCGCATCCGCTGGGTCCGGCGGGTCACTGGCGGGCTTTTTGTCGGCTTCGGCTCGGCACTCGCGGCCGCAAGCCGCTGACGGCACCTCAAGCAACGTAAAAAGCAACACCACCAATACAGACGATGGTAAAATTAACAATAAGATTTAAGTGACTATTTAAACACAAGGGATTATAGAGAACAGGCGAGGGAGACACCTATGCTTGCACTGCTCAATCCGGCCTATGGCAAAATTCGACGCCGCACCTGGTGGTTTTCTCAGATCGTCATCTTTATGACGGCATTTCTGGGACTGATGGTCACCGTGTTTCTCTTTGCCGACCCGGTGGCTGTAAGCGGCGGGCGCAGTCCGGCGGAAAATGCGGGCATCTTCTCCACCCTGCTGGCCATGCTCTACATGAACCTGTGCAGCTGTCTCAACCGGCTGCGGGAGTCGGGCAGAAGCGGGCTCTGGTATTTGAGTTTTCTTCTGCCTGCAGCGGGCACGGGTCTGATGGTCTATTTCTGCGGCATTGAAAAGCACCCGGGCCGCTTCACCTCCCCAGGCCTTCCAGACAAGGGGTTGCAACGCGCCGTGTGACCCCGGCGCACGCGTGGATCCCTGCCCCGCTCGTTTCAGGAACAGGGACCGGTTCAGAACATGGCCGCACGCGCACTCAAGCGGCCTCGGCCCGTTTCATCTTCTGATGCTCGTCTTCCACAAGACCGATTTTCCAGTAGCCGGAAATATAGGTGTCCTTCTTGGGAACCTTACGGTCATTGTGAAGATGGTCCCTCAGCGCCCGGATCACCGAACTTTCCCCTGCGATACAGGTCTGAACCACCCCGTCACGCCAGTCCAGCGCCTCCACAAATGCCAGCTGGGCTGTGGATGGCTCATGCACCTCCTCATGGATCAGCCATGAGATCTCAATGCCCTTCGGAGCGGCAATGCTGCGGATATCGCCTTCTGACGGCACCTCAAAAACGGCAACCCCGCACGCATCCTCCGGCAAGGCTTCAAGGGTTGCCTCAGCCACCGGCATGGCGGAAAGATCCGCTGCAACCAGATACCAATCCGCATAAAACTCGGTGAGTTTGGGCTGGCTTGGGCCGAGAAAGCCGAGAAACGAGCCGGCCCTGGCCCGCTGCGCCCAGCGGGTCGCCGGGCCTTCATCCCCATGGGCGACAAAGTCGATATCCAGTTCCAGCGTTTCCGGCCGGAAGGAGCGGACGGTGTAGGTACGCACCGGATGCACCTTCTCTTCCGGGCCTTCAGGGGCCCAATAGGCCTCGAAATCCTCCCGGCTTTCCCCATCCCGGGGCAGGATCAATTTGCAATTCGCCCCTTCATGTTTCAGCGGAAACCCTTCCAGCTCCGGCCCTGCAAAAGTCACCCGGATCATGTGAGCGCTGAGAAAACGGGCTTCCTTCACGGTCAGGAAGCGGGGACGGCGTTTCGGACGGACAGCCACGGCAAAGCCCTTTCAAAATCTGAAGATGTTCTTCAGGATTTAGCGATGACGAGGCCAAAATGGAAGACCGAGGCGGCAGAAAAGAGAGAAAGACGCAACCGGAACGCCAGGCCCGGCGCGCTGAAGCGCCGCCCACGGGCCCGTCCAAAGGGCGGGCCCTTAACCCGGTCAGTCACGTGATCAGTTGCGGATTATCGGTTCTTTCAGATCTTCCGGTTTCTTGTCCTTGATGATTTCCCAATTCAAGGTCGCGTTTTTGATATGGCCGGGAACATCCTGCTCGAAGCGTTCCTGAACGGTGAGCGAGTTGTTGAGATAAAGCTTGCCATCCACAATCGACCAGGCTTCCGGAACGACCGGCACCTTGAAACCCATGGCCGCGCCAAAGGCGCAGAAACCGCCATATTGGGGCGCATATTTGGCCGGATCGGCAGCGAACTTGTCGCGGTTTTCAGCGCTGGAGAATTTCCAGGTTACATCATCATACTGAACCGTGAACGCATCGGTACCAGCAACCGGTTTGCCTTGCGTGAAATAGGCCACCGGATCCGTGCCGCCAATGGCAGCCCCGCTTTTGGTGAAGGTGGTGATTTCATCAGCCTGAACGGCAAAGCCGGTGACGGAGAACAGGACGGTAAGCCCGAGAAGAACAGATTTGGACGTATAAAGCGGCATGACACACTCCCTTTTTGGAACCCCAGAGGCGCGACCGGCCCCTTTCTATGGAGAAGATGTCGATTGCACGGTCCCAGTGCCAATAACCTTTGATCACAGAGGCGCAACTGCTGCGATAGATTGCGTGAACAGCCTGGGCACCACTGTCTTCATGTGCCTGGAAACCCGGAATGGAGCGGATCTCTCGGCGCCACCAGCCCCAGAACCAGATCGACGGCCGTCTCAATGTCCCCCGCCTCCACCGGTTGGGAGCGCAGCAGCAGGCGGAAATAGATCAGCCCCAGCAGCAGGTCGATCCGGGTTTCCATATCCGCTTCAAAGGGCGTAGCGATAAAGATCTGGCGCAAAATCAGCCGCCGGTTCGCCTCCGCCTCGTCCAGAACGGCGGCAAAGGCCGGGTCTTCCCGGTAGGGCACCAGCGCCCGGATGGCCCCGCCAAGCGGGGTTTCCTGCAGGGCCGAGACGGTGTTGGCAAGGCACTGCCGCAGGTCCTGCGCCACGCTGCCACGTTGAGGGGGCGATGGATTGGCCCGGGCGAGCGCCTGTTCGACGGCGGCGGCGATCAACGCGGCCTTGTCCGAAAACCGGCGGTAGACCGCCTGTTTGCTGGTGTGTGCCCTGGCTGCAATCGCGGCAATGGTTGTCTTGCCGACACCCTTCTCCGCAAGTTCTGAAAGCGTTGCTTCAAGCAGCGCTGCCGTCACCCGTTCTTCTTGTGGCCGTCCCGCCAGCCCGCGCATGTGTTCAGGCATTGCCGGGATGTGCCGCCGCAAGTGCGTCTTCATAGTCCTTGAAGCCATCGGTAATGCCAGTGGAGACTCTGACGATCCGGGCAAAGGGCCGTGCGAAGATCTCCGTGTCGCGCAGTTCCTCCCAAAGGTGATGATAGGCGCGCATATCGGAAAAGCGGCAAATCACAAAATCGGAAAACTGGCCGGACATCGCATCGGCATCAACCCATTCCAGGGTGACCTCCGGATGGCGCGCCACGATCCCCGCGATCGCCGCCGCATATTGGGTGCGCTCCGGCCTGGACAGCGCCAGCCAGGCAGGCTCGAAAGCAAGATAGACAATGGCCACCAGAGGCAGGGGACGTGGTGAAGAAACATGCTGGGTCATGGCGACACTCATATTACGGTACTAGTGATAACCGTATTATCTGAAAAGCGGGACGCTGGCAAGCCACCGGGGTTGCATCTGCGGCTTGAGCGCGGCAAAGAGGAGCGATCTTCACGGCAGATGTCGTTCTGCAGGATGACCACTGCCGCCTTCAGAAAATGAGGAAAACATGTCTGTTGATACCGATACGGTGAAACGTGTTGCCCGGCTGGCCCGCATCAAGGTGAGCGACGACGACGCCACCCGTATGACCGGCGAACTGAATGCCATTTTAGGCTTTGTCGAACAGCTTGACGAAGTGGACATTGCCGGCGTCGAGCCGATGACCTCCGTGGTCGAGCAGACCATGAAAAAACGCGCCGATGGGGTCACCGACGGCAACAAGGCCGATGACATCACCCTGAACGCCCCGGCCTCAGAAGACCACTTCTTCATGGTGCCGAAGGTGGTTGAATGAGCTGAAGTCACATGACCGGCACAGCCGCCACCATAGCCATAGAAAGCCCTTTGTCTGAGGACGTGCGCGCCCTGATTGCAGAACTCAATGAGGCGCTTGCGGGGACTTCGCCGCCAGAATTCTGCTTTCAGATGACGGCAGAAGAAATGGCTGGCGAGCAGACCACCGTTTTTGTCGCCCGTGTCAAAGGAGAAGCAGCGGCTTGCGGTGCTCTCCACCGGCATGGCGGTGGCATTGCCGAAGTCAAACGCATGTTCACCAGACCCGGCTATCAGGGCAACGGGCTTGCCGGCAGGATACTGGAGAGGCTTCTGCTGCAAGCCGAGCAGGAGAACTTCAGGCAAGCGGTCCTTGAGACCGGTGCAACGCTCCATGCCGCATGGCGGGTTTACGAGCGCGCAGGTTTCACCCGATGCGGCCCGGTGCTTGACTATCCAGACAGTCCCTATTCCATTTTCTATTCAAAACCGCTTGTCGCGGACAAAGAGATCACATCATGACCGATCTGACCAAACTCACCATCGCCGAGGCCCGGAAGGGCCTGAAAGACAAGGACTACACCTCGCTTGAACTGACCGAGGCCTTTCTTGGCAACATCGAGGCGGCCAATTCTCAGCTCAACGCCTATGTGGCGGTCACCGGGGATCAGGCCTGCAACATGGCCAAGGCCTCCGACGCGAAGCTAGCCAAGGGCGATGGCGGCGCGCTTGAGGGCATTCCGCTTGGCATCAAGGACCTGTTCGCCACCAAGGGCGTGCACACCCAGGCCTGCAGCCACGTTCTGGACGGGTTCAAACCAGCCTATGAATCCACAGTCACCAGCAACCTGTTTGCCGATGGGGCCGTCATGCTCGGCAAGCTCAACATGGACGAGTTCGCCATGGGCTCCTCCAACGAGACCTCCTATTATGGTGATGTGATCAACCCCTGGCGCAAGACCGGCTCCAATCAGGATCTGGTGCCGGGCGGTTCCTCTGGCGGGTCTGCCACGGCCGTTGCAGCGCGCCTGTGCATGGGTGCCACCGCCACCGACACCGGAGGTTCCATCCGCCAGCCAGCTGCCTTCACCGGCACGGTCGGTATCAAACCCACCTATGGCCGCTGCTCCCGCTGGGGCATTGTCGCCTTTGCCTCCTCGCTCGATCAGGCTGGGCCGATTGCACACACGGTGCGCGACAGCGCGATCCTTCTGAAATCAATGGCCTCCGTCGATCCGAAAGACACGACGTCGGTGGATATCGAGGTGCCGGACTATGAAGCTGCCATCGGCAAGTCCGTCAAAGGCCTGAAGATCGGCATTCCAAAGGAATACCGGATGGATGGCATGCCCGGCGAAATCGAAGACCTTTGGCAAAAGGGCATGGATTGGCTGAAGGATGCGGGGGCAGAGATCGTCGAAATCACCATGCCGCACACCAAATACGCCCTGCCCGCCTACTACATCGTGGCCCCGGCTGAAGCCTCTTCGAACCTTGCCCGCTATGACGGCGTGCGCTACGGCCTGCGCGTGCCCGGCAAGGACATTGTCGAGATGTATGAAAACACCCGCGCAGAAGGCTTTGGCGACGAGGTCAAACGGCGTGTTATGATCGGAACCTATGTTCTGTCCGCCGGCTATTATGACGCCTATTACCTGAAGGCCCAGAAGGTGCGCACCCTGATCAAGCGCGACTTCGAGCTCGCCTGGCAGAACGGGGTCGATGCGATCCTGACCCCGGCCACCCCCTCGGCCGCCTTCGGCGTTGCCGATCAGGATCTTCATGCGGACCCGGTAAAAATGTATCTCAACGACATTTTCACCGTGACAGTCAACATGGCCGGGTTGCCGGGCATTTCCGTGCCCGCCGGTCTCGACAAGGACGGCCTGCCCCTCGGCCTGCAGCTCATCGGCAAACCCTTTGACGAAAGCACCCTGTTCCAGGCCGGGCAAGTGATCGAGGACGCAGCCGGTGCCTTCGAACCGGAAAAATGGTGGGGCTAAGCAGAATGCTTGCCCCCCGCTCCGCCCTCCCGGACCTGATCCGGGAGCTTTCCGTGCCGTCCCGGACCTGATCCGGGAACTTTTCGTGCCGTCCCGGACCTGATCCGGGACCCTGGTGCGACGGCGCCAAAGCAGACCCCGGCGCAAGGCCGGGGCGGTGCTCAGGGTGTAAGCTGCCCTGGCTTGACCCATGTCCCTCTTTTGAGCACGGGCACAGAACATGCCTGATATTGAAACTCTCATCATCGGCGCTGGCGTGGTGGGCCTTGCCATCGCCCGGGACCTGGCCCTGCGCGGCCGTGAGGTCATGGTGCTGGAACAGCACGGCCTGATCGGCTCGGAAACCAGTGCCCGCAATTCCGAAGTCATCCATGCGGGGATCTATTATCCGGCAGGCAGCCTGAAGGCGCGGCTCTGCGTGGAGGGCAAACACCAGCTTTATGCCTTCTGCGCGGAAAACGGCGTTGCCCACAAACGCATCGGCAAGCTGATCGTAGCGGCAACGCAGAGCCAGTTACCAGAGCTGGCGCAGCTCCAGCTGAAAGCTGAAGCCAATGGCCTGACAGATCTGGAGTTCCATGACCAGGCCCGGCTGGCGGAGCGTGAACCGGCCCTGTCCGGCTGCGGCGCATTATGGTCCCCCTCAACAGGGATTGTCGACAGCCACGGCTTCATGCTGGCTCTTCAGGGGGGGCTGGAAGCCCATGGCGGACAGGTGGTGCTGAACAGCACGGTCACCGGGCTGGAAGCGGATGCGGACGGATACCGCCTGACTGTTGCAAACCCTGACGGGGTCAGAACCGCCCTCACCTGCCGCGAGCTGATCGTCTCCGCCGGACATGGCGCCCCGGGTCTGATGGCGCAACTTCCCGGCGCTGAGCCGCCCCGTGCCTGGCGCGCAAAAGGCAACTATTTCAAATTGCAGGGCAAGGCCCCCTTTTCCCATCTCATTTATCCCGCGCCTGAACCTGGCGGCCTTGGCATTCACCTAACGCTGGATCTCCAGAACCAAGCCCGCTTCGGCCCGGATGTGGAATGGGTCGAGGACACGGATTATGCCGTTGATCCGGCCCGGGGAGAGAGGTTTTATACGGCTATCCGCACCTATTGGCCGGATCTGCCGGACGGTTCTCTTATGCCCGACTATTCCGGCCTGCGGCCCAAGATCACCGGCCCCGGCACCCGTGCGGCCGACTTCCGCATCGATGGTCCCAAGACCCACGGTCTTAGTGGCCTGATCGCACTTTACGGCATCGAATCTCCGGGCCTCACATCCGCTCTGGCCCTTGGTAGGCATGTGGCAGACATGCTTGACATGTGAAGATCTCAGCAGATCTGGAGCCCTCTGTCGTCTTCGATGCAGGCTCGAGCGCTCAAGAACAGTATTCTACCATCAGACAAGAAATGCCTTCCCGGGCCGGGGCCGCGCCATGGGAAGAGCCGTCGAAGCAGATCGTGGACCACCTACTTTCCGGTTTACAGACTCAAACCGGAAATGCCACGGAAATGCGTTCCGGTTCAATGCATGGCCTGTTCGGCCTCCAGGATCTTGTCCGCATCCAGCCCGGCAATCGGCAGGCTGGAATCCGCCGGCACATCACCGGAGAGCTGAAGCGCCAGGAAGCGTCCGCAGCACACGCGCAGGAAGCTGGCAAAATTGCCCAAATCGTGCCCGGCCTCAATGCTTTCCTGGTGCAGGCGGGCAATAAGCTGCGGCACATTCAGGCTGTCCCGCGCGCCAATCTCTTCCAGCACTTTCCAGAAAAAGGCCTCCAACCGGACAGAGGTTACCATGCCGCCAATGCGGACGGATTTCGTGCTGCTTTCCCACCAGGCCGGGTCGGCTTCGACAAATAACTTGCACATTTCGGTCTCCGGAACAGCGTTTTTGCACATTTAGGACAACTCTAAGTATCCAATGCCACGTTCCGTCTTACCACAACAGGGCACAAAAGGCGCTGCGATGCCTTAATCCTCAACTTTAGCGCATCGTGCGCCCCTCTGGCGCCAAAGAAAAACCCCACCCGAGATCAGATGGTCTCGGGTGGGGAACCGTAGCCTGCCAGAGGCCTGAATTGCGGGAAGACCTTCGTCCTGGCAGATCGGTGAGATCTAAACGGTCAGGCTGCTGCCTTGGCCTGTACCCCGGCCACGACCGATTGAAACTGGGCCAGCCAGGCCGGATGTGCGGGCCAGGCCGGGGCGGTGATCAGGTTGCCATCCGTCACCGCCGCATCAAGCGCAATCTCTGCATAAGTTGCACCGGCCAGTTCTACTTCCGGGCGGCAAGCCGGATAGGCGGACACGGTGCGGCCTTCAAGACCACCAGCTGCGGTCAGGATCTGGGCACCGTGGCAGATGGCAGCCACCGGTTTGCCCGTCTCCATGAAATGTCTTACCGCATCCAGAACCCCGGCCTCAAGTCGTAGATATTCCGGAGCCCTGCCCCCGGGAATGACCAATGCGTCATAGCTGGCCACGTCCATATCGGCGAAGGTCGCGTTGAGCGTGAAGTTATGACCGCGCTTTTCGGTATAGGTCTGGTCGCCTTCAAAATCGTGGATGCAGGTCGCAACTGTTTCGCCTGCGGCCTTGCCCGGGCAAACCGCATCCACGCTGTGTCCCATGGCAATCAGCGCTTGAAACGGCACCATGGTCTCGTAGTCCTCGGTGAAATCCCCGGTGATCATCAGGATCTTCGCGCCCATGCCAAACCTCCCGTTCTGCAACCGCGATCACAGGATTGTAGCAGGCAATGGCATGGTTTGGGTATTAGGCAGATACTACAGGCCCGTTTTTATACCGATCGGTTCAGCGAAACAATCCGCCCGCTCCCGCGCCCGAAGAACTGAACTTTTGCAGGAAAAACAAGTCCGGCGCAGAGGCAGCAACAACGCGTTGGAACTGGAACCGTCCTGACAACGGATGGCAATGCGAACCGGTGTCCGCGCCTTTGCACATCCTTTCACCTGGAAAAGAGATGCGCTGCGGCCAGCCCTTTGCCCAGACACGTCCCTCCCGGCATTTCCCCCTTGACCTCGTTGCCCGCCGGTGCCATAACCTCGACCGAACCGTACCGTACGGTTCAGACGCTTTCAGATCCAGACCCGACCAAACCGGAAGACCATGCCAGCAGCCGCCTATGACATTGCCACCTCCCGCCATGACGCTGCGCCGGAATTCTCGCCGCGCCAGCAGGTGGTGCTGCAACACGCATTGACGCTGCTGGTGGAAGGCGGGGAAAAGGCGCTGACCACGGCCGGGCTGGCCCGCACTGCCAGCTGTTCCAAGGAAAGCCTTTATAAATGGTTCGGTGACCGGGACGGCCTTCTGGCCGCCGTTGTTGCCTATCAGGCGAGCCAGGTTCAGTTTCCCTCCGAGGCCGGGGCGACTGCGGATGCAGCCACGTTCCGCGCCCATGTGACCGCCTTCGCAGAAGCCCTGCTCGGCGTTCTGTTTTCCGAAACGTCGCTTGCGCTCAACCGCCTGTCCATCGGCCAATCGAACACCAATTCGAACCGGCTGGGTCAGCTGCTGCTTGTGCGCGGCAAACACATGATTTCCGCCCGCGCCCGCGCCATGCTGGAAAGCGGCCGCCGCCGGGGCCTTTTGAAATTCGAGGACGCCGAAGACGCCTATCAGGTGTTGTACGGGCTCGCCATCCGCGATGTGCATGTGCGTTTGCTGCTGGGAGAAACCGCCAGCGCCGCCGAACAGGATCTTGCGTCCCAGGCTGAAACCGCCGTGAACCGCTTTTACCGGCTGTTCGGCGCCTAGCCCCCTTTCGGGCCAGCCAGACCGCTGGCCCCTTTGAGCCAACCGGACCGGCGCAATTGACCGGACGGGCGACAAGAAGAAACGGACTGCAAACGGGAGAAAGGAACCCATGCGCGTTTATTATGATCGTGATGCTGATCTCAACCTGATCAAATCCAAAAAAGTTGTCATCATCGGCTACGGCTCCCAGGGCCGCGCCCATGCCATGAACCTGAAGGACAGCGGCTGCACCGAGATTGCCGTTGCCCTGCGCGAAGGCTCCACCACTGCCCTGAAGGCCGAAGCCGACGGTTTCAAGGTGATGACCGTTGCCGACGCTGCGGCCTGGGCCGACCTGATGATGATGGCCACGCCGGACGAGCTGCAGGCCGACATCTACAAGGATCACATTGCCGCCAACATCCGCGACGGCGCCGCCATTGCGTTCGCCCACGGCCTGAACGTGCATTACGGCCTGATCGAACCCAAATCCACTGTTGATGTCCTGATGATCGCGCCGAAAGGCCCGGGGCACACGGTGCGCGGCGAATATGAAAAAGGCGGCGGTGTCCCCTGCCTTGTGGCCGTCCACCAGGACGCCTCCGGCAACGCCCTCGATCTCGGCCTGTCCTATGCCAGCGGTGTTGGCGGCGGCCGGTCCGGCATCATCGAAACCACCTTCAAGGAAGAGTGCGAAACCGACCTCTTCGGCGAACAGGTTGTTCTGTGCGGCGGTCTCGTGGAACTGATCCGCGCCGGGTTCGAAACCCTGGTAGAAGCCGGATATGCACCGGAAATGGCCTATTTCGAGTGCCTGCACGAAGTGAAGCTGATCGTGGACCTGATCTACGAAGGCGGCATTGCCAACATGAACTACTCCATCTCCAACACGGCAGAATGGGGTGAGTATGTCACTGGCCCGCGCATCGTGACCGACGAAACCAAAGCGGAAATGAAGCGGGTTCTGGCTGACATCCAGACCGGCAAGTTCACCTCCGACTGGATGCAGGAATACCGGGCTGGCGCCGCCAAGTTCAAAGCCACCCGCCGCCTGAACGACGCGCACCAGATCGAGGAAGTTGGCGAAAAGCTGCGCGGCATGATGCCGTGGATCAAGTCCAACGCGCTGGTCGACAAGACCAAGAACTAAAGCGCGCAACGCGCACAGAGTCGAGTCGGCCGGAACAAGTGTTCCGGCCGATTCTCTCATTTTATTTTCACATTTTAGAGAAAATTGGCTTGAATTCGTCTAATACCCTTGAGTTTCTAAAGTGACGTTCAACCTTTTTTAAGGCGCCCGAGGCTATCTCGAGCTTAGATATATTTTTTAGCGGGATACTTTCGCCCCATTCCGCTCACAAATACAATTTGATGAAAAACTCAGCATCAAATCTAACGCATCTAAAAAGTTTTCTACATAAGCTCTGCCCTACCAGTCGAATTCGACGAATAGTGTGTGGAGTGCGTCTCAATGGACCTCTTGACGCTTTTTGCGGCAAATCTGCTTCTGCTGTCGATCTTTGCCATCTCCTTTCAGGCGATGTCCCTGCGCGCGACCTCCAACATTCACTGGCGCAGCTGGGCGGGTGCCAATGCACTGTTCGCGGCCGCCCTGGTCTGCTTTGCCTTTGAGCGCGTCCTGCCCGGCCCCGGAGCCTATATACTGCCCAACAGCCTACTGTTGCTCGGCTTTGCACTGCACCTTTATGCCGCAAAGGTCCTGGCTCACCTGCCTGCCCGCTTGAGTGATGTGGCCGCCCCGGCAGTGGCCTATCTTCTGGTCGGCATCCTGGCCTATCTCCTGTCAAATGCCACGCTTGCCTATGTGGGCGGCAACATCATTTTCCTGATCCTGTGCATTGCGACCATCAGGGCCTATACCTCCCGCAGCTTCCACGGGCTGATCTCGGTGATCGGTCTTGTCCTGGCCTTCTTTTTTCTGGCGGCGGCCAGCGGGCTGCGGCTGTTCCACGGCCTGTTCGGCGATGCCATGGCAGGTCCCGGCATGATCAATGACAGCATGCAGGATCTGCACCTGATGAGCGCCATGCTGTTTGTCAGCCTGACCGGTGCCTTTTCCGCAGCGCTGTCCTTCGAGCAGGTGGCCCAGCGCCATAAGGAAGCCGCCCGCCGCGACCCCCTGACCGGCGCCTTTAACCGGCGGGAGTTCCAGCTCCGCCTGGAAGAGCTGCTCCACGGTCCGGAAAAGCGCACCTTCGGCCTGGTTCATTTTGACCTGGACTTCTTCAAGCAGGTAAATGACCGGTTCGGCCACCCGGCAGGCGATGTCGCATTGGTCAAGGTTGTCGCCGCCGCCCGCGCCCAGCTGAGAAAAGACGATTGTTTTGCAAGGCTGGGCGGGGAAGAATTCGCCGTGCTGCTGCCCGATATCTCCCGGGAGAACGCCGCCAAAGTGGCTGACCGGCTGCGCGAGCGCATCTCCGAGCTGCAATTCGACTTTGCCCCGGAAGAGTTCCGCCTGACCGCATCGGCCGGGATCTACCACGGCGACGGCCATCACCTGGTCATGGACGACCTCCTGCAGATCGTCGATGAGAGCCTCTACCGGTCAAAGAGCAAAGGCCGCAACTGCATCACCTTTGCCATTCCGCAGCCTGCGGCCAGCTAATACCAATCGCACTTGATGATGAGCTATTTGACCGGAATTCCTTTGTCTGCTGAGGAGGCGGATTGCACGCCGTGGTGTTTCCCAACCACAAATGCGATCCAACGATGTCAGCAGGAAAAGGAGACCGACCCTGATCTCACACGGGGCCCATCAGGAATAGGCTTCAATCAGCCTTGTCACTTCCCTGTCCCGCGCTGCCTCGCTCTTTCCGCCCATGACCACCACAATCAACCGCTTGCCGCCCCGTTTGGCGGTCGCAACAAGATTGTAGCCGGACATGCGGATATAGCCGGTCTTCAGACCGTCGACCCCGGCGACCTTGCCTAAGAGATTGTTGGTCGCCCGGAAGGTGCGGCCGTTATACGTGAAGGAAGTGGCCCTGTAATAGGATCCATATTGAGGAAAGCGTTGTTTGAGCGCCAGACCCATCTTCGCCATATCCCGCGCCGTGGTCACCTGAGCCGGATCGGGCAATCCGGTCGCATTCACAAACCGGGTGCGGGTCAGGCCTAGCGCTTTCGCCTTCTGGGTCATGAGACGGGCAAACGCCGCTTCGCTGCCCGCAAGGTTCTCCGCCACCGTGATCCCAACATCATTGGCCGATTTCACCGCAAGCGCCCGTGCCGCCTGTTCCACGGTCAGGGTGGACCCGGCGGTAAGGCCAAGCTTTGCCGGAGGCTGCGAGGCCGCCTTGGCGGACACAGTCAAAGGCGAGGAGAGCTGATAGCGCCCGGCCGCAACCGCTTCAAACAGAAGATAGAGCGTCATCATCTTGGTCAGGGACGCCGGGAACCGCGGCGCATCAGGCTCAACGGCATAAAGTTCTTCACCGGTGGAAGCATTGAGCACAAGCGCTGAAAAGCCTTGCTCAACAGCAGTTGACGGCGCATAGGCCACAACCGGCAGCGGAGCGGCATCCACCTGCGCGGTCTCTACCCCTTCTGCCGGGGACTGCACGCCGGTCTGCGGAGCCTGAACAGTTTGGCAGGCTGCAAGGGACACCGCCAGCAGCACCGCACAGATTTTCTTCAATAAAGTTTGTGACCCCATAAAACTTCCCTTGGCAGACACTCACGCCCTGAGCCGGTAGCCCGTCTTGAAAATCCAGTGCACAATGGCGAGCGAGCCACCCAGAAACACCATGGTCGCGCTCAAGGACAGCCACAGGCTCACATCCGCCTGCCCGTAGAAGCTCCACCGGAACCCGGAAATCAGATAGACGACCGGATTGGCCATTGTCACCGTCTGCCAGATTTCCGGCAGCATTCTGATCGAATAGAAGCTGCCCCCAAGAAAGGCCAGCGGCGTGACAATCAGGAGAGGAACGAATTGCAGTTTTTCGAAACTGTCGGCCCAGATGCCGATGATAAAGCCGAGCAGGGCAAAGGTAATCGCCGTCAGCATGAAGAAGGCAACCATCCAGACCGGATGTTGAATCTCAATGTCAACGAAGAAAGTGGCTGTAATGAGAATGATCACCCCGACCAGGACAGACTTGGTCGCAGCTGCGCCCACATAGGCGATCGTGATTTCCAGATACGAGACCGGCGCCGACAGGACTTCAAACACCGTGCCGGTGAAGCGGGGAAAATAAATCCCGAAGGCCGCATTGGACAGGCTCTGGGTCATCAGCGACAGCATGATCAGCCCCGGCACGATAAACGCTCCGTAACTGACCCCGTCCACCTCGGAGATCCGCGAACCAATGGCCGCACCGAACACGACAAAATAGAGCACCGTGGAAATGACTGGCGAAATTACGCTTTGCATAATCGTGCGTTTGGTCCGGGCCATTTCGGAAATGTAGATGGCCTTGATTGCACCAAAATTCATTCCGGCCCTTGCCCCCTTGCGTCGCCCGGCGACGTGGGCCGCCCGGCTTCCAAAATCAATTCCATTCTGGGCAGCGTCCGTCCGGGGATGGAACCGGAGGGCACCCGCCCAACTGTCTCAAAGCCCATCTTGCTGTAAAACCCTTCGGCAAAGGGATCAGAGTCCACACCTACCCGGGCAACACGAAGTTCAAGCGCCCGGGCGTGCAGCCGCTTGAAGAGGGCGGCGGCAACGCCTTTGCCTTTCCAGTCTGGATCGACAAAACAGGTTTCAAGCTCCCCCGTTCCCTGTCCGTCAGAGGAAAAGCGCAGGCAGCCGATCATATCGCCCTCACCCGACTCGGCCAGCCAGAAATCATCCTCGGTGATCCAGCTGTCCCGAACCCGCAATTCCTCCACGCATTGCGCCATGAAGGCCTCCTCATAGCCATTGGACTGTTTCGACCGCAGACACAGATCCGTCAGCCTGTCCCGGTCCTCAAGCACCGCATTGCGGATGGAATAAATCTTGTGCATGGCGCTTTATCCCTGCTTCACGAGATCGACAAAAATATCCTCAAGGGTCGACTGTTGGGTTTGAAGATCCTGGAACCGGACCCCGGCCGCCGACAAATCCCCCAGCAAGGATGTGATGCCGGTGCGGGGCCCGCGGGTGTCATAGGTATAGGTCAGGCAGGTGCCGGCCTCCTCCAGGGCCAGATCATAGGCTGACAAGCTGTCAGGAAGCCCGTCTAGCGGCTCGGTCAACTGCAGGCGAAGCACCTTGCGTCCGAAACTGCGCATCAGCTCCGCCTTCTTCTCGACCAGAATGATCTCCCCCTTGTTGATGACCCCGACCCGGTCGGCCATTTCTTCGGCTTCCTCGATATAGTGGGTGGTCAGGATGATGGTGACGCCCTTGTCCTTCAGTTCCCCCACAATGCGCCACATGTCATGGCGCAGCTCCACATCGACACCGGCAGTCGGCTCATCCAGGAACAGGATCTTCGGTTCATGGGCCAGCGCTTTTGCCACCAGCAGCCTGCGCTTCATGCCACCGGAAAGGGACATGATCGGGTTCTTGCGTTTGTCCCAAAGCGTCAAATCCTTGAGGAGAGTCTCGACCAGCTCGCGGTCAGGCGGCAGCCCGAAAAGGCCCCTGCTGAAGGCAACCGTATCGCCGACAATCTCAAACGGAGCGGTTGGCATTTCCTGGGGGACCAGACCGATCAGACGGCGCGCGGCCCGGAACTCCTTGAACGCATCATATCCGCCCACAGTGATGCTGCCGGAGGTAGGCTGCACGAGACCGCAAATGGTGCTGATCAACGTGGTCTTGCCCGCCCCGTTCGGGCCGAGCAGCGCGAACACCTCCCCCTCATGAATGTCCAGGGACACGGATTTCAGCGCCTGGAACCCACCGTCATAGGTTTTTTCCAGATCAGTGACAGACAATATCGGAGCCATAAACTATCAACCGGTTGAAGCGTTTGACCGACCATCTGGTCAAGCAGGCGGGCAACCTCGCATGTGGCCCGGCGGACGGCAAGATGCAAGGCCGTCTTCGAAGCAGATCCGGCCCCTTGTGGCAAGACGGCATTGTTTCATCTGGCGAAACACTGCGTTCGTCGGGGCCCGGCTAGGTTTTGACCTGGGTTACGCTATCTTTTGAACGACGACTTCCACAAGCGAGAGCAAAGCCCATGTCCATCCGTCCGGTCACCCATATCGGTGCTACGCAGCCCACCCTGGAAGGGGCCGGCGTCAAGCTGGAACGGGTTTTCGGGTTCCAGGACCCGGAGATGCTGGACCCGTTTCTGCTGCTTGACGATTTCCGCAACGAGAGGCCCGAAGACTATCTGGCCGGGTTTCCCTGGCATCCCCATAGGGGCATTGAGACCATCACCTATGTGCTGGCCGGAACCGTGGAACATGGCGACAGCCTCGGCAACAAGGGCGACCTGGGCGCGGGCGACGTCCAGTGGATGACCGCCGGGCGCGGCATCATGCATCAGGAAATGCCCAAGGGCGATGCCAGTGGCCGCATGCATGGCTTTCAGCTCTGGGCCAATCTGCCCTCCTCCATGAAAATGACCGAACCGCGCTATCAGGACGTTGAGGCAAAGGACATTCCCGTCGTGACCGACGATGACGGCACCTCGGCAAGGATCATCTGCGGCAATTTCTGGGGCAAGCGAGGCCCGGTCGACGGCATTGCCGCAGAGCCGCAATATCTCGACATCCATGTTCCGGCAGGCAAGAAAAAACGTTTCAAGGTCGACACTTACAAACAGACCTTCGCCTATATTTTTGAAGGCTCCGGCTCCTTTGAGGGCGCGTCCAATCCCTTCGGCGTGTTGACGGAGAAGGAATTTGGCGGCGAAGAGCTCAAGATCCGGGACGAGACCGGCGACCGGACGCTGGTGATTTTCGGCACCGGCGATGAGATCGTGGTCCAGGCGGGCAGCGAAGGCATCCGTTTCCTGCTGGTCTCAGGCGCCCCCATCAAGGAACCCGTTGCCTGGCACGGCCCCATTGTGATGAACACCCGCGACGAACTGATCCAGGCTGTGAGTGAACTCCAGAACGGCACCTTCATCCGCTAAAGCGTTGTCCTGAAAGGACTGCGCGCAGGACGTTTACGCACGAAGCCCTGAGAAGCGCCGGACCTGCGAGACGTGTCCTCAAACAGGCTCTCAAACCAGCCCTAAATACTGGCCCTAAAACTGGCCCTAAAACTGGCAAGGACCGGCCTGCTCGGAACGGTCCAGTGTCAAAGGCCCAGGCGTTCTTTCTGCCTTGGAACATTCACATATTCCGGATAAGCCTTAGGCATCTGTCACATCCGGTTTCCCCATGCCTCTCAAACTTCGACCTGCCACCCTTGCCGATGCGCCGCGTCTGACGGACATTCTTTGCCGCTCCAAAGCCTCCTGGGGCTATCCGGAGGACAGGATGACCGCGTTCATGGCGGATTGGCGCATCACAGCGGCCACGCTGCAAAGCCTTGAGGTGACGGTGGCCGAGCAGAACGGGCATCCGGTGGCCTTCTCCGGCGTTGCCGAACAGCAAGCGAGCACCTTGCACATTGAATTCCTGTTTGTTGCCCCTGAGGCTCAAGGCAGGGGTATTGGCAATCTGTTGCTCACCAGGGCCGAAGATGCCGCGAGGGCCAAGAGGCTGGCCCGCCTGACCCTGGAAAGCGATCCCCATGCGGTCGGCTTTTATGAGCAGAACGGCTTTCAGACCCTCACCACCCGGCTCAGCGAGATGGTGCCCGGCAAGGCCGTTCCCCTGATGGAAAAGCTGTTGACGCGCGGCGTCCATGTCCTTTCCAAAATCACCTTGCGCCGCACGAATACACCCTGGCGCTTCGAGAAGGACAACGAAGCGGAAATTGCCGCCCATTTCGCCGAGGCGCAAAAAAAGATCGCTCTCCTTTGGAACGGCCGCACCCTGAAATTGACGGGATACCGCTTTAAGAACGGGATCTTTGAGGGGACTTTGAGCGAAAGCAGCTATGCGGCGCACTTGACCTGGCGTGATTGGGGCGCGCCGGACGCCACAGCCTTCAATCTCTTCGGCTCTGCGATTATCCGCTCACGGGACGGTGCCCTGCTTTACGGCGTGATGGCACCCCATACGGCGACAGCCGGTCAAATCTATCCGCCGGGGGGAAATCTAGATCTGAATGATGTCACGGCGGACGGCAAGGTCGACATACTCGGCGCAATCGAGCGGGAGCTGGAAGAAGAAACCGGTCAGACCGCTGCCGGGCTGCGCAAGAGGCAGTTGCTGATCGCCTTTGACGGCGCCCGGATTTCCGTTGCCCGTGTGTTTGACAGTCCTGAACCAGCCGCAGCCCTGCGCCAGAAGATCCTCGACCACTCCAAAGCGTCGGAAGAACAGGAGCTGTCGGATATCGTCCTTCTCCGCAGGAAGGACGATCTTGTCTCACCGGCAATTGCCCCCTTCGCCCGCGAGCTGGCGGAGCATCTTTTGCGGCCGGACGGCGATTAACCCCCGCCTGCCCTGATCAATCTTTTGTTCACCAACCCATACGACTAAGGGCTGGCGGGAGCTGCGTTAAAATGCAAAAGTCCGCTCACCTCACCATCTTGTGAGACAGACTTCTTCAGGGAGAGACATATGGGCCGCCGCTACGCGATCTTGGATGTGTTCACCAATCAAATCCTGGCCGGAAACCCTCTGGCGGTGGTGCTGGACTGCGAAGGTTTGAGCGATGAGCAGATGCAGAAGATTGCCGGTGAATTCAATCTGTCGGAAACCGTCTTTGTCTTCCCGCCGGAAAATCCCGGCCAATCCGCCAGCATGCGCATCTTCACGCCCAAGCTGGAGCTACCCTTTGCCGGCCATCCCACGGTCGGGACCGCCATTTTGCTGGCGACCGAGCGTTTCGGCAAGGTCAGCGGCGAACAGGATGCAGTCGTTGTCCTGAAACAGGAGATCGGCACCGTGCGCTGTGCCGTCATCCTGCGCGAGAACGCCGCCGCTTTTGCCGAGTTCGATGTGCCGAGCCTGCCGGAACCGGCTGGGCCCACCCACAATATTGACTTGATCGCCGCCGCGCTTGATCTGGAACCGTCCGATATCGGCTTTGAAAACCACGCCCCGTCCCGTTTCCGGGTCGGGCCTCCGTTCAATTTCGTGCCCGTGCGCGATCTGGATGCGCTGGCCCGGGCCAAACCGGTAATGTCCAGATGGAAAGCCGGATTTGGTCAGGACGCGCATAACGACGCCTATATCTATTGCCGGGAAACGCGGTCTCATGACAGTGCGTTCCATGCCCGCCTGTTTGCGCCCGACATGGGCATTCCGGAAGATCCGGCCACAGGATCGGCCGCCGCCGCCTTTGCCGGCGTCGTGCATTTTTATGACGGCCTGACCGCCGGAACCCATCACATCCGCATTGAACAGGGCTTTGAAATGGGCCGCCCGTCGCTGATCGATCTGGAAATCGACATCGAAAATGGCGGCCTGCACGCGGTGCGCATCGGCGGCCAGGCCGCCCTGGTGGCAAGGGGCGAGTTGTTTGTTTGAGAGCAGGACTTTTTGGCATTCGCCAATAGTGCGTTCTAGCCGCGTCCGAGGTGTTCTGTCTGATGTGCTGCGAAATCCCTAGCAACAGAAACGGATCCGGCGCCACAGGTGCAAACTTAAAATCCCTGTTGCAACGGGCCACCTCCTGCCGTATGAACATTCTCCGTTAACCACCTGCTCACGCTTTTGCGTCTAGGCTGGTTGAAACGGCATGATGACGACCAAAGGCCCAGTTCAAGACCCATGATCGCGATACGCGGCATTACCGGTTCTGATTTCGACGCGCAGTCCTTGCGCGGCGGGCTGCTTCTACTTGGCGATCTCCTCCTTCTTAGATGCCCCTGAGCGTCGGCTGCTCCGCATGGATTTCGCGGAACGGGCACTTAGGGGAGCGACTTCAAAAAAACGCATCACGCATTCCGGATCGCGCCGCATAAACCGATGGCCCCTAAGGCCAGGGATGCCGATCCAAGCCAGGGACGAAACGACATGACGACCACCAGCGACCATATCCGCATCTTCGACACCACCTTGCGCGACGGTGAGCAATCGCCCGGCGCCTCCATGACGCTGGAAGAAAAGCTGCAGATTGCCGAAATTCTCGACGATATGGGCGTCGACATCATCGAAGCCGGCTTCCCGATTGCCTCCAATGGTGACTTTGAAGCGGTCAGCACCATTGCCAAACGGGCGAAAACCTCGGTTATTGCCGGGCTGGCCCGCGCGATCCACGCAGATATCGACCGCTGCGGCGAGGCCGTCAGACATGCCGAGCGCGGCCGCATTCACACCTTTGTCTCCACCTCCCCGATCCATTTGAAATTCCAGATGAACAAGTCGGAAGACGAGGTGCTGGACATCATCACCGACACGGTGACCCGTGCCCGTAACCTGATCGAGGATGTGGAATGGTCCGCCATGGACGCCACCCGTACGCCGATCGAATATCTGTGCCGCTGTGTGGAAGCTGCCATCAAATGCGGGGCGACCACCATCAATCTGCCGGATACGGTCGGCTATGCCACTCCGGACGAATACAAGACCATGTTCGAAGAGATTCGCGCCCGGGTCCCCAACAGCGACCAGGCGGTCTTCTCCGTACACTGCCACGACGACCTGGGGCTGGCCGTTGCCAACTCGCTCGCCGGTGTCGCCGGAGGGGCCCGTCAGATCGAATGCACCATAAACGGATTGGGGGAACGCGCAGGCAATGCGGCGCTGGAGGAGATTGTCATGGCGATCCGCACCCGCGGGGATGTGCTGCAATATACCACCGGGATCGACCCGCAATTCATGGTGCGCGCCTCGAAGATGGTGGCAGGTGCGTCCGGCTTTGCCGTCCAGTACAACAAGGCGATTGTCGGCAAGAACGCCTTTGCCCATGAGAGCGGCATTCACCAGGACGGCATGCTGAAAAATGCCGAAACCTATGAAATCATGCGGCCGGAAGATGTCGGCGTGAAAGCCACCTCCCTCGTCATGGGCAAACATTCCGGCCGTCACGCCTTCCGAGACAAATTGAAGGAACTGGGCTACGAGCTGGGCGACAATGCCCTGCAGGATGCCTTCCGCCGTTTCAAGGATCTCGCCGACCGCAAGAAGCACGTCTATGACGAGGATATCGAGGCGCTGGTCGAGGATGAGATCAACGTTCTGGGCGAAAGCACCAAGGTCATTGCCCTGACCGTGATTGCGGGTACCGGCGGCCCGCAGAAAGCCATCCTGACCATGGATGTGGGCGGCCAGCACATCACCAAGGAAGCCAATGGCGACGGCCCGGTCGATGCAACCTTCAACGCCATCAAGGCCATCGTACCCCACGAGGCCACCCTGTCGCTCTATCAGGTACATGCGGTGACCGAAGGCACGGACGCTCAGGCGGAAGTCTCCGTACGCCTGGAAGCCGACGGCCGGATTGCCACCGGCAAAGGCGCAGACACTGACACCCTGGTCGCCTCCGCCCGCGCTTATGTTTCGGCCATGAACAAGCTGGCCCTGCGCCAGCAGACCAGCAATCCGGGCGCCCTGAAAGCTGTCTGAAGGCGGCCGGAAGCCGGTCAGACCGGCTGAGCAAAAACTGACAAAACAAAAAGGGCCGCATGTGCGGCCCTTGACGTTTTGCGGCAGTTGGCGAGCATAGCGTTGGTTTCCCGCCAAACAACGTTAAGCTGAAACAAAGTCGGAACATAGGGGCGGTTCAGACTGTGGGCGAAATCACACCCCAAGCGATTTGCGAAAAAGCTAACCTGAGCTTCACGCTACGCATCGGATAGGCTAGGCGTCCAACCTATCTCAGACGCCCAAAGGTCTGCGCGTCGGATAATTGCCCAAAGGTGATCCGCCTTACCTTCGGTGTAGGCGGACCTGTTGTTCCGATACCGAACGGCAAGCGTTCGCTTTAACTCTACGTATGGAGCGTGCTCCTTTACATGGTTCCGCATGTAGTCACGGAATAAAAGCGCCCATTGCTCGTGCCAGCTTCCTATTTGACGGACATGGATATGGGTACGCTCATCACCAGGGCGCTCTCGGAAATAACGCTTCGTCAAGTCAGCATTGGATGACCGCCACACGTATCCGATGTTTGCCATCCTCTCGGTCAGAAACTCGATTTGCTTGAAGTCTGCAAGGGAAATCTGAATGTCGATGATCGGCTTTGCAGCCAAACCCTCGATTGATGTAGAACCGATATGGTCGATGCGGACAGCATGGTCGCCCAAAGTTTGGCGGATCGCCGTTGCTTTTAGACAAAATCTTTTGGACCAGCCCGGAGACCAATCGTAGATCTCAATCGGTTGCGCGGAAGACGCTGGTTCATTACTCATTCGGAAACTCCAGTGGACATAGGTTTGGGTTCCCGCCAGTCAAAGTTAAACTGATACGAAGCAGGAACTACCTGTGCTAGTCGTTTTTTCTAAAGCCTCCTGCAATTGAATCACTGTTGGAATGGAAATCGTCGGACGATTTCAGTTGGCGAGCAGCACCCCTTCGCGGTACGCCTCAAACTTCAGCTTCCTTCCGGAATATCCGGTAAAAGCTGCAGGCAACACCGTGCCGCTCAGCATCATACCAATGCTGGAACCCTGCCTTTTCCATCACATGCCGGGAGGCGGTGTTGTCCGAATAGGCATAGGCGATCAGGCAGGTCTCATCGGTCTTGTCAAAAAACCACGGCACCAGCCCGCGGGCGATCTCCGTTGCGTAGCCTTTGCCCCAGGCGGACTGCATGAGGGTGTAGCCAAGTTCGTAGACCTGAAGATCCGCCATATAGGTCACCCCGGCCCGGCCGAGAAAGGTACCGTCCAGGGTCAGAACCTTCCATTTGCTGAAGCCTGTCCGGAGATGATCGGCGACATATTTTTCAAGGCGCTCGTGCACCTCATCCTCTGCCATCGGGTAACGGCCGGGCGACAGGAACCGGTTGACTTCCGGGTCTGCGTGCAATCTGGACAAAAGCGGATAGTCATCCGCCGTGAACGGCACAAGCTGCAGCCGCGCGGTTTGCAAGAGAATATCTGTCAAGGGGACCGCCGGAAGGAAGGTACAGGGAAGCCGTAGAACCATACCGCGCCCGAGGGCAGGATCAAGCCCTGCCCGCACATTTTTGCGATTGCCGGAGGACCGGTCCGCACTCCAATGAGATTGGGATCAGGCCGTCATCAGATAGGATTGCATGGACGGGCTGAACAGCTGGAACACATCCGCCTGCATGCCCTCAATCACCTTGCTTTCCCGATGGGCAAAACCGGTCGCCTTCATCACTTCGCGCACATCCCGGTTGTCCGTTCGCACCACAGCGACAAGATGCGAGAAATAGGTGTTGTCAAAAAACCAGCCGGTCAAGGCAGCGCACAGGCGCGGGGCCAGGTCCCCATCCTGTTCCAGTGCCTCGTTCGAGAGGCAATAATTCAAGCTGATTTCAGACGTTTCGCTGACCGGCGTGAACCCGGCCCAGCCCAGAAATGCACCGTCCTGAGACACAGCCTTCCATTTGGCGAACCCCAAATCGGCCTGAGTTTGAAGAGCCGAGGCCACAAGCTCGGAGGCATCGGCCGTCTGGCACTCGCCGGAGAAATCTGTACACCGGTTGCCGAAGGGATCAGCGTGAAGATTTTTTACAAGAGCAATGTCCCCCTTGGACAAGGGAACCAGACGCACGGAACCGCATTCCAGAAAGATCGTCTGCACCGAACTCCTCCCAAGCTTCAGAGTTATTGACTTGGCATCCTCTGCGGACCGCCGGCCTTGCTGGCCGCGCTTGTCTGTCCCTCAAGCCTCATGAGGCTACAACCGGGTCAGGCGATCCCTGTCTGGAAACCACCTGATTTCCTTGATCCCGGCCACGGAAAGCACAATTTAAAAGTGCATAACCCTTAAACCCATCTTAAGTATATGCCGAAAAGTGGCAAAAATATATACGCAATAACAACAGGTTAAGAAAAAATACGCTGCTGCGCCGCACCATCCAGAAGTTGACAGATTTGTGTCACTTTGACCCCAAAATGTTTTCTAAATCGATTCCCCCAGAAGGATCAATCCGTTGCCATGCGGACATCTGGTTGCGGAACCAGGTTTCCTGACGCTTGGCATACTGACGCGTCGCAACAGTCAGCCGCTCGGCCGTTTCCTCAAGATCCGCAGTCCCGGCGAGATAAGCCTCGATCTCCGCAACACCAATGGCCCGCATGGCCGGGAGGGCTGGGTCCAGGTTTTGGGCCAGAAGATCGCGCACCTCGGCAAGTCCGTCTTCGCTCAGCATCAGCCTGGCTCTTTGGGCAATCCGGTCGTGCAACCAAGCCCTTGGCGGCGCCAGAACAAGACACATACAAGCCTTTGGGGACAGGAACGGCCCGGACTGGGCTGCGGCTTGCCAATGCGCCAATGGCTTACCCGTGGCCCTGAGCACCTCCAGCGCCCGGGCAAGGCGCTGCGGATCGGCAAGCTCGGCTGCAGCCCGTTCATCTCCTTCTTGGCTGAGCACCTGCTTGAGACCAGCGATGCCCTCCTCTTCGGCCAGCTTCCGGGCTTCTTCGCGTATGGCAGGCGGGATCGGCGGCATGTCGGCAAAGCCGTCTGTCAAGGCCTTGAAATAAAGGCCGGTTCCGCCCACCAGAACCGGCGTTTGTGCCGCCGCCCAGATGGTCTCGATCTCCTCCTGAGCCCGCCGCAGCCAGGCGCCGGTGGAAAAGGCGGTCGAGGCCGGCAGAACGCCATAGAGCCGGTGAGGCACCCGCGCCTCTTCCTGAGCGGACGGGCGGGCGCTGACCAGCCGCAGCTCCCGGTAAAGCTGCATGGAATCCGCATTGACGATCACACCATCCAGGGCCGCCGCAACGTCCAGCGCCAAAGCGGACTTGCCGCTGGCGGTCGGTCCGGCTATCAGAATGGCGCTGCGGCCTGGCGGCTGCGTCCATTTTTTGTCCTGGGATCTGTTCATGTCTCTTGTTGCCACTCTGGTGTCTACCCCGACTGCCCCCGCCGTCGATGCGGATCTTCTCCGCCGGGCCCAAACAGCCCTTGGTGCAGGCGGACAGGCGGCCGTTCTCAGCCCCGGTGTTGCAGCCGATATCCCTTTTGCAGGGCAAGATGCAAGCATGGCCTCGGCAGCTTTGAGAGAAATCGTGGGATCTGCTCCGGTGGATGTCTTTGTGCAGCCACAGGCCTCACGGCGCAAGCGCCTGCTGATTGCCGACATGGATTCCACCATGATCCGCCAGGAATGTATTGATGAGCTGGCGGCCGAACTCGGCCTCAAGGACCGGATCTCCGGCATCACCGAACGGGCCATGCGCGGTGAAATCGATTTCGAACCGGCCCTGCGGGAGCGTGTCGCCCTCTTGGCCGGTCTTCCGGTCTCCGCCATTGAAACCGTACTCAGCTCCCGGATCACACTGATGCCCGGCGGCCGCACACTGGTGCAGACCATGAAGGCAAACGGGGCTTACTGTGCCTTGGTCTCTGGCGGCTTTACCCATTTCACCAAGGCCATTGCCGCCATGATCGGCTTTGACGAGAACCGCGCAAACACGCTTCTGGAAGACAATGGCAAGCTGACCGGCAAAGTCGGAGAGCCCATTCTGGGCCGGGACGCCAAACGCGCCCGGCTCGAAGAGCTTGTTGCAGAGCAAGGCCTGGACTTTTCCCAGACCCTGGCAGTCGGCGACGGGGCCAATGATCTGGCCATGATCGAGCGGGCCGGTGCCGGTATTGCCTACCGCGCCAAACCCGCTGTGGCAGAGATTGCGGATTTCCGGGTCGACCATGGCGACCTGACCGCCCTTCTCTATCTACAGGGCTATGCGGATCAGGACTTTGTGCTGAGCTGAATCTTGGTTCACACACAGTCTCTTTGGTATTGGCCCGGCATATACAGGATCACTGAGGCTCAAGAATCCGATCGATCAATCCCCACTCCAGCGCGTCTTCTGCTGACATGAAACGGTCACGGTCCAAGGCCTGTTCCACCGCATCGAACGCCTGGCCGCAATGTTGAGCATAAAGCCGGGTCATCCGGTGTTTCGTTTTCTGAATTTCTTCTGCATGAATGGCAATGTCGGAGGCTTGCCCCTGGACACCACCGGAGGGCTGGTGAACCAGAATGTTGGCATTTGGCAGAGCAGCCCTTTGCCCAGGCTCGCCTGCCATGAGAAGAAAAGACCCCATGGAGCGCGCAGTTCCCATGCACAAAGTATGTACCGGCGCCCGGATGTGGCGCATTGTGTCATACATTGCAAACCCACTGGTCACGACACCTCCGGGCGAATTGATATAAAGGTGAACCGGCTCTTTTGAACTTTCCGACTCAAGAAAAAGAAGCTGTGCGCAAACCAGGGCAGAAACCGTGTCGTTGACTTCTCCGTTCAGAAAAACAATACGTTCGCGCAACAATCGCGAATAAATGTCGAAGGAGCGTTCACCAAAACCCGACTGTTCGATAACCATTGGAACAAGCTGCATCGTTTCGCTCATTGGCAGTCTCCCCGTCTTCGGAACATTCTTAAATCCCGGGCCTGGCTGAATCCGGTACGCTCATGCAGCAAGGCTGGTCAAAACGCAGTTCGCGTTGTCCGCCCTTAAATTCCGGCGATAACAGGCAGCTGGCGGCTCGTGAATGATTCGCAGCACTGTTCCTCCATCCGCGTTCGGAAAAATCCGGAAGATGACGGTGCTCTCCAAAAAAGGAGGCACAGATGCCCGCATCCGGTAACAGACCTCACACCCCGGCCTGACAGAAAAGGCATCCGGCATCGCCAAATCTTCTTCTGGCAGCCATTTTTTTCTGAATTTCTTATCAAGCAAGGCGCGCCAGACCGTGTCCGGACGGGCCTCCAGATCGTATTCAAATTCGAGCCTGGCAGATGTTTGGCCCGGTATCCGCTTGTTCATTCTTCCATATCCTTCAAAACGCCCTTCAGCACATCGACACGCTTCGGCCAATACTCGCGGTATCGTTCCAACCACCGGGCAAGGTGCTCCATGCCCTTGGGATCGACCTCATAGTTGACAACACGGCCGCTGCGTTCCGCGCGCACAAGCCTTGCCTCTCGCAACACGGCCAGATGCTGGGACATGGCTGGCTGGCTGATGCTCATGCCTTGGCGGAGACTGCTCGCATTCATGCGTCCAGCTGCCAGTTTCTCGAAGATCGCCCGGCGGGTTGGATCTCCAAGAGCCTTGAAAATTGTATCTTCGATCATTTCAATATATAAGCTTATACTTATGTTTTGTGCAAGCCCAAAATGAAGAGCCGGATTAGAGCATCGTGCGATAAAGAACGGCGGCAAACATTGATCGGTAGAACGGGTCAGAACGTGTCGGCACGAGTCAGTTCCGCCTTTCGCTGACTGAACTCAGAGATTTCAACGCAGCAAACGGTTTGAAACCATTGCAACGCGGCATGCACCAATCCTGCGGGAAGAATTGGTGTCAAGCAGGAGCCTGAACGGGCTTCCCGCAAATAAAAAGGGCGCTGTGATCAGCGCCCTTCATGCTCTGTTTTCAATTGTGAAAGTTCGTTACTCGTCCTCGATCCGGACCGGAACGAAGCGGACATCTCCGGTCGGATTGGACAACAGGAGCAAGGCCGAGCGGCGGCCGTCATCTTTCAGCTTGCCGATCTCCGCCTCCACTTCAGCCGGGGTTTCAACCGGCTCCTGGGCGACTTCCTTGATAACATCGCCTGCTGTGACGCGTTTTTCAGCCGCAGAGGAATCCGGCTTCACCTCGGTCACGACAACACCGGTGACATCGGCCTCAATGGAGAATTTTTCCCGCAGCTCATCATCCAGTTCGGCCAGCATCATGCCAAGCACTTCACTGGTGGCGGACGGCGCTTCCTGGGTCTGTTCCTCTTCCTTGAGGCTGGCTTCCGTCGCCGGGCTTTCCTCAAGCCGCTCCAGAATCACATTGATTGTCACTTCCTTGCCCTTGCGCAGAACCGTGACTTCCACTTCCTTGCCGATCGCGGTTTCTGCCACCATACGCGGCAATTCGCGCATGGCCTCGACCTCCTTGCCATCGAACTTGACGATCACATCACCCGGCTCGATCTCCGCCTTTGCCGCCGGACCATCGTCGGTTACTCCAGCCACAAGAGCGCCCATGGCTTCGTCCATGGCCAGGCTCTCGGCAATTTCGTCGGTCACTTCCTGAATGCGCACGCCCAGCCAGCCCCGGCGGGTTTCCCCGAACTCGCGCAGCTGGCCGATCACCCGCATGGCCGTTTTCGCCGGAATCGCAAAGCCGATGCCGATAGAGCCGCCGGACGGGGAGATGATCGCCGTGTTGATACCGATCACATTGCCGTCCATGTCAAACAACGGGCCACCGGAATTGCCCCGGTTTATGGAAGCATCGGTCTGGATGAAATTGTCGTACGGTCCTGAGTTGATGTCCCGGTTGCGGGCGGAAACGATCCCGACCGTCACGGTGCCACCAAGGCCAAAAGGGTTGCCGATGGCCATCACCCAGTCGCCAACCCGGATCGCATCCGAATTGCCGAAATCAACCGCCTTGAGCGGGGTTTCCGGCTCCACCTTGAGCACGGCCAGATCGGTCTTTTCGTCCGTTCCGATGATCTCGGCCTTCAACTTGGTGCCGTCATTGAAATTGGCGGTGATTTCATCCGCCCCTTCAATCACGTGATTGTTGGTGATGATAATGCCTTCGGTGCCATCAATGACAAAGCCGGAGCCCAGGGACTGCACCCGGCGCGGCTGGTCATTGTCCCGGTTCTGCCGGTTGAAGAATTCTTCGAAAAATTCCTGGAACGGCGACCCGTCGGGCACCTGGGGCATCGGCACGGAGCGGCGGCCCTGCACGGTCTGCGCTGTCGAAATGTTGACAACGGCATCTGCGAGGTTTTCCGCAAGATCGGCGACCGAGACCGGTCCCTGCGCCTGCACGCTCTCAAAGGGCTGCAGCACAACAAGGCCACCGAGCACGAGACCCGCCGCCGCAAAGGCGACCCGGGACATGCGGCGGCGAACAAAATCTGGAGCCATGGGGCTTTCTCCTCATCCCTGCCGGTAGGGCTTGCCGGTCGAACCCGAACAGCCGGCGATTTTCAAGACATTTCGTCGAAATATAGAACGGGCGGGAGATTTTAACGCCTCCCGCCCGGAAACTTTTCGTTATCCGCGAATGATCCACACAATTATCAGCCCCATTGCGGCCACAACAAGACCGGCTGTGCGCAAGGTCTGATCCGATGTTTCAAGGGCGCTGCGCATCATGGCTTTCATGCCACCGGGCACCAGCGCGTAGAGAACTCCTTCAATCACCAGGACCAGACCAAGTGCGGTCACAAAGTCATTCATTGGGCGGCGAGCGAGGCGGACCCGCTCGAAACGCCCTCACCGCCCGGTACCGGCGCAACCGCTGGGGCGTTTTCGCCGGTCGGGTCCTTGAAGAACCGGAAGAAGCTGGAATCCGGCGACAGCACCAGGCTGGTATCCCCGGACTTCAGACCCTGTTCATAGGCCTGCATGGACCGGTAGAACGCGAAAAACTCGGGATCCTTGCCAAACGCTTCCGCAAAGATCCGGTTCCGCTCTGCATCGCCGTCACCGCGGATGATTTCCGCATCCCGGTTGGCTTCCGCTTCAATCACCGTCGCATCGCGGTCCGCACGGGAGCGGATCCGGCGGGACTGCTCTTCCCCTTGCGCCCGGATTTCGGTCGCCTCACGCTGACGTTCCGTCTGCATGCGGGCATAGATGGCCTGTGAGTTGGCATCAGGCAGATCCGCCCGGCGGATCTTCACGTCGATCACCTCGATCCCCAGCTCCTTGGCATTGGCGCTGACATCCCGGCGGATGTTTTCCATCACGCCGGAGCGGTCATCGCGCACCAGCGCCACAAAACTGGTCCGGCCAACTTCCGAACGCAGCGAGGACTGCAGCAGGGTCGACAGGCGCCGATTGGCCGTCTGCACGTTCTGAACACGCTGATAGAACAGAACCGGATTGGAGATCCGGTAGCGGGCAAACGCATCCACGATCAGCCGCTTCTTGTCCGAGGAAATCGGTTCAAGCGGCGGCATGTTCAAATTCAAGATGCGTTCGTCCAGATAGACGACGTTCTGAACAAACGGGATCTTGAAATAAAGACCTGGTTCGGTCTTCGGCTCTTCGACGATCTGACCGAAGCGCAGGACCAGGGCCTGCTGGGTCGGATTGACCACAAATACCGACAGATAGCCGACAATGACAACGACAAGCAGGAGAATTGCGAGAATACCGCTGCGCATGATCAATTTCCTCCCGTCCGTGCGGACGGCGCTGAGCCGCGTCCGTTCAAATCGTTCAGCGGCAGATAAGGCAAAACGCCCGAACCGGAAGTGTCGCTGTCGATGATGATCTTGTTGTTGGAGCCCAGAACCTTTTCCAGCGTCTCAAGATAGAGACGTTCACGGGTCACGTCAGGCGCGTCCTTGTACTGTTCGTAGATCTTGGTGAAACGCTGGGACTGACCGGTTGCTTCGGCAATTGTCTGGTCCTTGTAACCGTTGGCTTTTTCCAGAATACGGGCGGCCTGGCCGCGGGCTTCGGGAACCACCTTGTTGGCATAGGCTTCCGCTTCGTTGCGGATCCGTTCCTGGTCGGCACGGGCGGCCTGGACATCCCGGAAGGCATCGATCACCTGTGCGGGCGGGTCCACCCGCTGCATCTGCACTTCGGAGATCTCGACACCGGCATTATAGGAGTCCAGCGTTTTCTGCATCAGCGACGCAACGTCGTTCTGAATAGACACTCGGTTTTCCGTCAGGATTGCATCGATGTTCGAGCCGCCGACAACCTCGCGCATGGCGCTTTCCGCCACCGCTTTCACGGTTCCGTCCGGGTCTTGAATGTTGAACAGATAGTCCGTGATGCCATCGGTCGTGCTCTTGATCCGCCACAGAACCTTGAACCCGACATCCACAATGTTCTCATCGCCGGTCAGCATCAGGCTTTCTTCCGGGATATCCCGGGAGCGCACCGAACCGGAACTGGAGTAGGTTTCATCGACCCCAACGGTGGTTTCGCGCTGAAGCTCCACCGCAGGCTTGTAAACTTCACCGATCGGATAGGGTAAATTGTAGTTCAGGCCCGGAGATGTCAGACCCACAACCTTACCGAGCACGAGCTCCACACCGCGCTCGCGGGAATCAACGGTGTAAAGACCGGTCAGAAGCCAGCCGACCACCACGACACCGACGACAATCAGAATGCCGGCAATCCCAAGGCCGCCGCCACCACCGCCGGGAAGGACGGTTTTCATGCGGTCCTGGGTGCGTTTGAGGAGCTCTTCCAGATCAGGCGGGTTGCCCCCGCCGCCGCCGCCCCGGTTCGGGCCGCCGCCCCAAGGGCCGTTGTTGTTTCCTCCGCCGCCCCATGGGCCGCCATTGTTTCCGCCACCCTTCCAGGGGCCACCGCCACCTGACTGATTGCTCCAAGGCATCAAGACTTCCTTCTATGAACCCCGGCGTCTCCCGCCGGGAATGGGCTTGCGCCCGTTCTGACTCATCGTTGGTTATAGGGAGGTTACCCGATGCTTTCAATCAAAAGCCCGGTTGTGCCCCTGCCGCAAACCATTGCGTTTTCCCGGGCCGCAGGTGGGGACCAACTTCCGTTATGTCAAGTCGATTAGCGCGAAAGTTTGCCCGCAGGGGTTAACGGACCTCACATGCCCGGACGCACCATGTCCATATGGGGGATGCCATCCTCGATATAGACGTCCGAGACGGTCTCAAATCCAAGGGATTGATAAAAGGCTTCCAGATGGGCCTGAGCCGATAGATCAATGGCGCCGCCGGGAACCAGATCCCCTGCCCTGGCCATGGCCGCCTGCATCAGTTTGCGGCCGAGACCGGTGCCCCTTGCGGCCTTGGCAATCACCACCCGGCCGATCCTGACCCTGCCCCTGGCGTCATCGGCCATCAGGCGCAGGACACCGGCCAGTTCGCCTGTCTTCAGCTCTTTCACCAGCAGATGCAGCGCTTCCGGGTCCTTGCCGTCAATATCTCCATAGAGTGAGGCCTGTTCCAGAATGAAGACATCCTGCCGCAGTTTCAAAAGCGCATAAACCTCCAGAGGCCCAAGCGCCTCCAGCCGGACCCAGCGGGCCATCAGCCCCTCAGCCATCTCAAACTCTGTCACGGCTCAGGCCTTCCGCCGGTAGGTCACATAGGTGAAATCTGCGCTGTCCTTGCCAGTGCGCACGCCCTGCTCGCGGGCGGTCTCTTCCCAGACGAGCGGATCGATTTCCGGGAAGCGCGTATCCCCGTCCGGCGCCGCGTCCACTTCCGTGATTTCAAGGCGGTCCGCCTGACTGATTGCCTGGGCATAGACCTGACCGCCCCCAACGCAGAAGATGTCTGCCGCATCGCTCGCTTCAGCCAATTGACGGGCCCGCTGCAGAGCCGCTTCAAGCGAAGCCGCTGTCTCAATCCCCTCTGCCCCATAGGCAGAATCGCGGGAGATCACCACATGGGGCCGTCCGGGCAAGGGTCGCCCGCCGAAGGACAAAAAGGTCTTCCGGCCCAGGACCAAAGGAGAGCCCAGCGTCAGGCGCTTGAACCGCTTCAAATCGGTCGGCAGGCGCCAGGGCATGTCATTGTCCGAGCCGATAATCCCGTTGCGGGCGACGGCGGCGATCAGAACAAGGTCCGGCAAAATGATCTCCGAATCCGGGAAAACTGTTAAGCCCGTCTCCTAGCATGGTTTTTGCGGACGGGAGAAGGCACCGAATAGGATGAGCGCAAATCAAGTCCCGTTTCATCGGAATCACAAGTCGCCGCCCGAAGACAGAGATTTCAAGGCACAAGGCAAACCGGTGTGACGCCATATGACCGCGAAACCTTTTGTAGCTGCAATACCCGCTCAATGCGGCCCCGGCCCTGCACTACGGCCGATATCCGCGGACACAAAGCGCTCCGGCTTCAAGGCCGGCACGGCCAGAAGTTTGAACAGCTTCCGTCTAAAGGGTCGTCAAAGACCTCACCCCAAAAAAGGCGCCACGACAGGCAGCCTAAACGGCAATCGGCGCTGCGATATGCGGATGGGGGTCATAGCCGGTCAGCTCGAAATCTTCATATGTGAAGGCAAAGAGGTCCGTAACGTCAGGATTGATCTTCATTTCCGGCAAAGCGCGCGGGGCGCGGGTGAGCTGCTCGCGAGCTTGGTCGAAATGGTTGCTGTAAAGATGAGCATCGCCAAAAGTATGCACAAAGTCGCCCGGCTTGAGGCCGGTGACCTGTGCGGCCATCATGGTCAGCAGCGCATAGGAGGCAATGTTGAAGGGCACGCCCAGAAAGACATCGGCGGAGCGCTGGTAGAGCTGGCAGGAGAGCTTGCCTTCAGCCACATAGAACTGAAACAGGGAATGGCAGGGCGGCAGCGCCATGTCGTCCACCAAAGCCGGGTTCCAGGCCGAGACGATCAGCCGCCGGCTGTCCGGGCTGGTCCGGATCATCTCGAGCAGCCTGGCGATCTGGTCAATGGACCGGCCATCCGGCGCCGGCCAGGAGCGCCACTGGTAGCCGTAGACCGGGCCGAGGTCGCCGTTTTCATCCGCCCAGTCGTCCCAGATCTTGACCCCGTTTTCCTTCAGATAACGGATGTTGGTATCCCCCGCCAGGAACCAGAGCAATTCATGGATGATCGATCTGAGATGCAGCTTCTTGGTCGTCACCAGCGGAAACCCCTCTGACAGGTCAAAGCGCATCTGGTGGCCGAAGATCGACCGGGTACCGGTGCCGGTACGGTCGCTGCGGTCCACACCGGTTTCCAGAATTGTTGCCAGAAGATCGAGATATTGCTGCACGGCAAAGGCCCTTGGGTCAAAGAGTGGGAGCACGGTCCGGTATCTTCGCAGATTCCGCCGAAAACGCAGCCCCCTGCCCGCACTTTCCCCAGATCCCGCTGCCCGGCCTGTGGATGACATCCGCCAAAGCGGGCCGTATACGGCTCCAGCCAGCCGGCTAAGCATTGCTCCGGCCGCAAGGCCCCTTTCCATTCCGCTCTGAAGCGCTTATATCAGGCATGCTGGTTCGCCAGCTATGGCAATAAATTGTCAGTGCAATAAACCTATCGGACCCGGGGGCGGTACCCGGCGCCTCCACCCAAACCCGTGAGCCAGGATCTTGATGGTTCACGGGTTTCGGCGGGGGCGAAATAGGATCGACGAGGGCGTAAAGACTGTGCTTTTGCTCGGCATTGTACCACCGTTATCGGGCTGTTTTAATAGTTGCAAACGACAACTATGCTATGGACAACGCTGTCGCTGCGTAATGCAGTGCCGGTAGTCCTTTAAAGCCCTGCTGGATTAGCACCGGCAGGCGGGGTCCGAAGGCACCTGGCAACAGAAGCCTTCACCTTGCCTTTTCTTGCGTCTTCCCAAACATTCTTTGAACCAGTGGAAAAAGTCCCGGCAGAGTTACTGCCTCGGCAAGGCCGCATTAATCCTGTATCACTTCGAAAATTGACTTTTCTTTTCCGCGCCGGAACGTCAATGTGTGCCGAGATTAACAGATCCCAATCAAGATTCGACGAGAACTGATGTCTGAAGACCTTCTGCGATACGATATCCTGATCCAGGACGCGCTGCGGGGCGCGGTCAAGAAGATCCTTGCCGAAGTCGGCCGCACCGGCCTGCCCGGCGATCATCATTTCTATATTGCCTTTGACACCAACGCGCCCGGCGTGCGCATTTCCCAAAGGCTCAAAGAACGCTACCCGCAGGAAATGACCATTGTGCTCCAGCACCAGTTCTGGGATCTGGCCATAGGCGAGCACGCTTTTGAAGTGGGGCTGTCCTTTGGCGGCGTTCCGGAAAAACTGCTGGTGCCGTTTTCCGCCATTAAGGGCTTCTTTGATCCCTCCGTGCAATTCGCGCTGGAATTCGACCCGGGCAAGACCGCAGAAGAGCTGCCAGAAGAGCTTCTGGAAGCGGTTGAAGAGCTGGCCAAGGCCGAACAGGACCATGCCGACAAGGACACAACGCAGTCCAACGGCCCCACCGAGGCTCCGGCCCCGGGCAAAAAATCCAGCCCGGCCGTGGTCTCAAAACCATCTGAGAATGACGGTGGCGGGGAGGTCGTTTCCCTTGACGCCTTCCGCAAGAAGACCTGACGGCGGAGAGCTCCTGTGAGCGCCGAAATCATCAATCTGCGTCATGCCCGTAAACAGAAACAACGGGAAGGCAAGGAGAAACAGGCGGACAACAACCGGCGCAAATTCGGCCGCACAAAGGCTGAACGCGAAGAAGCACGCAAGCGCCGTGAAACCCTTGAAACACAAGTCGACGGACATCAGCTGGACAGCGCTGGCACGCCGTCTGACAGCGGCACAGATTAAACCGTGGCGCTCGTCAAACGCTCTCTCTCCCTGCATGGGCACCGCACAAGCCTCGCCCTGGAACCGGATTTCTGGGCAGTGGTCGATGACTATGTGGAGGCGGAGAACCGCTCGCTTGCCAGCCTGATCGCCAAAATAGACGATACACGGGATCATGACGATCCCCTGTCCTCCGCCGTCAGGGTCTGGGCGCTGCGTCAGGTAAAGCAAGGCTGAAACGATCATGCAGCCGCAGCATCGCTGACGGACCTGTTCCCGCCTCACAAAAAAAGCCCTATTGGGCCGTGACCAAGAGAGCGTTCAGCAAGGTCCATCGGTAAGGTACACACCCCGCAGGGTGCCGACAATGGGAGCCAGATACGTCCTCCCAGGCAAGAGCCCGAGGGAACGTTACCGAACCCCCGGCAGACCCAAGGCCCCGCCCACATCACGGGTGATCAGGCCTTCAATGGTGATGGGCGGATCAAGTGGCGGCAGACTGCCAGCTGCCCTCGCACCGGTTGAAGGCTGTGGCACGGATTGCGTGGTTTGCGGGTCAGTGTCATTGGCAAGCAGCGCCCGGATCTTTTCGGTCAAGGGCTGCACAGCGGCCTGATCGCCATTGCCAGCAGCTCCGGCGGGCGCAGGCCCGTTTTTCTGGTCTGCAGGGGCCGCCGCCGGGCCGTCTCCAGCTTCAAGCTGCTCCTGGCGCAGCCGGTCCTCTTCAGCCGCCCGGACCGCCGCCTGATCGCGCCGGACCCTGGCTTCCCGTTGATGCTTCAATTCGCGGAAAAACCGGTCCCGTTCCAAGATCTCCGCCTGCAACGTCTCGACCCGCTCGACTTCCTGCTCAAACGCCCGGAGGGTCAGGTAGGCCGTGAATGGGGAAATGTCGACGGACCGTTCCGGCTGCTCAAGCGGTCCTTTGAACAGCAAGCCTACCTGTGGATCGGCACCGGTCACCGCATCCTCGCCCGGATCGATTTTGACAGAAAAATCCGCATCCAGATCCAGGGTCCGCAGATCCAGCTCCCCGGACCCGAAAATCTCCGCCCGGGCGGAATCCACCACCACATTGCGCGCGCTCAACTGACCGCCCGCCAGAGACAACGTTCCGTCCACCCGGTTGAACGGCAGGCTGCCAGCCGCCATGTGATTTTCAAACACGCTATGGATCTTGGCGTCTTCAAGTTCAAGCCCCGCATCGGCCGCCCGCGTCACCTGGGAAAAAGCCTGCGGGTTGAGACCCTGGAACGCGCCGTCTGCCATAGAGAAAGTGCCGCCCCCATTCAGGCCCGCAACAAGGGCAGAGATTGACCGGCCCATGCTGTCAAATTCCAGGAAGAGATCAAGCCCCCCTGAGGCAACCGCCCGGCCAGCCGGGCGCCAGACCAGCTGGCGCAGATCGGCCCCGTCCAGTTTCACCCGCCCGGAGAGGGCGGCCTCGGCCCCCGAGCGTTGCAGGGAAAGGCTTGCTGCCAGCCGGCCGCCCGCAAATGTGCCCGACAGGCCGTCCAGGCGCATGAGGGTCGGCGACAGGCGCAGCTCGGCCTTGGGAGTGGCAATCTCCAAATCATCTTCCAGAAACAGCCGGTCGGCGGACACCTGAAGGGTCAGGTTGATCCCGTCCAGAAGCGGGGCCCCAAAAGAAGCTGTCGGCCAGATACTGCTACCATCACCAGCGGAAAACCACTGATCCGGCCCCAGGACCATTTCGCTCAGATCGCGCAAATCCACACGGCTGGTGTTAAGCGTGCCGCTGAAGCGCCGGTTCTGCTCCCCTGGCGCCGGTTCCAGATCCCCCTCGAGACCACCTTTAAAGTCCGTCGTGCCCACAGTGCCTGCAAGATTGTCAATTTCCAGTTCGCTGCCCTTGCCCTTCAGGTCAAAGGTCAGGTTAGCCGGAAGGGTGCCGCTCATGACGGGCAGGATCTTGCCGGCCATCAGAGCCAGAGGCCCGAGATCCTCCGTCTTGGCGGAGACAGTGGCACTGAATTCCGGCTCTGCCGTCTTTTGCAGCACAAGACTGCCATTGGCCGTCAACTCGGTTGCCCCAAACGTGCCGGAGAGTTCAACAGAAAGGCCATTGGCCGGAACCCCGGAGACAATCGCATAAAGACGCCCCCCGCCGCCGCTATCGACTGGCAGAACATCCAGGCCCAGCTGCTGCAGCAGCCTTGGCCCATCCGGGCCTTTCAAGCCGACGGAGACGTCAATATCCGACTGCTGCCAGGCATCAACACGGCCTTTCAGCCCGGCATTGATCGACGCATCCGCCCCGCCTGCGACCCCGTCAAGCCGCAGGGACATGTCCGTGCCATCCCCGAGGGAGGAGGCTCTCAATTCTCCGTTGAAATTGGCCGGAACGAGGCTTGGGGCAGCTTTTTCAAAGCGTTCGGCAAAGACGGAGCCGGGAAAAAGGCTCCCGGTCAGGGCCACAAGGCCTGAAAGATCACTGGCCTCAAGGGCTCCGGACACCGCCCCTTCCGGTGCGGAGAACAGATCGCGGATCTCACCATTGACATCAATCCGCGCTCCGGCCAGATCGGCGGCAAAAAGCCGGTCGATCCGCACACCGCCATCGGCATATTCGGCTTCCAGGGTCAGCCCCTTGCCGTCGACACCGCGGGCAGAAACCTCGCTGGCCCGTAGCCGGAGGGAGACGTTCAGATCCTTGTGGGCCTGGGCCGCCTTCTCGTCCGCCGCTTTGGGGCGGATCAGGGCCGCCAGCTTTTCAACCGCATCCAGATTGAGCCGGTCCGCATCCAGGTCCAGAGAGAACGTGCCATTGCCGCTTTGCGGGTGGCTATAGGCCAACCCGCCCCGGGCGTCTGATCCGGCAAGGCTAAGACGGAGATTTTCCAGTGCGGCCCCATCTGGGCGCAGATCCAGCCGGCCTTCCAGCACGACCGGCTCCATAGCCGAAGCGCCGGTGTCTTTTTGCCGCCACCAACCGAAAAAGGAACCCGGCTGGTCGGATTTCACGGACAGCGCCCCGCGGTAGCTCACGCTTGGCGCCAGCCCCAGATCCCCCTGGGTTGCAACCGTCGTGCGGCCGGGAAGCCGCCCGGACAGGCGCGCCACTCGCCAGCCGCCCAGCATGGTTTCCAGATCGAGCCGCACATTCTGAATGATGCCTCCGCCGGCCACAAGGGCGGGAACATCCAGGGACACCGTGCCGTCCACCGGCGGCAGCGGCACTGCTTTCAAGGCCGCCACCAACTGGCTTCCAGCCGCTTCGATGGCAACCGGCGCCTTCGGCCCGCCGCCCAGCAGACGGTCCAGATCCACCTGTTTCGACTTCGCCCGGATGTCGAAATGCTTGTCGCCCGCATAGATCAGATCCGCGCTGCCGGTCAGGCTGAGGCGCTTGTCGCCCGGACCATAGCGGAAGACAAAATCAGGCACCGCCACTTCGGCGCTGTCCGCCGTGAAATGACCTTCGGAGGACCAGATGTTCGTATCCTCGTCATCCAGCGGGATCGAGGCGATGTTGAACCGCCCATCAAAGGACGGGGCTGCATCGGCCTGGCTCAACATGCCGTCAAAGGCGAAATTGACGGCCCAGTCGGTCGGCGTCAGCTCCCCCTTGACCCTCAGGCCCTGGCCCTGCTGGGCGCGGCCGGTAGCCACCGAAAGGCTGTAGGGGGTGTTGTCAATGGTCAGGCTGCCCGCCGCCTTGAAGGGCCCTGCCAGCGACCGGGCACTGACTGACAGGTTGCCATTGTCAATATGATGGGTTTCGCCGGAGCGGGCATCGACCACGGTCAGAGCGCCATCATGGATGGTCACCTTGTCAAAGGCAACGTCTTCCGGCGGCAGATTGGCAAGCGCGCCATCGGCCGTGCGCGCCGTCAGCCAGTCAAGCCGTCCGTCCTCATCCAGAGCCAGCGACAGATGGGGCCGGTCCAGCTCCATGTCTGTGACATGAATCTCACCTTTTAGGAGCGGCGGCAGCTCGATCCGCACCTTGAACCGGGAGACAACAAGAAGCGGATCTTCCGCTTCGCCCACCCGAACGTCGGAAAAGCTGATGGACGGGGCTGGCAACAGACGCAGATCCGCCTCCCCCAACACGGTCACTTTGTGGCCAAGCGCGCGTTCCGCGTATCGTTCAAATGTGGAACGGTAGACCGTCCAGTCGACAAAAAACGGCCCGACCAGCGCTGCCACCAGCACCAGAACGACCGTCAGTCCCACTGTGATATAAACGGAGTTCAGGCCGTATCTCCTTGGTTCTCCAACATCACCGGTCTTGCCCCCGGGCCCAACACATCAGCTCTTCGAAACAGCCTCGAGGACCGCGCCAAACCCCGTCCCGAAGACGGGAGTTTCCACACGCTCTACGAGCTTATTGATCTGATTCGATACAATATCATGACTGCGGCAGGATCTTGCCCGGATTCATCAAATTCTGCGGGTCAATAGCCTGCTTGACGGCTGCCATGAGATCCAGCGCATCGCCATGTTCCCGGCGCATGTATTTCTGCTTGCCCTGGCCGATCCCGTGCTCACCAGTACAGGTGCCCTCCATCCCGATGGCCCGCAGGGCCAGACGTTCGGTAAAGCTCTCCGCTTTCCGGCGCTGCGCCGGGTCCTCCAGGTCCACCAGGATCTGCACATGGAAATTTCCATCGCCCACATGGCCGACAATCGGCGCCAGCAGGCCTTCCCGCTCGATATCGGCGGCGGTCTCGCTGACACAGTCCGCCAGCCGCGAGATCGGCACGCACACATCCGTGGCCACGATTTGCGCGTCCGGCTTCAGACCCTTGCCCGCCCAATAGGCATCATGGCGGGCGCTCCAAAGCTTTGTGCGCTCCTCTGCGGCCGTTGCCCATTTGAAGCTTCCCCCGCCGAGTTCCTCAGCAATGGACGAAAACATCTCCGATTGCTCCTGAACCCCGGCATCAGACCCGTGAAACTCCAGAAAAAGCGTCGGGGTTTCCTCCAGATCCAGCTTCGAATACGCATTGCAGGCCTTGACCTGCAGCGTGTCCAGCAATTCGATCCGGGCCACAGGCAGGCCCATCTGGATGGTCATGATGACCGCCTGACAGGCCGATTGCACATCCGGGAACGGGCAGACCCCTCCGGAAATGGCTTCCGGCTGGCCATGGAGGCGGACAGTCAGCTCGGTGATGATCCCGAGCGTGCCTTCTGAACCGACAAACAGCCGGGTCAGATCATATCCGGCCGAGGATTTGCGTGCCCTCCCGCCTGTCTTGACGATCCGGCCGTCGGCGGTGACCACCGTCAGCCCCAGAACCGCATCCTTCATGGTTCCGTATCGGACCGCATTGGTGCCGGAGGCCCGGGTGGCGGCCATGCCACCCAGGCTCGCATCCGCGCCCGGATCAATCGGGAAAAACAGGCCAGTGTCCCGGATGAAGCTGTTGAGCTGCTTGCGGGTCACTCCCGCTTCGACCCGGCAGTCCAGATCCTCGGAATTGACCTCTAGGATCTTATTCATCCGGCTGAGATCTATGCAAATTCCACCTTTGGGGGCATTCACATGCCCCTCCAGCGACGTGCCCGTGCCAAAGGCGATCACAGGCACATTCGACGCGGCGCACACTTTGACGGTTTCGGCAACTTCGTCCGTGGTCTCGGCAAAAAAAACCGCATCAGGCGGCTGATTCGTCAACCAGGTCGTGGTGTGGCCATGCTGTTCGCGCAGAGCCTGCGACGTGGCACAGCGCTCCCCGAACCGCTCTTTCAAAGTTTCAATAACAGCAGATATCATTTCACTCGGGACAGGTGTCCCCATTGCTTGCGCTTCACTTGCCATGCCGGGCTGCGTTCCTTCCTCCCGGAGCCTGATCATGGCTCCGTATCTCAAAAAGGAATATGTTAGCCGGAGACAAAAAGGTCAAAGCCAAATCCGGCTTTTCCGGCAGCGCTTTGTACGAAAATATCCAAAAGGGGGAAGCGGAAGATGAGCGAATGGGACAGCGCGCCGGTGGCAAGCGAAGTCATGACCCTGCGGCAGGAATGGATCGACTATAATGGCCACTTGAACATGGCCTATTACAACGTCCTGTTCGACATGGCCGTGGATGCGGTGTTTGACCGGATCGGTCTTGGCCCCAGCTATGTGAAGGCCCGCAGCGCCTCCTTCTTCACCGCAGAAGCCCATGTCTGCTATGTGCGGGAACTGGCCGCCGGGACGCCTGTGGTAGCCACGTTTCAACTGATTGGGCTGGATGAAAAACGGGCGCATTTCTTTCAGGAGCTACGCCATGCAGAAGAGGGCTGGCTGTCGGCGACCTGCGAACAGCTCAGCCTGCATGTGGACATGGCGGCCCGCAAGGTGGCCCCGTGGCCCCAGGATATCCTGGCCAATCTCAAGACACTAGAAACAGCCCATTCCGGGCTATCAGTGCCGGAGCGGGCCGGACGGCGCATTCAAATCCCCTCAAAGCCCAGCTAAACAGGGAAAACAGCAACACTTTGCAGTGATTTGGACCGTTTCGCCGCCTGGAAGACCTGTTCTTTCCCGCCGACTCGGGCAAAATGGGACATTGGAGCGTGTCGCGTTCATCCGGAGTGAACCTGTTTTGTCTTTTGTGCTGGAATCTCTGATGAAAGGCAGCGAAAGACAAATTCAGTCAAACGCGATTTGTTCCAGAGGTTCAACGCTGTCCCCAACCCGGCCCGACTGATGCGCAAAATCATTGAAACCGCCGGTCATTTGCCCGACATCCTGATCAGCTGGATCACGCCGAATATCCGCCAGTTCCGGGCCAGTAAACTGCCCCTTGTTTGGCTGCTCGCGATTGTGGTCGGCCTTCTGGTCGCCTGTGCGGCCATCCTGTTCCGCACCGCCATCGGCCTTGTGCAACTGCCCTGGCTCGGCACCGCCACGGAACTGACCATCGTGGCCGCCATGCGGCAGCCCTGGTGGGTCATCCTGCTGGCCCCAGCCGCCGCCGGACTGATCGTCGGCTGGATCCTGCACAGTTTTCACCCCTATCAGCGCGCGGGCGGAGTTGCCGATGTGATCGAGGCCCGCGCTTATGGCGGGCGCGGCCTACCCTTGAAAGCAGGGCTCTGGTCTGCGCTTGTCACCGTGATTTCCCTGGGCGGCGGCGCCAGTGCGGGCCGGGAAGGCCCCGTCGTGCATCTGGGCGCGACACTGGGCACGGCGGTTTGCCAGTTTTTCCAATTGCCCGATTCCGCCCGCCGCATGTTGCTGGCCTGTGCGGTTGCCAGCGGGGTGTCCGCCTCCTTTAATGCGCCGATCGCAGGGGTGCTGTTTGCCCATGAGGTCGTGCTCGGCCACTATGCGGTCTCCGCCTTTGTGCCGATCGTGCTGGCCTCCGTCGGCGGCACCCTGCTCTCCCGGCTCTGGTTTGGCGATGTCGCCGCCTTCGAGATCCCCCAGTATGAAATCACCTCCTATCTGGAGATTCCGGCTTTTGCCCTGCTCGGCCTGACCTGTGCGGCTGTTGCCATCATTTTCCAGTTTGCCCTGATCGGCACGGACTGGACCGCACGCAACATCACCATGCCGCTCTGGCTGCGGCCGGTCATCGGCGGGCTGGCGGTCGGCGCGCTCGGCATCTTCTTTCCCGCCATTTTGGGGGTTGGCTATGAGGCAACGGATCTGGCCCTGAAACACGAGCTGACCATCACGACCATGGTCACGCTTCTGGTGGTGAAGACGGCGGCCACCTCCATCACCCTCGCCTCCCGGTTCGGCGGCGGGATCTTCTCGCCGTCCCTCTATATCGGAGCGATGACGGGCGGCACCTTCGGCCTGATCGCCGCCTCCGTTTTTCCGGAAATGGCGTCCAGCCACGGCCTTTACGCGATCCTGGGCATGGGCGCGGTGGCAGCCGCCGTGCTTGGCGCCCCTTTTTCGACAACGGTGATCGTGTTCGAGCTGACCGGCGGCTATGCCCTGTCCATTGCGCTGCTGCTGGCCGTGTCCATCGCAACAGGCCTGACCCAGGCCGTACATGGAAAATCCTATTTCCACTGGCAGCTCGGCATGCGCGGCTGCTTTGTCAATGAAGGCGTGCACCAGTTCCTGAGCGAAACGGTGAAAGTGCGTGATTTCATGGACCCGCCACCGGAGAGCGAAGAAGAGTGCCGGTTCAATCCGGGGGAAGACGGCCCCTATCTTCATGACACGGACACGCTGGAAAGTGCGCTGAAAAGCTTCGATTCCTGCGGCAAGGCCAGTCTTCCCGTGGTGCGCAAGGGAGATGCCACGCAGATTATCGGCGTGGCCCGCCATGTCCGCGGCCTGCGCTACTTCAACGCCGCCATGATCAAGGCGACCAAGGAAGAACATCACTAAAGTGACTATCGCGTTGATCCGGTTGCAGATCACAGATGTCAGGCAAGACCGGAAGTGGACCAAAATTGCAGCTTGGTCATAACGGATACTCTAACAGAAGCACCACAAACGAAAACCGCATGAAGACGGCGATGTCTCCACGCGGCAGACGGTGTATTCCGTAACCTCCGGGCTCAGATCTCCTTCGTGGCCTGTTCCAGCCAGATCCGTTCCTTGTCACCAACAAGCGGGCCGACTTCCGCGCGCACCCGCGCGTGATAGGCGTTCAACCACGCCCGTTCGGCCTCTGTCAGCAAAGCCGGTTCGATCAGGCGCAGATCCATTGGTACCAGGGTGATGGTTTCAAAGCCGAGCATCGGGCGCTCTCCACCGGCGATCTCCCGCGCTTCGGTAACGATTTCAAGATTCTCGATCCGGATGCCGTAGTCCCCGGCCGGATAATAACCCGGCTCGTTGGACAGGATCATGCCGGATTTGAGCGGCACCGTGCCGGTCTTGGCAATGCGCTGCGGCCCTTCATGGACGCCCAGATAGGCGCCAACCCCATGTCCCGTGCCATGGTCGAAATCAAGCCCGGCCTTCCAAAGATCGATCCGGGCCAGCGTGTCCAGTTGGGCGCCGGTGGTGCCTTCGGGAAACTTCGCCGTGGAGATGGCGATATGGCCTTTCAGGACGAGCGTGAAATTGCGCTTCATCTGTGCGCTCATGGTACCGACCGCCAGCGTGCGGGTGATGTCGGTGGTTCCGTCTTCATACTGGCCGCCGGAATCGATCAGGAACGGCTTGCCGGCCGGCACCGGCAGGTTGCTGGACCGGCTGACCCGGTAGTGGCAGATAGCCCCATTGGGGCCCGCCCCGGAAATGGTATCGAAGGAAATATCCTTTAGCAGCCCGGTTTCCCGCCGGAAGTCTTCCAGCTTTTCCGCCACCGCAATCTCGTCCAGGCCGCCTTTGGGCGCTTCCTCATCGAACCAGCACAGGAAGCGCACATAAGCGGCCGCATCCCTGAGATGGGCGTCCCGCGCGCCTTTCAGCTCTGTTTCATTCTTGACCGCTTTGGGCAGCAGAACCGGGTCCTGCGCCTCCACCAGCGTGCCACCGGCCTTCGTGATGGCGTCGGCAATGCCGATCCCGGCCAGCGTCGGATCGATCATCACACTCTGTCCCGCCGCGCCAAGGGATTTCAGCCCGGACATAAACTCTCCCGGTTCAGCCAGATCGGCCAGCCCGCTCAAGGCATCGCGCACGGAATTGGAGAGTTTCCGGCCGTCTATATAAAGCGATGGTTTACCCGCCGCCGGAACGGTCGCAAAGGATAGGGGCAGCGGCGTGTGGGTGACATCAGAACCGCGGATATTCAAGAGCCAGGCAATGGAATCGGGCTGGGTCAGTACACAGGCATCCGCCTTTTTGTCTGCCAGAACAGACTGAATTTCTGCAATCTTGGCGGCCGCCGGCTGTCCGGCAAGCGCCTCGGGATAAAGAACCACATCCCCAAGCGGCGGTTCGGGCTGATGCTCCCAGACACTGTCCACGGGATTCTCTTCAAGCAGCACCAGTTCCGCACCGGCCTCCGCACAGATCTTGCGCAGCTGCCGCACCTCGCGCACGGTGTGCAGCATCGCATCCGCCCCAAGCTTCTGCCCCGGTTTCAGGTGGGTCTCCAGCCACTCGGTCAGCGGCTCCTTGACCAGGTGCCGGGCGGGAAACACCTCCATGTCCACCTGTTCGCGCACCTGGATCGTGTAGCGCCCGTCTACAAAGACTGCGGCCTTGTCCCCCAACACGGCAGCGGCCCCTGCCGATCCGGTAAAGCCGGTCAGCCATTGCAGGCGGCAATCATGGGGCGGCACATATTCCCCCTGATGGGCATCCGCACGCGGGATCAGGAAGCCGTCGAGACCGCGGCGGGAAAGTTCGGCCCTGAGAAGCGCTGCATGCGGCGCCCCGCAGGAGGGATCACTGAGATCATCGAAGGATTGGAACATGGGCGGCACGGTAATTTGCTCAAGAGCCCGGATCAAGCCAGATTCTCACTGCGGCCGCGTTGCCTGTGCAGGATAGCCAGAGTCGCATTTTGCAATGCAGCATTCTTTTCGCATATGCGAAATATGCAGAGCTGACATGCAGCTGCCCCCCTACCTAAGGCCCTAGAAACCCTGCATATATAAATCAACAAAAACAAAGATGTTTCTCCCTAGGGAAGCTCTTAACCTTCAAATGGGACTAACCATTATGACCATCGCTACGACCACTTCGACTCGCACGGGCAACGGCTTTGTGCGCCGCGCTTTTGACCGCATGATTGAAGCTCGCTCTCAGCAGGCCCGCCGGTATGTGAACGGATATCTTCTGTCACTTGATGACGCGACTCTCGCAGCGCACGGCTATGACCGTGACCAGCTGGAACGGGAAGGCGCAGTCACCAACCCTTTCTAAGGGGCTCAGGCGCGACCAACGTACTGTGCACGCAAAAAGGCCTACCGATGTTTTCGGTGGGCCTTTCTCGTTGCAGCGCACTGCTTTGCAGCACAGCCCCCCGCGGATTCGACCCGCGCCGTCAGGCCCGTACCGGAAGAGAGAGGCACCTGCCGGCGGATCATGCCCAAGAGCGGCCCCTGACGAGGGTCAGCGTCAGCCAGCCGTTTTTCTCGCGCCGCCGGTCCAGCACAAATCCCTGGCAGCGATACGCAAAAAGGATGCGCGGGCCATCTTCCACCCGCAGGCCGGACAGAACCAGCGTCGCAGTCCCGGACATGTTCTCACCGATGGACCGGGCCATTTTCATCAGCGGCCGGGCAAGAATATTGGCAATCACAAGATCAAATGGCCCGTAGAGCGAAAAGCGGCGGTCCTCCACCCCGTTGGCCGTAAAACCACGCACAAGATGCCCTGTACCATTGAGCCGGGCATTGTCCAGCGCCGTGCGGGTTGCCACCGGGTCGATATCGGTTGCCAGAACCGGCTGCCGGGCCTTCAGGGCAGCGGCAATGGCCAGGACGCCGGTGCCCGTGCCCAGATCCAGGATGCTGGCATATTCGCGTAAAGATAACAAACGGTCGATTTCCTCAAGGCAGCCCGCCGTGGTGCCATGGTGTCCGGTTCCAAAGGCAAGTGCCGCCTCGATTTCAAGGCCGATGGCTCCGGGCGGCACCTTGCCCCGGTCATGCTTGCCATGAACCAGAAACCGGCCAGCCTGAACCGGTTTCAGACCTTCAAGGCTTTTCTCCACCCAGTTGAGATCGGGCAATTCTTCCGCCTCCAGCGGCGCTGCAAAGGCATCCGTTCCGGTCCGGTCGCGCACAAGGGCGGCCGCGTCTTCCGGCTCCATGCCGAACAGCAGAATTTCCGCAGACCACAACGAGCCGTCTTCCACCAACTCGAAAATGGAAATCGGGTTGCCGTCCTCTTCGAAGGCCCGTTCCAGAATATCCGCGATCCGTTTTGCTTCCAGTTCTTCGGCTACGATTCGCACCCGGATGGTCTTCATGCCCGTGCCCGCCTTGACTATGTCGGTTCAGAGCGAGCGGTATAATACCAATCTCTATTGATAGAAACCTGTCTGATCGCTTTTTCCAGTTTGCAGACAAGGCCCGGTGCGCAGGATGGCGTGCTGGGCCGTTCCACCAGCGCTGCGCCGTGCGGCAGGTTGGAAAACGCCACCGGAGACCTCCAAAGCCGGTCCGCTTGGTCTTAATCAAGTGAGGTTGGCAATACCACTCACTGGCCAAACCCTGCAGCTGCGCCATTTCTGATCAAAGGTCAGGGAGCAGACAAGGGGGAGCGCAAGCCAATGCTGAATGGCCAGAACCGGGGAGAAGCCCGGACAAGGGGGGCAAGGCCCCCTTTGTCGCAGACCGGTTTTGCACTTGCCGGGGCACTCGCGTTCTGTCTTTGCGTTTGCTTTGGCGCGGTGAGCCTGATCGCGGCCTCAAACACCACTGCAGCCTCAGCCTCTGCCGTTGAAGAGGATTTGTTCACGGCCTTGAAAAACGCGCCCAATGAAACGACAGCCCGTGCAATTGAAAGGCAGATCTGGGCCACCTGGATTGACGCGGCCCCGGCACCGGAACTCAAGACACGGCTGGAGGCCGCCATGACTCTGCGCAGCCAGTATGATTTTGCCGGTGCCAAGGACCTTCTTGATGCCATCACACGCGAGGCACCCGGCTATGCGGAAGGCTGGAACCAGCGGGCGTTTGTTTTGTTTCTGCAAGGAAATTATGAGGACAGTCTGGCCGATATTGACAAGGTTCTGGAGCTTGAACCCCGGCATTTCGGCGCTCTGTCCGGCAAGGCCATGATTTTCATGGCCCAGGGACGGGCAAAACTGGCACAAGATACGCTCCGCCGCGCCGTCAGCATTCACCCCTATCTGAAGGAGAGGTTCCTGCTCATCAAGCCGAAGGGACAGGAGCTATAGGGCTCCGCTCCCGGAAAAGATACCCTTCTCTGCCGACTTGGAGGCGACCGGAAAGGCCAAGCGCACGGTCAGGCCGCCCCCGGGGGTTTCCAGAAGCAACAGCGTACCACCTGCTGCTTCCACAATGGCCTTTGTCGTGGCCAGCCCCAGTCCGAACCCGGTGTCCTTGCGGATCTGCCGCGCATCATCCCCACGTTCAAAGGGTTCCAGCAACCGGCTGCGGTCCGGCGCCGGAATGCCCGGTCCATGGTCGATGACATCGATACGGATCCGCCCGTTTCCGGCCGCCGCCTCGATTTCCACCCCATTTGCATATTGATTGGCATTCTCGATCAGATTGGAGAGGGCCCGCTCAAACTCCCCCTTGCGCGCCCGCACGGAGAACCGGCCCCGACAACGCAGTTCAATGGAAAATCCCAGATCCTGGTACTGATCCACCAGGGACTGCAGCAAGCTGGGCACATCGATCCGCAAGACCGGTTCGGAGCTGCCCCCATCCCTCAAGAAGGTCAGGGCGGCCGTGATTTGCCGGTCCATGACTTTCAGGTCTTCCAGGCTGCGGTCGCGAATGTCACCGTCTTCCAAAAGATCAAGGCGCAAACGCAGCCGTGTCAGAGGTGTTCGCAGATCATGACTTATGGCAGCCAGCGTGCGGGTGCGCCGTTCCAGAAACTCGTGAATGCGCAATTGCATGCGGTTAAAGGCCTGCGCCGCAATACGCACTTCCTTTGGCCCCTTTTCCTTGACCAGAACCGGGTCTGTTGAGGTTTCACCGAATTTCGACGCCGAACTGGCCAGATCTGCAATCGGTGCTGCGACAGAGCGGGCCGCCCAGACCATCAACGCAATGACAGAAAGTACAAGAAATCCGGTGAAGAGATAAAAGGAAATGCCGAAGACGGGTGGCGGTGGGCCGCGAAAGCCCCATTGTGTCAGAATAAGGTTGCCATCCCTCAGCCGGATATAGAGTTCCGGTGGAGCCCAATTGCCCAGTTCCCGGTAGAATTGGATATGCTCGACCCGCATGCCCAGCAACGTATCCCCCAAGCGGAACGGGCCGGTTTCCCGGGGACCTTTCTCATCAACAGCCTTTTTCAAATCGGATTCGTCAACAAAGCTGATCTTGAGAAACGGATCTTCCTTGCGCAGTTCTTCCAAAACAGCCGCCCGCTGGTCTGCAGGCGTCTCATTGAGCTTGGTCACCGCAATGCTGACCAGGTGACTGTTCATCACCGACAGATTATTTTCGAGCGCAAGCCGAACGAAATGCATGGCGACGGCGCTCGAGATCATCATGATGATACCGGCAAGAACCATGAGTACCATAACCTGGCGCAACATGGTGTCTGGCCAAAAACGCCTAAGCATGCGCCCTTTCGTGGCCATCACGGTGAACAGGCGCAACAAACTCGTATCCGCCGGAGCGCACGGTCCGAATGAACTGATAGAGAGCCCCGCCCGCCTCCAGTTTTGAGCGCAACCGGCTGATCAGAATGTCGATGTTGCGGCCGTTGGACGCCCCGATCTGGCCCATGGTCAGCTCAATCAGCTGGTCCCGGCTCAGCACCCGGCCACTGCGCTCAGCCAGAACCTGAAGCAGGTTGAATTCAGCCGGCGTCAGGGAAATCAGAGCGTATTGGGTGTTCAGAAGGGTTCGGGCCCGGCAGTCCATTTCCCAGCCCTCGAAACACAGTTTGCCGCCAGATACGGGCGCCACATTGCCCGCCAGTTCCACCCGGCGGAACAGGGCCCGCACCCGCGCAATCAGCTCCCGGGGGTTGAAGGGTTTCGGCAGATAGTCATCCGCGCCGACTTCCAGTCCGACCACCCGGTCGATATCCTCGTTTTTCGCAGACACGATGATAATCGGCACCGGGCTGTTCGCCCGCAGGCGGCGGCAGATGCTGATGCCATCCTCCCCGGGCAACATCAGATCCAGCACAATAAGGTCGACCCGGTTACCCGCGAGAAGCCGGTCCATTTCGGACGCATCGCACGCAATGGTAACCTTGAAGTCATTCGAGACGAGATGCCGCTTGATCAGCATCCCGATCTCAGGATCGTCTTCGACGACAAGAATATGGGAGGGTCTAAGCATGGGCGGACCTTATCCGAGATCTTGGGAAAATTTCATCAAGAAATTTACATGGATCGTTTCTGTGTATTTCTAAATTCCTGAATGGAAACGAAGCGAAATCACCACTCCTCACAGGTTAACACGCTATTAACCTACAGGGCGCATTCCTGATTTCAAGACAGTTGCAGAGACCCATTTCAGGAGCAAATCTCATGATGTCAATTGGCTCAATGCCGGTGACTCCGGCCACCGGATCCTCCCCGCGGGACCAGATTGTAAGCACGCTTGAGGAACAGGTTGAATCCGGTGAGATCACTTCGGAAGATTCCGATGCCATGCTCGCCGCACTGGACTCCATGCATGAAGCGCGGATGGCGGCCGGAGAATCGGACGAAAATTCGGGACCGCCGTCGGAAGACGAAATGCAGTCCAATTTCGAAAGCATGCTTTCGGAGCAGGTCGAGGCAGGCACCCTTACGGAAGATCAGGCAGATGAGCTGAGCGCACTATTTGAAAGCGGTGAACTTGCTCCGCCGCCTCCGCCGCCACCACCCGCAGACGCCGCTTCGAGCACGGAGACCGACTCCAGCAGCGATGAGGACACCACAACAAGCACCTCCTCCAGCACGAGCAGCGAACTGACGACAGAAGACCTGATGAGCGCGCTTTTGGAACAGCTCAAGAACAGCTCGGGCTACGACAATTCCGGAAGCACGGCATCGTCCTCAACCGATTCCGTTTTTGCGGATTTTCTGGTCTGACCCTTTTGCGAACACCTGGCTGATTGCCCGTCAAGGCCGGGTCAGACGATCTGCGCCTTATACTTCGGATGCAAAAGTATCGGGCAATAAGCCTGCTCAATTTGACCGTGACACGAAAGCGATGTGCAAAGAGCGTGTCACGGGGCGATGCCGGACATCGTCCAAGACACGCGACACAGTGGAACGCTCTCATGTCGTGGCCTTCGGTGGTTTTTTCAAACCCGCCGGGCTTTGTCACGCCGCTTGCCCGGCCACCCAAGGCCAACCTGGGGCCCATTCCTTACCGGCAAACCTGAAAACCCATCCAAAGGGGTCTTATTTGGTGCGGTAGGTATAAAGCGCCCGGCCCGAAGGGCGGCCTTCAGACAAGCAGCATTTCAGACAGGCCAGACGAACAGGCAGGGCAGATGATCAGGCCGCGCAGACCGTCAGTGCCGCTCGACAAAGCTGTCGATCACCTTCTTGACCCCGGCTTTTTCAAAATCAACGGTCAGCTTGTTGCCTTCAATCGATGTGACCGAGCCATAGCCGAACTTGATGTGGAACACCCGCTCGCCAAGCGCAAATTCTGACGGGGTTTCGCTAACCGACTTGGCCACCAGTTCCCCTTCGATGGTGAGTGGTCCCTGGCGTTTCATGCGGGCGGACTGGTAGCCCTGCCCGCTTTCAGAAAACCCGCCGGATGACTGACGGGCCCGCTGTGCCCGTTGCCAGCCCGGCGTTGAATAGCTGCCTCGTTCAAACGGATCATTGCTGTCAAAGCGCGACGGCCCGTAGCCGCCGCCGCCATACCCCCCGTAATTCGAAGAGGGCTCGGCGATTTCCACGTGATCGGGCGGCAATTCATCCAGAAATCTGGACGGCACTGTTGATTGCCACAGGCCATGAATACGCCTGTTGGAGGCAAAATAGAGCTTGGCCCGTTTCTTGGCCCGGGTGATGCCCACATAGGCAAGCCTGCGCTCCTCCTCCAACCCGGCCCGGCCGCTTTCATCCAGCGATCTTTGATGGGGGAACAGCCCCTCTTCCCAGCCAGGCAGAAACACCGTGTCAAATTCCAGCCCCTTGGCCGAATGAAGGGTCATGATCGACACTGCATCGCTGGCATCCGCGCTGTCCCGGTCCATCACCAGGGCGATGTGCTCCAGGAAACCGGCCATGGATTCAAAGTCCTCCATGGAGCGGATCAGTTCCTTCAGGTTGTCCAGACGGCCCGGCGCTTCTGCGGACCGGTCCAGCCGCCACATTTCCGTATAGCCGCTTTCATCCAGAATGATTTCGGCGAGCTCGGTGTGTTTGAGTTGCTCCAGCTGGCGCCGCCAGCGGGAAAAATTGTCCAGAACCGTTTTCAGTGAATTCCGTGGTTTCGGCTTCAGTTCTTCCGTATCAACCAGCTGCTGGGCCGCCTGCATGAGGGGAATACGCTCCGCCCGGGCCAGACCATGAACCAGTTTCAGCGTGGCATCCCCCAGGCCCCGTTTCGGCGTGTTCACAATCCGCTCAAAGGCCAGATCATCGGCCGGCTGGCAGACACATCTGAAATAGGCCAGCGCATCCCGGATCTCCATCCGTTCATAAAAGCGCGGTCCGCCAATCACCCGGTAATTCAGCCCGAGCGTGATGAAACGCTCTTCAAATTCGCGCATCTGGAACGACGCGCGCACAAGCACCGCCATCTCATTGAGCGTATGACCATGGGTCTGCTGCGCCTCGATCTCATCGCCGATCATACGGGCCTCCTCTTCGGAGTCCCAAACGGAGGCAACGGAGACAAGATCGTGATCAGGCTCTTCAAAATCCGTGAACAGCGTTTTGCCCAAACGGCCCTCATTGAAGGAAATCAAATGAGAAGCCGCGGCCAGAATATGACTGGTGGAGCGGTAGTTCCGCTCCAGACGGATGACAGTTGCGCCTTTGAAGTCGTGCTCAAAGCGCAGGATGTTGTCGACTTCCGCCCCGCGCCATCCATAAATCGACTGGTCGTCATCGCCCACACAGCAGACATTCGGATTGCCCTGGGCCAAAAGCCGCAGCCACAGATACTGCGCAATATTGGTGTCCTGATACTCATCCACCAGCATGTAGCGGAAGCGGCTCTGATAGTCGGCCAGAACATCAGGGCGGGACTTGAACAGAGTGATCACATGGAGCAGCAGATCGCCGAAATCGGCCGCATTCAGGATCGACAGGCGCTCCTGATATTCCTGATAAAGCCACCGCCCCTTGCCATTGCCAAAGGCCCGCGCTTCGCCTTCGGGCACCTGATCGGGCGTCAGGGCCCGGTTCTTCCAGCCGTCCAGAATCCCGGCAAAGGTCTTTGCGGTCCAGCGCTTGTCGTCGAGCCCTTCCGCCTGGATGATCTGCTTGAGCAAACGAATCTGGTCATCCGTGTCCAGAATGGAAAAACTGGATTTGAGGCCAACCAGTTCGGCATGTTTGCGCAGAATTTTGACACAGATGGAGTGGAACGTGCCAAGCCAGGCCATGCCCTCCACATTGCCGCCGACAAAGCCCGCAATCCGTTCCTTCATCTCCCGCGCCGCCTTGTTGGTGAAGGTGACGGCAAGAATGCCGGAGGGCCGCGCAAGCCCGCTGGCAAGAATATGTGCAATGCGTGTGGTCAGAACCCGGGTCTTGCCGGTGCCTGCCCCGGCCAGAACCAGGACCGGGCCTTCGGTCGTCTCCACCGCCAGGCGCTGTTCCGGATTAAGGCCGGTCAGATAGTCCGGCGCGCGCCGGGCTGCCATGGCCCGGGCTGCGATCCCACCTTCCGGGCGCGCAGGCGCAAGCGCCGGGTCCCGCCGGGTGCCCACGGGCTGGAAGGGATCGTCAAAGGGATCATCATACCCGTCCGGGTCTGCCATGGCGTGAAAGTCCAGTAACGTAACTTTAAATCAAGAGAACAATATAGCAACAAACCGGCTGTGGCGAGAGCGCGCACAGGCAAATGGTGGGGACAAGACGTCTCAAACCGGGATGAACGTGCCTTTCTTCCCCAAGGGCGGCCAGGCAGACAGCACCACACACACATGTGAAGGCCGGCGCCTCCTTGAACCCCGCGCCCCTTTTCAGGAACTGGGGACTTCAGGAGGTTGGCACAAGTGCCTTGCCGAGTTGGAGCAACGGTGTGTTGCCCATCGGCATCCTCACGCTGACACGGACTTTTGACAGACCGCGCCAGAACCATCCGTCAAAGGAGAAGAGCGCGGCCCCTAGGCCGCCTCATCATCGCGCACTTCCTCCAGGAAGGTGTTGACTGCTTCTGAGAGGTTGATCGCCACCTGGCTAAGCTGACCGGCCGAGTTGCTCAAGACCTCCGATCTCTGGCGCGTCTGGTCAATGGAGCCGGAGACACCCGCCACATTGGTGGCCGCCGCTGTCGCACCGTCGGAGGCAAAAGTGATGGACTGGGTGATTTCCCCGGTCGCCGCGTTCTGCTCATCGACCGACACGGAAATCGTGTCGCTGACGGAGCGGACCTCGTCGATGCGCTCCACGATTGAGCGGATCGCAGTGACCGATTTCTGCGTCGAGCTCTGAACCTCAGAAATCTGGCTGGAGATCTTGTCCGTTGCCTTGGCGGTCTGGTTCGAGAGTTCCTTGACCTCCGCCGCCACGACAGCAAAGCCCTTTCCGGCCTCCCCTGCCCGCGCGGCTTCAATGGTAGCGTTTAGCGCCAACAGATTGGTCTGTTCGGCAATCGCCCGGATCATCTCGACGACTTCACCGATCTTGTCAGCAGTTTCCGCCAGAATGGACACATCCCTGTCAGCAGCCATGGCCGTGTCGGCTGCCACCGCGGAGATCTCCGTCGCCGAACTGGCCTGACGGGAAATTTCACCGATAGAAACCGACAGCTCCGCTGCAGCCGAGGCGACCATCTGCACGTTGGTGGTCGCTTCCTCGGTGGCGGAACTGGCCGCCTGGGCGCTTTCATCCGCATGCAGAGCGATCTTGACCAGATCAACCGCATTGGCACGGACATCTTCGGCTTCCGCGTTCAACTGCTCCTGGATCGCGGAAACCGAGGTTTCGAAATGATTGATGGCGTTTTCCAACTGGGCCCGGCGCTGACGGCGGAGGGCCCGCCCGGATTCCGCTTCCTCTTCCAGCTCTTTCTGATACGCCAGTTTGGTACGGAAGACTTCGGCAGCACGCGCTATATCGCCAATTTCATCCGGACGGTCCGTATCGGCCACGCTCACCCTCAGATCACCTTCTGCAAGCGCCGTGATCGCGTCACGCTGCCGGCTCAGGGTCCGGGTGATGGCAAGCACCTGAGTGGCCACAACGGCAACACCAATCAGTGTCAGACCAATGGCAATCGCCGAAAGCCAGAAAATTTCGGTCCGCAAGCGGCTTGTATCCGCATCGGCGGCCGCTTCTGCCCGGTGGATCAGCTTGTCTGAGAACTGCTTCATCAGGTTCAGGCGCTTGGTGGCGATTGCGAACCAGTCGCTGCCCTGAATCCCTCCGGCGTCTCCCGTTTCAGGAAGCGCGTGAATAAGCTTGCGCCAGGCCAGAGCCTGGTCCACATCTGCGCCCTTGACCATGCTCTTGAACATAGCTTTCTGGTCGGCAGTGGCGACAGACGTAAATTCCTTCAGGAAGGCTGCCTCCCCCCCATAATGGGTGATCACCTTCTTAAACGTCGCCAGATTGACCGTGCCGGTTCCATTGAATTCATTAAGCAGCGCAGCCCCATTGGCGCGCTCCAGCCCGCCGGATTCCATGGCTTCCACAATGGTCAGATAGGGTAGGAGCTCGACTGTGATCTCCCGGGACGGGCTGGCTTCCGTGGTCAGGCCGATCACGTGGATCAGTTCGTGCACTTCGTGAGTGTAGGATTTCAGAACGTCGGCGACGGCAAAAGTCCGTGCATCAATTGCCTTCCGGAAGCTGGCGGTCTGGTGAACCGCCTTGGCCACGTTCTGAAGATCGCTCAGCAAGGCTTCATCGTTCAGATCAAGGCTCGCCAGATGGTCATCAAAGAGTTTGAGGGCCGCATCAGACTTCGGCCGCTGCGCCATCAGTTTTGCCTGAACGTCCGGATTGTAACCGGACTTGATCAGACTGACGCTCATGCCCCGTTCTTTTTGCAATTCATGCACCAGGTTGCCTGCGTCTTCCGCAATCCTGGTCATGGGCTGCATATGTGCGTTATGGGAGAGTTCGACAGCTTTTTCCGACACGCTGAAGGCCGCAAACCCGACGACCGCAAGCATTGGCACCGCCGCCAGCACTGCGATCTGCAGCTTGATCCGTTTCATCTGCACGCTCCTTCACACCTCAACCGGTGCCGGACCCCCTCCGGCTCCTTCAGCCTGCTGGGAGCGCCTTTCCTCACACTTAACAAAAGAGGCAATTTGGCCTTGCGCGACACAAAATACGCAATATGCAAAGCAAAACAATTTAAGGTAGTACGCTAAAATAAACTGAGATTGTCAGAAGTGACGATTATTTCGCCTGAGCTCAAGTATTTTACGTTACGTAAATTTTGAAATTAGATCTAATTACGCTGAATCAGCACTTCAATTGACTGCCTGACCTCCCGAATTTCAACGCAAAAAACAAAACAGTTCGCATCCGAACCAACCCGGCCCGCCAACATGCAGCATTGCCCCAAGAGACCTCGGGTCTGGTGTGTGATTGGTCTCAGGCGCCGACCAAATCAAACCAGCCATCTTCGCTGATCACCTCGATCCCGAGATCCTGGGCCTTGGTCAGTTTGGAGCCGGCTTTCGGTCCGGCCACAACCAGATCGGTCTTCTTGGAAACAGAGCCCGACACTTTCGCGCCGAGCCGCTCAGCCATTGCCTTGGCCTCGTCCCGGGTCATGCGCTCCAGCGAGCCGGTGAAGACCACCGTTTTTCCAGCAACCGGAGAGCCGGAAGCCTCAATTTTCTCGGCGTCTTTCGGGCGGACCTCTTCCAGAAGCGCATCCAGCTGCGCCCGGTTGTGCTCTTCTCTGAAGAATTCCACAAGTGCCTCAGCCACAATATGGCCAATGCCGTCAATGTCATTGAGCTCGTTCCAGGCTTCGCCTTCCCTGTCCACAGCCGCCTGCATGGCTGCATAAAAGACAGACCAGGACCCATAGGCCCGAGCCAGCAATTTGGCATTGCCCTCGCCCACATGGCGGATGCCCAGCGAAAAGATGAACCGGTGCAGTTCGATGGTCCGGCGCTGATTGATTGCCTCAAACAAGTTCCGGGCAGAGACCGCCCCCCAACCTTCCCGGTTCCGGAGCTTGGTCAGAGCCTGCTTGTCGCGTGCCTCCAGGGAAAAGATATCAGCCGGGGCCATGACAAGGCTGTCCTTAAAGAAGGCATCGACCTGCTTGTCACCGAAGCCCTCGATGTCAAAGGCGTTGCGGGAGACAAAATGGCGGAGCTTTTCCGTCGCCTGGGCAGGGCAGATCAAGCCGCCCGTGCAGCGCCGGATGGCGTCGACCCGGCCGGTCTTTTCGTTTTTCTCGCGCACTGCATGGCTGCCACAGGCCGGACACCGTTCAGGAAAAACAAAGACCGGGGCACCGGCCGGCCGTTTGTCCAGATCGATATCAACAATCTGCGGGATGACATCTCCCGCCCGCTGGATCTTCACCGTGTCGCCAATGCGCAAATCCTTGCCGCCCCGGATCGGCTCGCCATCCTGGCCAATCGCCTTGATATAGTCCTCATTGTGGAGCGTTGCGTTGGAAACAACGACCCCGCCCACGGTGATCGGCTCCAGCTTGGCCACCGGTGTCAGCGCGCCGGTGCGCCCGACCTGAATTTCAATATCGTTGAGAACCGTAAATGCCTGCTCGGCCGGGAACTTGTGGGCAATCGCCCAGCGGGGTGAGCGGGAGACAAAGCCGAGCCGCTCCTGCAGATCCAGCCGGTCCACCTTGTAGACCACCCCGTCAATATCATAGTCGAGCTGCGCCCGGCTTTCTTCAATGCCGTGATAGACCTTCAGCAGCGCCTCGACCGTCTCGCAGCGCTCCATCAGGGAATTGATCTTGAAGCCCCAGCCCGCAAACGCTGCCACCATGTCCGTCTGAGTGTCTGCGTTCATGGCGCTCATCTCGCCCCAGGCATAGGCGAAGAATTTCAGCGGACGGGTCGCGGTGATGTCCGGATTGAGCTGGCGCAAGGACCCGGCCGCCGCATTGCGCGGATTGGCGAATGGCTTGCCGCCATTGGCTTCCATGCGCGCATTGAGCGCGCGGAAATCCCCATGCGCCATATAGACTTCGCCGCGCACTTCAACCACATCCGGCACGGGACCGGTCAAGGTCTGCGGAATGTCGCCAATCGTTCTGGCATTGGCCGTGACATTTTCCCCCGTGGTGCCGTCGCCCCGGGTCGCCGCGTAGACAAGTTGCCCGTTTTCATAACGCAAAGACAAGGAAAGGCCATCGATCTTTGGCTCGGCGGTCACGGCAAGCGCCCCCATCAGCGGATCGAATTTCAGGAACCGCCGCACCCGGCCGACAAAGTCCTGGACATCTTCATCGGAAAAGGCATTGTCCAGGGAAAGCATCGGCACCCGGTGGGCGATCTTGCCGAAACCGGAGGCCGGAGCCGCCCCCACCTGTACAGAAGGCCCATCCGCCAGCACCAGATCCGGGAACCGTGCCTCAATCTCCCCATTGCGCCGGCGCAGCGCATCATACTCCCCATCCGACAGGACCGGGGTGTCCTCCTGGTGGTAGAGCCGGTCGTTTTCAGCAATGTCCGCTGCCAGCCGTGCAAGTTCGGCCCGCGCCTGATCCCGTGTCAGCACCTCGACGCTGATAGTGCTGGTGTCAGCGTTCCCGGTGTCCGGTTTCCCGTTCTCTGGAACATCTTTTTCCGCAGGTCCCTTTAAACCGTCGCTCATGGCGCCCCTATTCCGCTGCGGTCAACAGTCTTCGGGCAGCAGCCCGGGCTTCTTCGGTAATCACGCTGCCTGCCAGCATACGCGCAATTTCCTCGCTGCGGTGGTCCGCATCGATGCGCTGCACCCGCGTGGCCACCCGGTCCGGACGGGTGGCTTCCTTGGCAATCAGGAAATGGCCCGCCGCACGTGCGGCCACCTGCGGCGCATGGGTGACGGTCAGAACCTGGACGGTGCTGGCCAGACGGGCCAGCCGCACGCCAATGGCTTCGGCGACGGCCCCACCGACCCCGGTGTCAATTTCGTCAAACACCAGCGTCGGCGCCGAGCCCTTGTCGGCCAGCGAAACTTTCAGTGCCAGAAGAAAGCGCGACAATTCCCCGCCGGAGGCAACCTTCATCATCGGGCCGGGACGGGTGCCCGGATTGGTCTGGACGTGGAACTCCAGCTGATCGGTGCCGGAACGGCCCCGGGTGTCCGGATCGCTCACCATCTCGACAATGAACTTCGCCCGTTCCAGTTTCAGATCCGGCAATTCCCCGTCGACCGCCTTTTCCAGCGCTTGTGCCGTCCTGGCCCGCCGGGCGGACAGGGCAGAAGCTTTGGCATCATAGTCTGTCCGTGCAGAGGCTGCCGCTTCGGCAAGCGCGGCCAGCTTGTCTTCTCCCGCGTCCAGATCGGCCAGATCTGCACTCATGCGCGCGCAGAGCCCGTTCAGCTCATCCACCGGCACAGAATATTTGCGTGAAGCCGCCCGTAGCGCAAACAGGCGCTCTTCAACGCTCTCCAGCTCCCGGGGATCAAATTCCGTCTGCCGCAGGGCATTCTCCAAGCCGCTGCGGGTCTCTTCCAGCTGGTCCAGAGCCTGGGACAGGGTGCGCACCGGCTGAGCGAGAAGCTGGGGCACCTGATCTGCCTTGCGCTCCAGGCGGCGCAACAGGCTGGCCAGCTCCGGCACCGGCGATGCGCTGCCATTCAGCGTTTCGAAGGCTTCACTCAGTCCGCTGGCGATCTTTTCCACCTGCATCATGTCGGTACGGCGGGCGGCCAGACGATTCTCTTCCCCCTCTTCCGGGTTCAGCACCGACAATTCTTCTGCGGACGAACGCAGATAGTCAGCTTCCTGACGGGCCGCCTCGATGCGTTTTTCATGATCGGAAACAGCCTTTTCCGCAGCCCGGAAAGCGGCATAGGCCTTCGCCACCTTATCAGCATCGCCGGTCAGACCACCAAAAATATCAATCAGGGCCCGATGGCTGTCCGGGTCCACAAGCGCGCGGTCGTCATGCTGACCGTGGATTTCCACCAGCAGCGCGCCCACCTGCCGCAGCAGGCCCGCACTGACAGGCTGGTCGTTGACAAAGGCGCGGGTCCGCCCGTCCGCCGTTTGGATCCGCCGCAAGATGATGTCGCCATCATCCTCGACATCATTGTCTTTCAAAAACGCCCGGACAGGATGCACCGCCGGAACATCAAACACCGCCGTCACCTGCCCCTGGGCTTCGCCATGGCGCACAAGGTCCGCATCGCCGCGGGCCCCAAGGGCCAGAGACAGAGAATCGAGCAGGATCGACTTGCCTGCACCGGTCTCCCCGGTCAGGACAGACATTCCCGAGGAAAAGTCGAGATCCAGACGATCAATCAGAACAATGTCACGGATAGACAGCGTGACCAGCATGAAGGCGGCTCCCTGGGCATTGTGCGTTCGACGGAACGCAGCCGAACGCCTCAAACCCTCTATAGCCGATCCTCTCCAGCCGGATCAATCGACCCTGAGCGGTCCTGGGGGCAATGATCCACACCAGCGTTGCCCCAGCCCCGGCACGCGTGCCAGACGCCCTATCAACCTGAAGGCGTTCGGGCAGTCACACCGCCCGGATCAGATTTTCTTGAAAGCCCGGCTGATCCAGCTTCCGCTGTCTTCAGAAGGTTCATACCCGCCCTTGTTCAAAAGGGCGAAGGCATCCTTGTACCACTGGGTATCGGGATAATTGTGCCCCAGCACCGCCGCCGCTGTCTGGGCTTCGTTGATCACCCCGAGAGCATAATAGGCTTCGGTCAGACGGAAAAGTGCCTCTTCGACGTGGCGTGTGGTCTGAAACTCGATCACCACCGCCTTGAACCGGTTGATCGCCGCCACATAGTTGCGCCGCTTCAGGTAGTAGCGGCCGACCTGCATTTCCTTGCCGCCAAGCTGGTCCTCAACAATTCGCAGCTTCTTTTCCGCATCCGGCGCATATTCGGACTCGGGGAAGCGCTGTACCAGCTCCTGGAACGCACCGGCGGACTTTCGGGTCACCGCCTGATCGCGGGTGATGTCCGGCATCTGGCGGAAATAGCTCTGACCGGCAATATAAAGCATATATGCCGAATCCTCGTCCCCCGGATAAAGGGTCACGAAGCGGCGCGCCGCCGTGATGGCTTCCGTGTATTTGCTCCGGGAGAAATTCAGGAAGGCCAGATTGACCAGCGACTTTTTCGAATATTCCGAATAGGGGTAGAGCTTGTCGATCTCTTCAAATTTCTGCGTCGAGTCGCGCAGCTTGCCCTGGGCCCGCAAGGCCAGGCCTTCATTGAAAAGGACCTCAGGGGGCGTGTCATTGAGCGCCAGCTCATCGAGGTCTTCCTTGCCGCTGCAGGCAACAAGCAGAACCGGGGCCGCCAGCACGGCCAGTCTCATCAGGCTCTTGATGCGTTTGGTTCCGATCATGTGAGACCCAGATAAAATTCCGTTCACGCCTATACTCCCGAGCCGGGTCCGGCCCATGCGACCGTCAAAACAATCCGGTCAGTTCATTTCTTTGACAGGAGTGTTTATCGGAATTCCCCTGTCCCCGTCACGCCCTGATCGGCGATCTGACGGTTTTTTTGAGCATTTTTGTGGCAAAATGCCCAAATAGCAGTGAATTGCGAAAAATCAGGCAGGCCATCGGGCACAGGGCATGCCCGAGCCGCTCTAGAAAGCCTCAGGAAACCTCGGGGCCGAAGGCGGCAGCGGCGGCAAGTCCGCCCTTGCCAACCTGCCCGACCTGACGGAACGCAGGGGCTTCGACAATTTCGAACGCCTCCGGATCCTGGAACAGCTTCACCAGAATGGCGTGGTTCATCTTGTGACCGCCCTTATAGGACCGGTACATTCCGAGAATCGGCAGACCAGCAAGAGCCAGATCTCCAACCGCATCAAGCGCCTTGTGCCGGGCGAACTCATCCGGCCAGCGGGTACCTTCCGGGTTCAGAACCTTGTCGTCGGAGATCGCCACCGAATTGTCCAGGGACGAGCCGAGGGCAAAGCCCATCTTCCAGAGCTGCTCCACATCCTTGACATTGCCGAAGGTGCGTGCGCGGGAAAGTTCAGTGCTGAAGACCTCCGGGGTCATGTCAGACACGAATTTCTGGCAACCGATAGCCGGAGTGTCGAAATCAATGGTGATGTCAAACTTGGTGCCGTCATAGGGGTGCAGCTCGCACCATGCGGAACCGTTGTCGACCCGGACCGTCTTGTTGATTTTCAGATACCGGCGGCCCCGATCCAGCTTCGCCAGACCGACCTGCTCGACCGCTTCCACGAAAACCGCACTGCTGCCATCCATGATCGGCATTTCGGGGCCATCGATTTCCACGATCACATTGTCAACCCCCATGCCGAACAGCGCCGCCATGAGATGTTCTACGGTGGCGATGCCGTCCTGGGCTGGGTCCCCGAGCACGGTGCACAGCGCCGTTGCGGAGACCTTGTTCCAGAGGGCCGGTATTTCTGTTGCATTGTCTTGATCAGTCCGGGTGAACACCACCCCGGCGCCAGCTTCCGCAGGAAGGAGCGTGATCGATGCCGGTTTGCCCGAGTGAACCCCGATTCCGGTCAGCGTTACCTGATCGGCAAGCGTTGTCTGTCGGTCAACATGTATGGTCATAAAACCCAGCCCTTCCGAAAGGTGACCGAAACGTCTCTCTTTTGCCAAATTGCACAAGCGGACTTTTAACGATCACGTGTTGGGGGCGAAGATAGTCGCGAAGCCGGGCAGAACGAAATAAAGCTTTATTACGGTTTGTAACGATTCACAGGATTGAAAAAAAACAAAGTTTTCTTCCGCTAGCGTTAACAGCCCGGAGCGGTCGCTCCGGGCTGCCACGATCAGGGAAGCAGATCGCGGAACGAATCAGTTGGCCTGCCGGCGCAGGAACGCCGGGATCTCCAACTGTTCGTCATCTGACGCACTGACCGGCTTGGGCGCGGCACGGCCAGTTTCGTCAAGCTGTCCCGCAGCCCCGAAGTTCGAGGCCCGGGCCTGCGGAGCACGCGGCTGCGCCGGAGCGGGCTGAAGCTGCGGTGCCTTGCGGGCAACGGGTGCTTCTGCGGCCAGCTCTTCTTCGTCTTCCCGGCGGCCAAGGCCACTGGCCAGACGCCGGAGCAGGCCCATCGGGCGGCGGTCATCGTCTTCGCCATATTCCTCCAGCCCAGCCGGAGCCGCAGCAGCCGGTGCCTGAGCCGGCTCAGCGGCCTGAGTCGCATTGGCCAGGGGCTGAGGCTGAGGCTGAGCCGGCTCGGCAGGCGCCTGCTGGGCCATGATTTCACGCTGCGCAATCGGCGGGAAATCCTCAACCCGTGGCATGCGCGGCGCCGGGCTGTGCTCTTCGGCAACTGGCGGAATATAGGGCTGGCTGACCGGTGTCTCATCGACGACAGCCGCCGGTGTTTCATCTTCCAGATCCATCATCATCGGGGTCTTTTCCGCCAGCGGACGGCTGACAGGCTGGACCCGTTTGATTTCCACATCCGGATCGCTGGCCACGGCGACCGGAGCCGGCTCGGGAATCGCAAGTTCCTTTTCCAGGCTGGCAACAGCCTGGGCCGCAGCAGCTGCTGCGCCTGCGCGCTCAGCAGCCACGGCTGGTTTTGCAGAAGCGATCTCCTGGCTGCGGATTGCAGCTGGAGCAGCGGCCTGTTTCACGGCCTGGCCAGCTGATGCTGGAAACGGAGCAGCCTCAAGGCCCTCCTCCCTGTCAATGCCCGTGGCCACAACAGACACGCGGATGATGCCGTCAAGGGTTTCATCGAAGGTCGCGCCCAGGATGATGTTGGCATCGGAATCCACTTCTTCCCGGATTCGTGTGGCGGCTTCGTCCACTTCGAACAGGGTCAGGTCGTTGCCGCCCGTGATCGAGATCAGAAGACCCTTGGCGCCCTTCATGGACGATTCGTCCAGAAGCGGGTTGGCAATGGCCGCTTCGGCCGCCTGCTGGGCGCGTTTTTCGCCGCTGGCCTCGCCGGTGCCCATCATGGCCTTGCCCATGCCCCGCATCACGGAGCGCACATCGGCAAAATCCAGGTTGATAAGACCTTCCTTGACCATCAGGTCGGTGATGCAAGCAACACCGGAGTAAAGCACCTGATCGGCCATCGCGAACGCGTCGGCAAAGGTGGTCTGCGCATTGGCAATCCGGAACAGGTTCTGGTTCGGAATGACAATCAAAGTGTCCACACTGCGCTGCAGCTCTTCAATGCCGCTGTCGGCAATGCGCATGCGCCGCGCACCTTCGAACTGGAACGGCTTGGTGACCACACCTACGGTCAGAATGCCCTGTTCGCGCGCTGCGCGGGCAATGACCGGAGCTGCGCCGGTGCCGGTGCCCCCACCCATGCCGGCGGTGATGAACACCATGTGCGATCCGGACAGGTGATCGTTGATTTCGTCAATCACTTCCTCCGCCGCTGCCGATCCGACTTCCGGCTGTGAGCCGGCGCCGAGACCTTCCGTCACCGCAACGCCCATCTGGACGAGCCGGTCGGAATGGTTCATGGCAAGGGCCTGGGCATCCGTGTTTGCGACAACGAAGTCGCAGCCCTGGAGGCCGGCAGTGATCATGTTGTTGACGGCGTTTCCGCCCGCGCCGCCGACGCCGAAAACCGTAATCCTCGGCTTCAGCTCCTGAATGTCGGGCATCTTAAGGTTAATGGTCATAGTATCCTCGCGACCCAATGGATCCCCCGCTGCGGGAGACCCGTCTTCTTCCCTAACTTCCGCTGCCATGCCGGGCAGCTCCAATTCCTGGCTTTCGTCTTCTTGGCTCATCGTCAGAAGCTTTCCCTGATCCACTGGCCCATGCGGGCCAGGTAACCAGATTGTCCGCCCCACCCAGACCGACGGTTCTTGTGTTCGAACTGTTCGATCTGCGCGACCTGCGGATAAATCAAGAGGCCAACCGCGGCGGCAAATGCCGGACCTTTGGCAGCCTCGGGAAGACCGGCGACGCCCAGGGGCCGGCCAAGACGGACGTTGCGTCCCAAAATGTGGCGCGCAACCTCTCCAAGACCCGTGAGCTGACTGGCGCCCCCAGTCAGAACAATCTGCTTGCCCACCCGGCCGGCAAAGCCGGAGGCGGTCAAACGGTCCCTCACGAGTTCAAGGATTTCTTCCACGCGCGGGCGGATGACCCGGGTCAGCGCCGAGCGCGGGATCTGGTTCGGCAATTCGCTGTCGCTTTCCAGCGGCGGCACCGTGAGCAGGTCACGGTCGTCCGAGCTGGAGGCCAGCGGAGAGCCAAAAAGGGTTTTCAGGCGCTCTGCATCCTGCAGGCGCGTGGCAAAAGCACGGGCAATGTCCGTGGTGACATGGTTGCCGCCAACGGCAATTGCATCCAGATGCACCATATGGCCATCGACAAAGACGGACAGGGTCGTGGTGCCGCCGCCCATATCGATACAGGCAACCCCAAGCTCCGCTTCATCATCCACAATGGTCGACAGGCCACTTGCAAAGGGTGTTGCCACCATGGTTTCCACATGCAGATGGCCCCGGTTGATGCACAGCTCCAGATTGCGCACCGGCGGAATTTCCGCCGTGACAACCTGCATGTCCACCCCGAGCTTGTGACCCATCATGCCGCGCGGATCGCGGATGCCCCGGCTGCCGTCCAGGGAATAGGAAATTGGCAGGGCGTGGGTGACCGCCCGCCCGTCTGTGACCGAGTGACTGGACCCGGCGGACAGAACCCGCTGGATATCCGCTTCGCTGACGCTTTCCCCCGCCAGCGGCACCCCTGCGCTGTAGATCTCGCTCTGCAGACGGCCGCAGCTGATATTCGCGATCAGGGATTCCACCGTCACACCGGCCATGCGCTCTGCGCTGTCCACGGCCAGCCGGATCGCCTGTTCGGCCGCATCCATATCTACAACGACACCCGACTTGATGCCGCGCGAACGCTGGTAGCCATAGCCTAGCACTTCCACCTTGTGGGAGCGGCTGGACAGAAGCGAGCGCTCCTCCTGGGGCACCAGCTTTGCAATCAGGCAGCACACCTTGGTGGAGCCCACATCCAGAACGGACATGATGACCGCGCGCCGGCTGGGCAGCGGGCGCATTTTCGGCAGGTAGAGATGTTTGTCGGAGCGGCTCATGTGTCCTGCTCCTTCTTGCCCGACCGGTTCCGGCCACCGGTCATGACCTTGCGCCGCTCGGCGGCTTCATCCGACAGGCGTACGGTCACGCGATCGGCAAGGCGCATGTCGATAGCCACAATATCCCGCGACAGCAGCCCGCTGTCCTCGTCCATCTTCACAAGATCGGCCAGCGCCGCTTCGACATTCTTTTCCGGCAGGCGGATTGAAATTCCGTTTTCCAACTGAAGATCCCAACGGCGGCCGCTGATCAGGAAAGCCGCCCGCACACGCGGCCGCAGTTCCGGCACAGTCTCAAGAGCCGTGTTGATTTCACCGGCCCGGCGCTGTGCACCGTGATTGACGACCAAAAGCAGATTTGCATATCGGCCATCGACATCGTCGGTAATGACGTCCCCGGCCTTGTTAATAATTGAAACGAGGTCCCCGCGCTGCCACAGCGCATAAGGCACTTTCTCTTCGATCTTGATTTGCAGCGTGCTCGGATACAGCTTCATGACCGAAGCATTCTTGACCCAAGCCATGTGGTTCAGCCGTTCACGGGCCGCATCCGCATCAAACAGGGCAAGCGAGCTGCCATCATGAATCTCAAGTGCTTCAAGCACCTGAAACTCGTTGATTTCCCGCTGGCCGGACAATTTCACCGCTTCGATGCCGAACCCGGCTGCCGACAGCAATTCGTCGGACACGATGCGGCCATTGCCGCTTATGACTATTGCGTAACCAATTGTTAAGGTTAAGAACCCGAGAGCTGCTGCAGACCCGGTCCAGCGCGGCAGATCCGCAAGACGGCCCGCCGCCCGCCAGACCGGCTGGCGGTGCAAACGCGAAACGCCGCGCCCGCGCGGAGCCAGCTCGGCTTCCAGCGGGGATAACGCTTCCCTATTCCGTTTGCGACCTAGCGACAGCAACTCGCTTCCTCAACCATCCAACCGACCAGATCCTTGAAACTCATCCCCTGATGCGCCGCCATTTCCGGCACAAGTGAGGTTGGCGTCATGCCTGGCTGTGTGTTCACTTCAAGACAAATCAGGTCTCCGGACCCGTCTTCGCACTCGTCAAAGCGGAAATCGGCACGGGATACACCACGGCATCCCAAGGCCTGATGCGCCTTAACCGCTAGTGTCTCTACTTTTTGGTAAACAATCGGTGAAATTTTTGCAGGAAGAACGTGTTTTGAACCGCCTTCTACATATTTTGCATCGTAATCGTAGAAGCCATGCCCTTGCGGAATGATATCAATGACCCCGAGGGCCTTGTCTTCCATCACCGCACAGGTCAATTCCCGGCCGGAAATGAACTTCTCACACATGAGAATATCAGGAAACTGCCAGTCGTCCCGGCCCAGCTCCTGGGGGGGAAACTCTTGATCTTCCTTGATAATCAGCACTCCGAAGCTCGAACCTTCATTAATTGGCTTGAGCACATAGGGGGGCTTCATCGGATGAACGCGGCCGATCTCCCGGCGGTCCACAACAATATGTTCGGTCACCGGAATTCCAGCCGCTGCCAGAACCGCCTTGGCCTTCACCTTGTTCATGGCAAGGGCCGATGCCATCACTCCGGAATGGGTATAGGGGATATTAAGAAACTCTAAAATTCCCTGAATGCAGCCATCTTCCCCGAACGGGCCGTGAAGGGCATTGAAGGCCACATCCGGCTTCAGATCCGCCAGCACCGCCGAAACATTCCGGTCCACATCCACCCGGGTGACCTTGTAACCGGCCTCCTCCAGCGCGTCGGCGCAATCCTTGCCGCTGGACAGGCTCACCGGACGCTCGTTGACCCAGCCGCCCATCAGAACGGCAACGTGTTTTTGTCCCATCTTATGCAACCTCCCCTGCTTGCCCCAAAAACGGCTCGACCGCTCCTTCAGGGCCAAATGCGCCGAGGCGCTTGATTTCCCACTCCAGGCGGATGCCGCTGTGCTGGAGAACCCGCGCCCGCACCGTCTCGCCCAGAAGCTCCAGGTCGTGACCGGTGGCCGTGCCCGTGTTGATCATGAAATTGCAGTGCATCTCCGACATTTGCGCGCCGCCGATGGTCAAACCCCGGCAGCCAGCGGCATCAACCTCTTTCCAGGCGGACGTGCCCGGCGGGTTCTTGAATGTCGAGCCTCCGGTCTTTTCCCGGATCGGCTGCGCCCTTTCCCGGTGCGCGACCACATCGGCCATCTCCTGCCGGATCGCGGCCTCGTCCGCTCCTGGTCCCTCAAATACGGCAGACGTGAAAATGAGATCACGGGCGGCCGTTGACCGGCGGTAGGCATAGCCCATCTGCCCGTTGCTCAGCACATGCCGGTTGCCCGCCCGGTCAAGGGCGGTCAGCTCCACCATGCGCTCACAGGTTTCCGTGCCATGAGCGCCCGCATTCATGCGCAAGGCACCACCAAGGCCGCCCGGAATGCCAGTGTAAAAGGCAAACCCGCCAAGTCCAGCCCGCGCGGCCGCTTCCGCCAGTTTCTTGTCGGGCACCGCCGCCCCCGCGCGCAGGCGGTTGTTGCCCAGCTCTTCAATTCCGCCAAAGCCCCGGGCGCTCAGCCGGATGACAACCCCTTCAAGACCGCCATCGCGGATCAGAAGATTGGACCCGAGCCCCACCGGCAGCACCGGCACCTCCGGCGGCAGTTTCGTCAAGAACGCGGCCAGATCGTCTTCATCTGCGGGCTGAAACATCAGCTGCGCCGGACCGCCGGTGCGGAACCAGGTCACGGCGGACAGCGGCTGGCCGGCGGTCAAACGCCCGCGCACTCCAGCAGCGAGATCCGGATAGCGTTCAAGAAGATCGGGAAAAGCCATCGACACCCGCCCCTTACAACGCTTCAAGCTGCTTGGGCAGCGCATAGGCCCATTGGGTAATGTTGCCGGCCCCCAAGCAGATCACGAAATCCCCCGGTTCGGCAAGCTCCTTGATCAGCGCTGGCAATTCGTCCGGACTGTCGATGGACTGGACCTGCCGGTGCCCTCTGGTTTTCAATCCCGATACCAGATCCTTGTGGGAGGCGCCCTCCAGGGGCTGCTCTCCGGCCGCATAAACCGGCGCGATGATCACCGTGTCCGCATCGTTGAAGCAGTTGGAAAAATCGTCGAACAGGCTGTGCAGGCGCGAATATCTGTGCGGCTGCATGACCGCGATCACCTTGCCCCCGGTCGATTCCCGGGCCGCATGCAGCACGGCCTTGATTTCCACCGGGTGGTGTCCGTAATCGTCGAAGATCTCAACACCGTTGACCGTGCCCGTATGGGTGAAGCGCCGCTTGACACCGCCAAAACCGGAAATGCCTTTTTTGAGATTGTCCGCACCGACCCCAAGCTGGGAGGCAACGGCAATCGCCGCAGTGGCGTTGGAAACATTGTGCAGACCAGGCATGGGCAGAACCAGGTCCTTCAACTCCGCCACCTGACCGGTGCGCCGGTCGCGGATGGTCACAGAAAAGGTGGATTTACCGCCATCCATCGACACATCCGTAAAGCGCACATCCGCCTGCGGGTTGGTGCCATAGGTGACCACCCGCCGGTCTTCAATGGTGCCGATCATGGTCTGAACCTCGGGATGGTCCAGGCACATGACGGCAAAGCCGTAGAAGGGAACGTTTTCGACAAATTGCCGGAAGGCTGCTTTCACGCCGTCAAAGTCGCCATAGTGATCAAGATGTTCCGGATCGATATTGGTGACGATGGCGATATCGGCGGGCAGCTTGACGAAGGTACCGTCGCTTTCATCGGCCTCCACCACCATCCAGTCACCTTCGCCCATACGGGCATTGGTGCCATAGGCATTGATGATGCCGCCATTGATCACCGTCGGGTCCAGGCTGCCCGCATCGAGCAGCGCCGCCACCATCGACGTAGTGGTCGTCTTGCCATGGGTGCCGCCAACGGCAATGGCCTGTTTGAACCGCATCAACTCGGCCAGCATTTCCGCCCTGCGTACCACCGGGATCAGCTTTTCGCGCGCGGCCACCAGCTCCGGATTGTCTTTTTTGATCGCGGACGAGACCACCAGCACTTCCGCCTCGCCCAGATTGTCCGGGGAATGTCCGACGGCCACTGGAATGCCATGGTCCCGCAGACGCTGCACATTGGCATTCTCGGCCATGTCCGAGCCTTGGACCTGATAGCCGAGGGTCTTCAGCACTTCGGCAATACCGCTCATGCCAATGCCACCAATACCGACAAAATGAACCGGTCCGATATCCTGCGGCATCTTCATGGCCGTGCTCCTTCCTGCAAGGCGTCTTTTGGGGCTGCGCCTTTGGGTGTTGCAATTGTCTCCACAAGGTCCGCAAGCCGCTTGACCGCGTCGGGTTTAGCGGCGCTCTGCGCACTTTGCGCCGCGCGCGCCAGATCCCCCGGCGCCTGCATGAGCCGGGCAAGCTCGTCGCTAAGCCGCTCCGGCGTCAGCTCCGCTTGGCGGATAGGCCAGGCGCCGCCAGCAGTCTCCAGAACCCGGGCATTGGCCGCCTGGTCCTGATCCAGGGCGCCGGGCAAGGGCACCAGAATGGCCGGACGGCCCAGCACGCTGAGTTCGCTGACCGAAGAGGCGCCCGAGCGGCAGATCACCAGATGCGCGTGGGCGATGCGCTGGGGCATGTCCTGAAAGAACGATGCACATTCGGCCGACAGGCCCAGCCCGTCATAGACCTTCTGAACCCGCTCCATGTCTTCTGCCCGGCACTGCTGTACGATGTGCAGGCGGCTGCGCAAAGGTTCGGGAAGCCGTTCTACGGCCAGCGGCAGCACATCGGAAAAGAACCGGGCCCCCTGGGAGCCCCCAAAGACCAGAAGATGAAACGGGCCTTCCTGAACAGGCGGCGTGTAGGCAATTTCAGCGGCCTGAAGAACCGCATCGCGCACCGGATTGCCCGTCTCCACCAGTTTGGCGGCAAGCTCTTTGGGCAGACCGTCCAATGGAACGCTTGTGGCCATGGCGGTCACGCCCTTGGCCAGCAGCTTATTGGCCCGGCCCATCACCCCGTTTGCTTCATGCAAAATGGACGGTGTTCCGGTCAGGCGCGCAGCAAACATGGGGGGAAAGGTCGGATAACCGCCAAATCCTGCAACCACATCCGGCTTCAGCGCCTTGATCACCGCGCGGGCCTGCCAGGTGCCGCGCAACAGGCTGAAGGCGGTTTTGGCCAGGGCCAGCGGCGAGCGCCCGCGCAAGGTGGCAGAGGTGATGATATGGACCTTGCGGGCCGGAAACGCGGTCCCGTATTTGTCGGCCCGTTCATCTGTTGCCAGCTCAACGGTCCAGCCGCGACGGCCGAGCTCACTTGCCAGCGCCTGTGCGGGGAACAAATGGCCGCCTGTACCGCCGGCCGTCAGCAAAACTGTTTTGCGCATATTTCTCGAGCAACGCTCTTTGGGACTACATCAAAGTCGACGGGGACAGGCGGCTTACGGTCACGGCCTCTCCGCGCGAGGGCTGTGGCCGCCTGCGGGTGAGTGCCAGAATGGCCCCGGCCGTCATGGCGGACGACAACAACGAGGACCCGCCATAGGAAATAAAGGGCAAGGTCATGCCCTTGGAGGGCATCAGGTGAAGATTGACAGCAAGGTTGATCGTGGCCTGAAGACCGAACAGAACCACAAGACCGGCAGTGGCCAGACGGCTGAAAGCATCCTGATTGCGGCTGGCATGGTTCAGCCCGCGCAAGACCACAAAGGCAAAAACCGACACCAGCAGCAGACAGACAATCACGCCGAACTCTTCGCCCACCACGGCAAAGATGAAGTCTGTATGGCTGTCCGGCAGGATGCGTTTGACCGTGCCCTCCCCCGGCCCACGGCCGAACCAGCCACCGGCGAGGAACGAATCCATCGCCGTATCCACCTGGAACGTATCCCCCGAACTCGGGTCCAGAAACCGGTCCACACGATTGGTCACATGCGGCAGGAAGGCATAGGCTGCAAAGAGGCCGACAACCCCGATCAGACCAAGCGCCATGATGATCAGCCAGGAAATGCCATTGAGGAAAAACAACCCGGCCCAGACCAGACCGAGCAGCATGGTCTGGCCGAAATCCGGCTGCGCGATCAGGAGCGCCGCACAGACTGCGAACAGCACAAAGGCAAACAGCACCCCGGGAACCTCCCTGCGCCGTCCGCTTTCCGACAGAAGAAACGCAATCAGCACCACAAAAGCCGGTTTCAGGAACTCGGAGGGCTGCAAGGAAAATCCGGCAATATAGATCCAGCGACGGGCGCCTTTGGCTTCAAACCCCATGAAGAGGGTCGCGATCATCAGCACAAGCGAAATCGTGAACAGGATCAGAGCCGCGCGCCGCACCATGCGCGGCGGCATCAAGGATGCCGACAGCATGATGATCACCGCCGGGATCAGAAACAGGGCCTGACGCTTGACGAAGAAGAACGTGTCAACCCCGATCCGCTCGGCAACGGGAGGGCTGGCGGCAAAGGACAGCACCACACCGCCGACCATCAGCAGGCCAAAGGCGGCAAGGAGATAGTGATCCACGGTCCAGAGCCATTCGGCAAACCGGCTGCGATCGGCGCGCGAAACCATTTAGGCGACCTCCTGGGCAGACAAGGCACGCACCGCATCTACAAAAGCAGCACCCCGTAGTTCGAAATTGGGATATTGATCAAAACTTGCACAGGCCGGGGACAGCAGAATGGCTATCTCGTCCGCTCCATCCTCGGCCGCTTCCGCCGCCGCATCGGCGACAGCCTGCGACAGGGTTCCGCTGATCTTGAAAGGCACCCGGCCCTCAAGAGTTTTGGCAAACTCTTCAGCCGCCTCGCCGATCAGCAGCGCTTTGGCGATCTTCGGAAAATACTCGTCAAGCGAGGCAATGCCCCCTGCCTTGGCCCGGCCGCCCGCAATCCAATAGATCCGGTCGAAACTGGACAGAGCCCGTGCGGCTGCATCCGCATTGGTTGCCTTGGAATCGTTGATGAACAGCACCCGGCCCTTGCGCGCAACAACTTCCATGCGGTGATGGAGCCCCGGAAAGGAGGTCATCGCCGCAGCAATCTTGTCTGCGGGCAGATCCAGCCCCCGCAGCGCGGCGAAGGCCGCAGCAGCATTCTGGCCATTGTGATCGCCCCGCAGGCTGTCCACGCCGCCGAGGCACGCGACCTCTTGCTGGCTGCCGTCATGGGCTTCGATCAGATGTCCATGACGGGCATAGAAGCCGCTGGTCAGCTCCTTTTCCCCGGCAATCCGCAAGACCGGCTTGTGGGCCAGTTCCAGCCGGTCCGCAATCACGGAGGAGAGCCGGTCATCCACCCCGACAACCGCGATACGGGCACCGGCGACCAGCCGCTCCTTTATGGCCGCATAGTTTTCCATGCTGCCGTGGCGGTCCAGGTGATCGGCGGAGAGGTTCATGTGGATCCCCACCGTGGGTTCCAGCGTCGGCGCCAGATCAATCTGGTAGGACGAGCACTCGATCACATAGTGGCGGCCCGGCTTCGGCCGGTTCAGCGCCAAAACCGGCGTGCCGATATTACCGCCCATCTGGACATCAAGGCCAAGTGCGCCGAGCAGATGGGCAATCAGCGCCGTGGTGGTCGATTTGCCATTTGTACCGGTGATCGCAATGAACGGCGCCTCCGGACAGAGCTTGCGCCGCTCCCGGCAGAACAGCTCCACATCGCCAATGATCCCGACCCCTGCGTCGCGCGCCAGATCGACCGACCAATGCGGCACGGGATGGGTCAGCGGAACACCGGGCGCCAGAACCAGGGCGGCCACCTTGCTCCAGTCAAGGCTACGCAGATCCGCCGTGGCCAGCCCGTCTGCAGCGGCCTGCTGGACCCGCGCTTCGCTATCGTCGGCGCACACCACATCGGCCCCGCCGCTTTTCAGCGCCTGAGCCGTCGCCAGTCCGGATCCGCCCAGCCCGAACAGGGCGACTTTCTGACCTTCAAATGTGGTGACTGGGATCATCCGGGCTTACCTCAGCTTCAACGTGGCAAGCCCGACCAGGGCGAGAACGACGGCAATGATCCAGAAGCGGATCACCACCTGACTTTCGGTCCAGCCCATGATCTCGAAGTGATGGTGGATCGGCGCCATGCGGAACACACGCTTGCCGGTCAGCTTGTAGGAGATGACCTGCACGATGACCGACACCGCTTCCAGAACAAACAGGCCCCCAATGATGGCCAGAACGATCTCGTGTTTGGTGGCCACGGCAATCGCCCCGATCATGCCGCCAAGGGCCAGAGATCCGGTGTCACCCATGAAAATCGCCGCAGGCGGGGCGTTGAACCACAAGAACCCGAGACCGGCGCCAATCACCGCCCCGCACAAAACCGCCAGTTCGCCGGTGCCTGCCACATGGTGGATCTGAAGATAGCTGGCAAACACCGCATTGCCGGACAGATAGGCGATCAGCCCGAAAGAGGCGCAGGCGATCATCACTGGCACGATGGCCAGACCGTCTAGGCCATCGGTCAGGTTGACCGCATTGCCCGCCCCGACCATGACGAAGGCTGCAAAGGGAATGAAGATCAGGCCGAGATTGAGTGTGAACTCTTTCAAGAACGGAAAGGTGATTGCTTCGGCATGTTCGGACGTATCCAGCATCGTGACCGCAAAGGCGGCGGCGGCGGCAATCAGAAATTCCAGACCCAGCCGCGCCTTGCCACCAAAGCCTTTGGCAGAAGATTTCGACACTTTCAGATAGTCATCGTAAAAACCGATGCTGCCAAAGCCGAGGGTCACCCCGATCACCACCCAGACATAGGGATTGGACAGGTCCGACCACAGCAGCGCAGCCACAAGCGTGCCGGACAGGATCATCAGCCCACCCATGGTGGGCGTGCCTTTCTTGGTCAGAAGATGGCTCTCCGGCCCGTCGGCGCGGATCGGCTGGCCATGGCCCTGGCGGATCCGCAAGCTGGAAATGATCTTCGGACCGAAGAGGAACACAAAAAACAGCGCAGTCATGATGGCGCCACCCGTGCGGAACGTGATGTAGCGAAACACGTTCAACGCGGAAATCTGGTCAGCAAACTGCCCCAAAAAATAAAACATCAGCTATCCCTTATGCCTCTGCCAATTCATCAGCAGGCGGGTATTCCTTTTTCAACGCGTCGACAAGAGGGCCCATGCGAGTCCCCAGAGATCCCTTGATCATAACGACATCCCCGGGCCGCACGTCCTTCAAAATCGCGTCTTCCAGATCTTTTGCCTCTTCGCCATAATGGGCACGCAGTTCACGGGGCAGAGCCTTCCAAAGCCCGTGCATATGCGGCCCTGCGCAATAAACAGCCTCCACCTTCGCCTCAAGGACCGGCTCCAGAAGCGCTTCATGCAACTGATCCGCCTCGGCGCCCAGCTCCCGCATATCGCCAAGAATGGCAACCCGGCGCCCGGGGGCGGCCACCGGCACGGCTCCCAGCACTTTCAAGGCTGCGCGCATGGAGGCCGGATTGGCATTGTAGCTCTCGTCAATCAGGTTCAGCACGCCGCCGGACAGGGACAGGCGGGAGACTTCCCCCCGCCCTTGCGGCGCGCGCATACCGTCCAGAGCGAGCCCGGCCTTGGCCAGATCGGCGCCAACGACCTTCACTGCCGTCAGAACCGCGAGGCTGTTCTTGACTTGATGTGTGCCGGCCGCCCCGATCTTGTAGGTGATTTCCGTGCCCAGAATGGACGCTTCAACGCTGGAGCCGCCCGCAAAGCCTGCCACTTTCTCAACGTGACTGTCGGCCGTCCTGTCTTCTCCGAAGGTGTGGACTGCCGGAACCCCTGCCGTCGCGCTCAAGAAGCGCAGCAGGTCATATTGGCGGTTGTCCCGGTTCAGGATCGCGGTCCCGCCCGGTTCCAGCCCGTCGAAAATCTCTGCTTTCGCCTGGGCGATCTTTTCAACTGAGTCGAAAAACTCCAGATGAACCGGCTGCACGGTGGTGATGATGGCCACATGCGGGCGCACCATCTTCACCAGCGGCGTGATTTCGCCCGCATGGTTCATGCCGATCTCAAAAACACCAAATTCCGTGTCCGCCGGCATCCGGGCCAGGGTGAGCGGCACGCCCCAGTGATTGTTGAACGAGGCAACGGAGGCATGAACCTTGCCGGAAGGCTCCAGCGTGAGCCGCAAGGCCTCCTTGGTGCCGGTCTTGCCGACAGACCCCGTGACCGCAATGATCTTTGCGCCCGTGCGCGCCCGGGCAGCAACGCCAAGCCTGCGCATGGCCTCAAGCGGGTCGGGGACCACCACATAGCGCCCGTCTTCGGCAAGATCCGGCAGGCGCTCTTCAGCTACAAGCGCACAAGACGCGCCCGCCTCCAAAGCAGCGGCGACATAGTCGTGCCCGTCGAGACGGTCTCCCTTGATGGCTATGAACGCGTCGCCCGGTTCGAGCGAGCGGCTGTCGATCGAAATGCCTGTGATCTCCGCGCGGGCGTCCCCCCTCACGCTGCCCCCAACAGCATCTACAAAGGCGTCCAATGTCCAGAGAGGGTCGCTCATAGGTCTCCTTGAAGGTTTATGGCGCGGTCAACTGCGTCATGATCTGAAAACGGAATCACTGTTTCGCCAACAATCTGGCCGGTTTCGTGGCCTTTTCCGGCAACACACAGAATATCGCCCGCAGTCAGGCGCCGCACTCCTTCGGCAATCGCCTCGAACCGGTCGCCGATTTCAAGCGCCCCCGGCGCCCCGGCCATGACCGCCCGGCGGATCAGGGCCGGCTCTTCGGAGCGCGGATTGTCATCGGTCACAATCACCAGATCTGCATGGCGGGCCGCAGCTTCGCCCATCAGCTCCCGTTTGCCCGGATCCCGGTCCCCTCCAGCCCCAACAACCACCGACAGGGCCCCTTCGGCAAAGGGCTTCAGAGCCGCAAGCGCATTGTCCAGCGCATCCGGCTTGTGGGCATAGTCGATGAACACCAGACCGCCTTGCGCGGTCTTTCCGGCCAGTTCCAACCGACCGGGAGCCCCTTTCAGGTTTTCCAGCGCCCGAAGCACCAGCCCCATATCCGTGCCCGCGGCAATTGCAAGCCCGGCGGCAATCAGGGCGTTAGCCACCTGAAACCGGCCGATCAGCGGCAGCGTGATCTTATATTCCCCACGCGCGGTCTGGAGCGTCAGTTCCTGGCCGCCTCCATTCGGACGCAGGCCGGTGAGCTTGAGATCAGCGCCTGTTTCGCCCACGGTGAAGACCGGAAGGCCCCGTTCAGCCGCCACGGCCAGAACCCGGTCCGCGTATTTTTCCCCCCGGTCAACGACAACCGTGCCGCCATCGGGCAGAAGATCCCTAAACAGGCGCAGTTTGGCCTTAAGGTAGTCCTCGATGGTCGGGTGGTAGTCCATATGGTCACGGCCGAGATTGGTAAAGGCCGCCGCCGTCAGGCGCACGCCATCGAGGCGGTATTGGTCCAAACCATGGGAAGAGGCTTCCAGAGCCGCGTGATTGACGCCCTCCGCCTCCAGCGCCGCCAGGTCCTTGTGCAGTGCAACCGGATCAGGCGTCGTGAGACCACCATAGCTGGACCCGTCGGGCCGGATGGTTCCAAGGGTTCCAAGACTGGCAGCCGGATGACCAGCCGCCTGAAAGATCTGACGGGCAAAGTGGGCAACGGAAGTCTTTCCCGCCGTGCCGGTGACAGCGACAATGACGTCCGGCTGAGCACCATAGAAGCGGGCCGCCATTTTCGCAAACACCAGCCGGGGCTCGGGAACCGCAAGAACTGCAACAGTGTCTGGAACAGACGCCCGCACGGCATCAGCAGAGTCGTGAGCGCATAAGACCGCAACCGCTCCGGCGGTCACCGCGCTGGCGGCGAAGCGCGTTCCGTCTGTCTTTGCGCCCTTGAAGGCTGCAAACAGGAACCCGGGCGCCACCTGGCGGCTGTCCGCCGTAAGCCCCGTGACTTTCAGGCCAGTTGCCACCTCCGGCAGGCCCAGACCAACGGTCAGTACATCAAGATCCATAACACCTGATCAATCGGTTTGTGCGTCGTCACCCTGAAAGCCCTGATCCCGTTTCCGGCTGCGACCCCGCGAGGTCAAGGCTTCCCTACCCTTTTAGCTCCCCATTCTTCTCCTTAATAGGAAATCTCGATCGGTTCATCCCCCTGGCCGAAACGCGGCATCACACCAAGCATCGGCGCGGCCCTGCGAATGATCGCCCCGGTGGTCGGTGCGGTGTTCCAGCCGGCGGCCGTTCCGCTGCGCTCATTCTCGCGTTTCGGCTCATCCAGAACCACCAGAACCACATATTGCGGATCATCCATCGGGAACGCGGACAGGAACGAGTTGCGGCGCTTGTTCTTCACATAGCGGCCGTTTTCGATTTTTTCCGCCGTTCCGGTCTTGCCGCCAACCGTGTAGCCCGGCACATCCGCCCGGCTGCCGGAGCCACCGGAGCCCGGAATGACATTGAGACGGAACAGGTAGCGCATCATACGGCTGACTTCGGGCGAAACGACCTGGGTTGCCATCTTATTTGCCTGCTCCTTGCTGCGCGGCAGGAAGGTAGGTGTCAGCAGCTTGCCGCCATTGACCAGGGCAGCTGCGGCAACCGCCGTCTGCATGGGGGTGACCGAAATGCCGTGACCGAAGGAGATCGTCATGGCCGCCAGTTCGTTCCATTTGGGCGGCAGAAGCGGCGCGGCATTTTCCGGCAGTTCCGTTTTCAGCCGTTTGGTCAAGTGCAGCCGTGTGAGAAATTCCTTCTGATGGTCGATCCCGGTCGCCAGCATCATCTTGGCGGTGCCGATATTGGACGAATAGATGAAGATTTCCGGGACGGACAGGATGCGGTTCTTGCCGTGATAATCGGAAATCTTGCGGCCACCGGCCCGGATCGGCCGGGTGGCGTCAAAACTGTCATTGATGGACACGGAGCCGGAATCGAGCGCCATGGCGGTGGTAAAGGTCTTGAACACCGACCCCATCTCGAAGACACCACCGGTCGCCCGGTTCAAACGGTCCTTTTCCAGCGCCTGGGACCGGTCATTCGGGTCATAATCCGGCAGAGATGACATGGCGACAACTTCGCCGGTCTTGGCATTGAGCACGATCCCGACGGCCGCAATGGCCTTGTAGCGCTCCATCGCCTTGACGAGCTCATCGCGCACCACATGCTGCACCCTGAGGTCAACCGCGAGGCGCACCGGCTCCATGGACCGGTCGGAAGCAAATCCCAGGGACTGGAGATCCCCCAGCCATTCATTGTCGATATATTTCTCGATCCCTGCGAGGCCCTGATTGTCCACATTCACGGAACCGACAATGTGGGCCGCCGTCGGGCCGCCCGGGTAAAAGCGCTGGTTTTCAGACAGAAAGCCGATGCCCGGCAAGCCGAGATTATGGATTTCATCTGCCTTTTGCGGGGTCAGCTCCCGTTTCAGCCAGACAAATCCCGCACCGCTTTCCAGACGGCGCCGCACCAGCTTTTCATCCAACTCCGGCAGGATCCGGGTCAGCCCCTCAACCGCCTCGTCCACGTCCAGAATGCGGCGCGGCTCGGCATAGAGGGATGCTGTCTTGATATCCGTCGCCAGGATCTCGCCATTGCGGTCGATCAGATCCGGCCGCGAGGCAGACACGGAATCCTGCGCCGATCTCCAGGCATGTGACGGCGCCTGCTCCATCTCCGCCAGCATGACCAGCCGGCCTCCAATGGCCGCATAAACACAGGCAAAGGCCAGCATGGCCACATAGACGCGCGAGCGCACAGCGCTGGAAGACACGGACCCGCGCACAGATCTTGGATGGCGCTGGCGGACCTGAAGGAAACTTGTCTGTTCGCTTACGATTGTCATGCCGCCCGCCTCACCGGATTGCCGCCGACGAGCCGGCATAGCCGCCCATCTGGTTGGAGCCGCCGATGGGTTCGAGCATTACCGGGCGGGCCGGTAGATCTTCCGGACTCACAATCTGCTTCACATCAAGCGTTTCCAGCTGGAGATAGTCATTGTAGCGCTCCACCAGGTTTTGCAGCCTGTCGGGCTTGTTCAAAAGGCTCCATTCGGCCTTGAGATGCCGGATCGCATTGCGCTCTTCCTCGATCTGCCGATGCAGATCGGCGACTTTCTCGGCCGATTTGGTGGCAGCCAGCTTCATGTCATAGACCGTTGCAGCGCCGACCACGACCGCCAGAATGAACAGGATGTTGAGCGTTCGAACCATTTCAGCCCCCTAATCCATGAAAGGCGGCCAGACGAGGCACGCCCGCCGCATGGATATCCAGATCACGTAACGGCGCCTGCGTGCGCTTGCCTGCGCGCAACTTTGCGGAGCGGGCGCGCGGATTGGCACCGGTTTCCTCAAGGGCCGCCTCTACGGCCTTGCGCGTCAGTGCTTCGAACGTCGCTGGCGGAACATCTTCTTCCGGCATATGGCGGGAGCCGCCGCCCCGGGTCCGGGTGCGATCCTGGAAGAACCGCTTCACAATCCGGTCTTCCAGGGAATGGAACGACACCAGCACAAGGCGGCCGCCCGGCCGCAAGATGCGCTCAGCTGCTCCAAGCGCTGCCGCTGCCTGATGCAGCTCGCCGTTCACATAGATCCGCAGCGCCTGAAACGTGCGGGTTGCTGGATGGATCTGCGCTTTCTTGGGCGAACGGCCAAGCACCTTCTCGATCAGGGAGGCCAGTTCCAGCGTGCCAGTGAACAGTTTTTCCTTACGGGCCGCATCAATCGCATGAGCAACGGAGGTTGCCCGCTTTTCCTCGCCCAGAAGACCAATGATACGGATCAGGTCGCGGACAGGCATTTGATTGACAACATCAGCCGCCGACGGCCCAGCCTGCTCCATACGCATATCAAGCGGCCCGTCCCGCAGGAACGAAAAGCCCCGCCCGGCCTCATCAAGCTGCATGGATGAGACACCCAGGTCGAGAACCACACCGTCCACGCCGTCAAACCCGGCAGTGCGGGCATGCTGCTCAAGATCCGCAAACCGGCCGGGTACAAGCGTCAACCGGCCACCACTTTCATCCACCAAGGCCTGCCCTGCGGAAACTGCATCCGGATCCCTGTCAATCCCGACAACCTGCGCGCCCCGCTCCAGAAACGCCCTGGAATAGCCGCCAGCTCCGAAGGTGCCATCAACTATCACTTCCCCCGGCTTCGGATCGAGCCACTGCAGAACCTCACGCAGGAGAACCGGAACATGGCGCCCGGGTCCGCCAGCGGCGGGATCAACATCCCTGTCGCCAAGCGCCATCATACCGGCTCTCCCTGTGAAGGTGCGGGGACCTGCCCCGACAGCATCGCGAGCGCGCGCCTTTGGGCCTCTGCGCGGTACTCGCGGAACTTCTGCGGCTCCCAGATCTGAAACTTGTAATTCATACCAACAAACGTGAGCTGATCGGTAATGCCTGTGTGCTCGCGGATCATGTCGGAAATGGTCATGCGCCCATCCCCGTCGATCTTCGGATTTTCACTCGCCCCAAACAACGCCACAGCCAGCGCATCATGATCCGGCGAGAGCTTTGAGAACGCTTCGGAGCGCTTGTTGATTTCAGCCAGCAGCTCATTCCCACCCGCATCGACGGCCTCGCAATGGGCAGATGTGATGCAATAAAGACCTTCAAAACCATCTCTCGCCAATACCGCGCGGAAGGGCGCCGGGATCGACACGCGACCCTTGGCGTCCAGCCGGTTGGTAAAATGAGAAACAAAGCCGGCCATCTATCCCCTCAGGCAGTCACCGCCCGCCGAAACCCCGAAAAACCCTTTGAGAAGAGATGGCCGCATCGAACCAGGGACATGCATTTTGCAAAAACCGGCTGAACTTGACACTGCCGATCAGATGTCCTGGCCCCGATGGAAATGGGCCCAAACTCCCCTTTCTGGGTAATTATGGGATACCATGGGATAATATGGGCGGTCAATGGAAAGTCCGGGTTTCCGGCCTGATTTGATCGCGCACGACCCCGTCGGACAACTCTAACCGAAACATGCTTAATGAAGCCTTGACACGATTGTAGAATCGGATTCGCAGGATTACGGAGGTTTCAAGATGGGTCAGACGCCCACCCGGCAATTTTTGCCTATTCCATCAGAGAAATGAATGAGTTGTGGAGAACTGAAACCGTCACTGACAGGTGTAGCGCGCCCAAAGGGCGTCAACTGAAAATGAGCTGACGGACAATTGCTCAAATTTAAGACCATTGAAAAAATAGTCAGGGTAAAACCGGCCGGAGGAGGGTTAGAAGGGCCGGTTTCACTGCTTCAAATTCAGGTCAGAACATCGGAATTTCCAAGAGCTTCGAGCTGCTCGGCAACCCCTCCAACTTCCGTAACGACAGGATTCCATTTCGCAGCGGTCAGATTGGCCAACGACAGATCTTCCGCCTGCAGCCCCTCAAACACATACCTGTGCCCGCCATTGTTCGCGACCGTCACCTCCAGGTTCGATCCAACTTCCCGGATCTCCACATCAGACGCCGACAGGCCACGAAAATGGATCACCTCCTCTTGCGGATTGAACGCCTTGACGGCGAATTGGCGGCCCCAGTCCCAAGTGACCAGAACCGTATCGCCCCCCTCCCCAAGCACAATCTCCCCACCGTCCGCAGGAGATACAGAAGGTATGTCCGGCTGGTCAGGATCTTCCAGCGTTTCCGGCTGCTCCGGCACCGCTCCAACCCCGTCGCGCACCTGACCTCCGTCCGTCGTCTCGCCCGCAGGCGCTTGCGGGGTCAGAAGCTCCGCGCGCGACACAAGCGCGACATCATTCTGATCAAAGCCGAATGGCGCCTCCAGATTGTCCTCCATCACCTGATCATGGTGAAACTCGACATTGCCGGGAATGAGATCCGCCTTTGAGACCCCTGAAAAGACAAAGCTCTGGCCACTTGGCAGCGAGCTGATCACCATGCCCTCGGGCGTGTCTTCCACGCTAAGCCGTTCCCGGGTGCCGAAATAGAGAAAACTGATTTTCTGAACCGCCGGATCAAAGCCGTCGATCACCTGCGAAACACCATACTCATGCGAGCGCAGATAGACCGTATCCGCCGCCCGGGGGCCGATACCGGCCTCCCAGGAGAGGATGCCACCAAGATCCTGGCGCAGATGCTCATTGCCGACCACACCGAAATTCCAAATCGACAAGTCGGACAATTGGACACCCTGCAGGACCTGCATATCCGGCCCCCAGGGGTTGTCAATCACCGGCTCCCCATCCGGCGTCATGGTCAGGATCAGACCGTGGACCGAGGCATTGCCGAAGTCGATTTCATCGGCCCGAGGATTGAAGCCGATGATATCATCCGCTCCGAAATCTGCGGCCCATTTAACCCCGCCCTTGTCGCTCGCCCCCACAGGCACCGGCGGATTGGATCCGTCCGAGTCGTATGTAACGTCAAAGCCTCCGGCTGCTGGCGTTTCCAGCGATTGCCCCAGCAAGGTTGCCACCGCGTTCAGGGCGGATTGCTCGGAGGCCATGAAATTGTTCATGGTCAGATCAGACACCTCAACGCCGGCCAGCACCGTTTCGCGGGCTATCCCGCCGGCCGGTGTCAGCAGTCGAATTGTCAAACCGGACGGATCGCCCTCAAGCGTTTCTGCAGCCGAGGCAAATTCCAGCCGCTCGGCAATCACACCGGCCTCCAGGTGGATCATGTCCGCCATCGGATCAAAATCCGTCACCACCCGTGATGGGCTGTCCGGGGTGATCATGATCATCTGCGATCCGGCTGGCATGCCGGGATCGTCCGGCCCTTCCGGAGCAGGCGGACCTTCAGGATCCGCCGGCCCCGGCCCGCCCCCGTCCAGATTGACCCCGGCCAGATTGACCCCGGCCAGAAGCTGCCGCCCGGCCGCCTCATTCATAATGGTGAAAGTCGCCGGGGACAGATCCTTCAAGGAAAGACCTTTCAGTGTCAGCGTCTGGTTGTTGGCCGCCATTGTAAAGACGATATTGCCATTGTGTTCAGCCACATTGATGGCATCCGGTCCAAACCAGTCGACAAAGATCGTGTCCGTTTGCGGATCAAACCCGGACACCGTCCGGTTCTCCCCCCACGCCCAGGTGATGACAACCGACGCGGTCGCCGCCGTGATCCCGGCCGTGCCCGTCCACACAGTTTCTCCCGAAAGGCCAGGATCGGCAGGTGGCGCCGATGTGCCGGGAGTGTCGGGCCCGTCCGGTTCCTTGGGCGCATCCGGAGTCTGCGGGTATTCCGGCTCGTCAGGTGTCTGGGGCGCGCCGCTGCCCGGCCCGACCAGAGCGAGAACTTCCTCAGCCGCTGTGGCGTCCAAAATGGTGAAATTATCCGCACTCAAGTCTGCCAGCCGGACACCGGCAAGCGTGACCGTCTGAACGTTGGAGGGAACCGTGAATACAACCCCATCCAGGGTCTCGCTCACCTCAAGATCGGACGCACCGATCCAGTCAATGAAGATCGTGCCCGTTGCCGGATTGAACCCTTTGACGCTTTCCTGTGCACCCCAGGCCCAGGTAAGCACGACATCCGCATCGGCCGCCGTGACGCCTGCCCCTCCAAACCCCGCGCCGCTTTCCGCGACCGGATCTCCGCCAGCACCGCCGCCTGTATCGCCATTGGGTCCGCCATCACCAAGGCTCTCTCCCGGGGTGCCGAGCCCCTCGTCCCCGGTCTGCCGGTCCTCATAATAGGCGATCATGTCCGGGACAGATGGTGCCTCATAGCCACCGAACTGATCAATATATTGCAGAATCGAGGTGCCGTATTCATCTTCGCTGACCGAGCCGGAGAGCAGCAAGGTGGCCGTACCCCAGGCGCCCCGCAAATGCGCGGCTGCCAGAATTCCGGTCAGCGTTAGCTCCACACTGACAGTCTCGCCATCTTGAACATAACTGGCCGTCTGGCCGATGAAGGCGTCCAGAGACGTGCCTCCTGCCGCAAGCTGACGTTCCAAAATCTGAAGGTTGTAGCCAAAGGCCTCCCGGATCGCGACGTCTTGCGCCACGCCCGTCATGAAGTGCTCCAGAGACGTGACCCCGTTCTTTCCGGTCCAGGTGCCATCCCAGGTGTTTGTGGCCGCACCGCTGCCGTAAAAGACATCGTCATCATAGTAGCCGAGATCGATCAGCAGGGCTTCGCCGAACTGAAAGCCCACAAAGCCGAGCGAGTTCATGGAACGGTAGGCCATCACCTTCCATTCGGCATCGCTCAACTGCGCCCAGCTGGAATAGTCCGGATAGTGGCTGCCAACCGGCCCGCCAGCCCATTGGTCAAGCTGCCAGTACTGGACCACACCCGCGTCATACCGCGCCCTGTCCCAACCGGATTCGAAGGCCAATAGGGCTTCCAGAAAGTCGTCGAAGGTCCCGCTCATGTTCGGTCATGCCTTTTTTCTTGTCGTGAGAAAAGGGTGGAAGCGAACAAGGCCCGAAACATGGACGCAAAGTTAAAAAATTATGGCAGAACAGTGATTTCTAACGTTGGGTTAAGTTCAAGCAGCCGAATTGACGGCAGCGCATCTTGCAGAACCCCTCACTTCGGAAAACATTCCAAACTATTTTCCAGAGCTTTCAAGGGGATTGGTAAAAATGCCTAAAGTTCGCTCGAAACTTGAACGCCGAGAGAATACAAGATTCGCCGAACTGTTCTGCGGCGTGCAGCCGCAGATCTTAAATCCGCTTGCGAACAGGCTGGAAGATCACCTCGGAGCCCCGGCCTAGAGGACCGGCCGCTCCGGAGCCCCATTGTTTTCAATCACAACCGGTTTCCAGTTGGCTGCCTTGAGTTTGTCGCTCGGCAAACTGTCCGTCTTGCGCGGCTTACGGCGATAGAGACGCGCAGCCTGGTTGTTGACCGTGATCTTCAGATCATCGTCCCGCTTCCGCTCTTTCGGCCCAGCATCCTCGCTCCCCCGAAAGTTCAGGATGTCGTCCTCCGGATTGAAGGAACGGGCGTCAAACATCCAGCCCCAATGCCGGTCTTCGAACGCCTCGTCTTTGTCCCGCGTCAAGACAATGCCGCTGTCCTCTGCATCCCCTTCAGAAAGGAGCGTTTCCATGGACCTGTCATGCGGTGCCGCGCCAGGATTTGGCCTGTCCGCCGGACTCGTGTTGAGAACAGGCACCTCAATCGCCTCTCTGCCCGCAACGGGCGGCAGAGGTGCACTGGACACTCCGTCCGTTTCGCTGGCGGCCACGGGACCGCTGCGGGCCGTAGAACTGCTACGGGTCACAAGGGCCACCTCTTCACGGGTTGCGCCAAAAGCCGACACCAGCGTGTCTTCCAGCAACTGGTCATGTCTGAACTCAAGAGCGTTTCGCCGGAGCGCTGCCTTGAGAACGCCAGGAAAGATGACTTTCTGACCGCTCAGGCCACACGCGATCACCAACCCATCCGCCGTGTCTTCCACGCTCAAGTGATCCCGGGCGCCGAAATACAGGAAGCTGATCTTCCAAGTGGCCGGATCAAAGCCTGCCACAACGTCCGACACGCCGCATTCGTGGGAGCGGATATAAACCGTTCCAGCGGAACGCGGGCCGATACCCTTTTCCCAGCACAAAATGGCGCCAAGATCCTGCCTCAGGAGCTTGCTGCCAACACCGACAAAGGCATCCAGTGACAGATCCGACAGCCTTATGTCCTGCACGATCTGATGCTCCGGGCCCGTCGGATTGTTGATCACCGGTTCGCCCGCCGGAGACATCGTCAGCACAAACCCTTCGGCCGTCGCCATGCTGAAATCAATTTCGTCAGCACCAGGATCAAAGCCGATAATATTCTCTGCGCGGAAATCCGCACCCCATTTGACCCCGCCCCGGGCGCTCCCCCCAAGGGGCAAAGGCACGTTTGGCAGGGACATGTCCGGCAAAGTCACCTCCGGCACCGGGCTCTTCGGCAAAGGCTGCGCTGAACGCGGCGCGCCCGGCATATCCGGCTCGAAAATATCATCGACCTCGACAGTGGGCACGCTGGAAGCGGACTGCCGCACTTTGCCGGAAATTGGTTCAAAGACGGCAAAGGCCGGACGCACAGCAGGTGGCACTGGAGCGGCTGCTCCAGCTTCGACGGGCGCCGCCGCCCCCAGCGGGGCTGGCTCTGCAGCGACCGGGGACCCAGGCTCCATAGCGCCATTGTCCTCAGACACGCGGCCAACTGCGCGTTCCCGGGGGGCTGCCTCGATCTTGGACAGAAGCTTTCGGCCTGTATCCGCGTTCAAAATAGTGAAGTTGGCAGGCGAAAGATCCCTCAGGAACACGCCTTCCAGGGCGAGCGCCTGGTTGTTGGAGGGCATGGCGAACACAACATGGCCCGCCTCTTCAAACACCTCAATGGCCTCCGGCTCGAAGGAATCGATGAAAATCGAATGGGCCTGCGGATTGAAACCGGAAACCGCCCGCTTATCCCCCCGAGCCCGCGTAATCACGACCGTCGCCGATGCAGCTGTCACACCGGCGGTTCCATGCCCCGTGCCGGTTTCATCCGGACCAGCGGCCGATGCGTCCAACACAGTTTCCAGAACGTCGTCCTGCGGCACCTCTGCAGACGGGACAAGAACTGGCGCAGCTTCTCCCGACCGGTTTGCAACCTCATCAGGCACGGGTGCAGCGGCAGCCAACGCTCCAGATTTCGGCGCCGCGGCTTGCCCGGGAACAGCAGGCAGAGGGTCGGCCGGCAATGGCTCAGCGGCCACAGGATCAAGCGGTGTGCGCGGTCTGGACACCTGCGTTGCCGTCAGCGGTGCACGGGCGTTGCCCCCGACAAGAGCCAGGATTCCCTCAGCGGCGGAGGCATCCAGGATCGTGAAATTGGCACCGCTCAGCTCGTTCAGGCGGACACCGGCAAGGGTCGTCGACTGGGCATTGGAGGGAATGGAAAAAACCACGCCATCCGTCGTCTCCGCCACGTCCAGATCCAGCGCGCCAACCTTGTCGATGAAAATCGTGTCTGTTGCCGGATTGAAACCGGTCACCCTATCCGACTGACGCCACGCCCAGGAAATGACCACAGTCGCGGTCTCCGCCGAAACCCCGGCGGCACCGTAACCGGGCAGGACCTCTGGCGCCACCTCGCTGACGGCGCGAGCCACGGCCATCTCTGCAGAGGCCGTCTCGTCAGAGGCCATATCTTCGGGCGACACTTGCGGATCGGGAGTTTTTCGGGAGGCTGTTTCCGGCACAGCAGGCACCGCCGCTGCGGCGGAACGGTCTTCAAACAGGGTCGTCAGTTGTGTGATCGAAGGGCTGTCATAGCCCCCGAACTGGTCCAGGCTCTGCAGAATCGAGGCCCCATATTGATCCATGCTGGCCGCACCGCCCAGAAGCAGCGAGGCCGTCCCCCAGGCGCCGCGCAAATGGGCCGCCGCAAGGATACCGCTCAAGGTCAGCTCAACCTGAACCACCTCTTCACCACGGGTATACCTTACGTTGCGGCCAAGCACCGCCTCCAGGGAAGACCCACTTGCGGCAAGCTGCGACTGCATGATCCGCAAATAGTGGCCAAAGGCCTCACAAATGGCACGCCGCTGGGCGGTCGCAGACATGAAACCCTTTAACGAATGAATGCCGTTTTTGCCGGTCCAGGTCCCGTCCCAACGGTTTATGGCCGAGCCGTGACCATAATAGACTTCGGCGTCGTAATATCCGAGGTCAATCATAAGGGCTTCACCAAAGCGGAAGCCGACAAAGCCGAGAGAATTCACCGACCGGCACGCCATGGCCTTCCACTCGGCAGGCGACAGCTCAGACCAGCTGGAATAGGACGGGAAGAAACTGGAGACAGAGCCGCCGGCCGATTGATCCAACTGACGGTCCTCAAGACCTCCTGCGTTGTACCGCTCCCTGTCCCACCCGGATGTGAAGGCCAGTAGCGCCGCCAGAAAGTCTTCGAAAGTCCCCGTCATATTCAACCTGCCCTATTTCCCCGTTCTGGAGAAACCCTAGGAATGAACAAGGTCGAAAAAGTGGACGGAACATTAATTATTTTAGGCAAAATAGTGGCAAAATTAGCAATATTATACACAAATCTTGCGCAAATTTTATAGGGAATACTCACAACACACTGCCCTGCTAAATCTTCCAAAATATCGCTAAAAATTCTAAGACATCTAAAAATTGCCCGAATTTTGACAGGCTAGCCGAAGGGAACCCGGTTGCGGGTTTCCCTCGGAGCCTCGCCGAACCGGGCCTTGTAGGCAACGGAAAAACGTCCCGCATGCCTGTGGCCCGATCTTTCAGCCACCTCAGCAATAGACCGGTGGGCCCCAGCCGACAAGAGCAGATAGTGGGCATAATTCAGGCGGAGCGACTGCAGTTTTTCCATCGGACTGCACCCCAGTTCTCTTTTGAACAGGATCTGCAGGTTGCGCGGCGTGGTGCCCGCATAGACGCTGATGTCGAGGAGGCTGAGATCTTCCTCGAAACGCTCGTGGATCAGCTGGAGCGCGCGCCGCACAAGACCAGGTGCTGCTGCGGACCGGCGCTCGCGCAACAGGGCCGAGACCGTGTTGGGCTGCGCTTCGAGCAGGGACATGACCAGCCCCTCCTCCAGCTGCCGTTGCCGGATATCGCCCGGGCCACAAAAGGCCTGCCTGTGTTCGGCCGCTCCGAAGAGGCCGCGCAGGGTGCAGGCCCATGCAGAAACGCCGGGCCGCGCCATGTCAAGCGCTGCCGTAAAATGCACCTGTCCGATCTCGACCCCCGTCATCTGCGTTGCAATGGCGTGAAGGTAGGTCTTGTCGATCTGAAGCAGGATCTGCTCGCAGCCTTCCCGCCAGCGCATGCGGGTGTCCCGGTCCGGGTTCAAAACCGTTCCAACGCGCGGACAGGAGTGAATGGTGCAGGTTCCATGATCGATCTGGGCTGTACCGTTGACCGGGATCTGGAGCAGATAGAAATCACTGAGTTCGCCCGGGTCGATGGCCACATCCGCCCCGTAGCGGATGTAATTGAGTGACAGGCACCGTCCCGGCGCCCGGTTCTGGCGGGCATCAAACCGGTCCCTGACCGACAGACGCTCCAGACGGTGGCTGTAAAAGTGGCGTGCCACAATGGCCCGTGCTTCATCCACATCCCGTGTTTCGAAGCACTGGTAATCATGTAGCGGAGATCTTCGCTCTGCCTGGGCCATATGAAATCATGCCGCCGCACGCGGCCTCAATCAAGCAAGCTGTCGCTTTCCATACGCATCTTTACTGTCCTCCCGCATCTTTTTTCGCAATCTGGATAAAACGATCCGCCCTTCCAAGCTTAGCTTTTCTTGCCATCAATCCAACACTGAGGGGAACCAAATGAAAAATGGAGCTGGTATAACATCTGCGGACACGGGTCTGGACGGGATCAGCTGGAACGTGGTCGGACATACCTACACACCGAAGGTGCACAGCACGAATGCCCTGATCTGGCATGCCTTCATCCCGAAAGGCACGTTCGTGCCACCGCATATTCATCCAACCCAGGATGAATGGATCGTCATGCTGGAGGGCGAGCTTGAGGTGGAGATCGAGGGCACAACCCATACCGCACGCTCAGGCGACACGGTCAGAATGCCGATGGGCATCGCCCACGGTATCTTCAACCGCTCGGGCAAAGACGCCACATGTGTGTTTGGCGTGGCCCCCTCGCGCAAGCTTTTTGACCTCTTCGGTGCGCTTGACGGCGTGACCGATCCGCAGGAGCTGGTCCGCCTGTCGGCCCTTCATGAAGTCGATTTCCCGCCGCCGCCCGGTCAGAATGCCTGACCGGACTGACGCTCTCAAAGGAAGGATATTGACCATGACACATGTTAAGAACGTCGCCGTCATCGGCGGCGGCGTGAGCGGTCTTGCCGCTGCGAAGGCCTTTGACGAACGCGGGCACCGGGTCTTCGGCTTTGAACGCAGCCATGATTTCGGCGGGGTTTGGGACCCCTCCCGCTCCTACCCGGATGTCCAGACCCAGTCGCCGAAGGACCTCTACCGCTTTACGGATCTTGCCATGCCGCAGGACTATCCGGAATGGCCCAAGGGGCCGCAGGTTCACGCCTATCTGCATGCCTATGCCAGAAAACACAAGCTGGAGCGGCTGTTTCAGCTCAACACAAATGTTCTGTCCATGGACCGGCGGTCCGACGGTCAGCCGGGCTGGACCCTGACGCTGAAAACGGCGGGAAAAACCTGGACCCGGGATTTCGACTTCGTCGCCGTCTGCACCGGGCAGTTTTCCGACAAGAACGTCCTCCCCCATCCAGGACAGGAGGCCTTTGAAGCGGCGGGCGGCCAGGTGATGCACAGTTCGGAATATACCGACCCTTCGCTTGTGCGGGGCAAAGATGTGGTCGTCCTCGGCGGCTCCAAATCGGCGACGGATATTGTCGTCAACGCCGCCCGCAACGGCGCGAAATCCGTCACGCTGGTCTACCGGGAGGCGGTCTGGCGTGTGCCGTATTTTATCGGCGGCATCAATTTCAAGCGGCTGCTCTACATGCGCGCCCAGGAACAGCAGTTCAATAGCTGGGGCGCTCGCCCTTTGCCAAGACCCTTTTTACCCTGTTCAAACCCCTTATCTGGGCAAATTTCCGGGGCCTTGAAACCCTTTTGAAGTTCCAGCTTAACTTGAAGAAATGGAACATGGTGCCTTACATACCCATTGAAAAAGACGCCTCCTGCTCGCTTCCGATTGTTACACCCGGCCTGTTCGAAGGCTTTGAAAACGGTTCGATCCGCCCGGTGAAAGGCACGTATGAACGCTATGAAGACGGCAAGATCGTTCTGACCAGCGGCGAGACAGTGCCCTGCGACCTGTCGATCCTGGCCGTTGGCTGGAAGCTCGGCATTCCCTATCTGGCCAAGGCGTATCTGGACAAGCTGATCGAGCCTGACGGGCAATACCGTGTCTACCGGCTCTCGGTGAATCCGGACCTGCCCGAGATGGGCTTTGTCGGATTCAATTCCAGCTTTTGCACGGTCTTGTCTGCCGAGATGATTGCCAACTGGCTCGTGCGCTACGCGGATGGCAAATTGGCGAACCAGCCAAGCACAGAGGGCATGATCCGGAACATTGAGGAGATGCTGGCCTGGCGCCGCCAGGAACGTCCTGCCGCAAAGGTCTATGGGGGCCTTTACTCAGCGCCCTTCCACTTCCGCCATTTTGATGAATTGCTGTCAGATATGGGGGCGGCCTGGACCAAGCGGGCCAATCCGATTGCCGAACAGTTTTCCTATCCGGATGCGGAGGCCTATGGGCGCTTTCTGGCCAGCACGCCAGCCTATATGGCCGGCTGAAGCATGCCGGAAGATTTGAAGCCAGCCGGCCTGTAAGCCGGGTTCTGTATGGCCTGCGCGGACCGGAGCCCGGCACAGGCGTGACAGCCATTCATCTGGGATGCCTGTTGCCAGACACCTCTCGCAACCAACCCGGGCAACTGGCCTGGAAACGGACCTGGTCCGGACCCCGGACCGCGCTGCCCCTATTCGGTTTTGCTCCCGGTGGGGTTTACCATGCCGCCCCTGTTGCCAGCGGCGCGGTGGGCTCTTACCCCACCCTTTCACCCTTACTCCGGCACGCCGGAGCGGTTTGCTTTCTGTGGCACTGTCCCTAAGGTCGCCCTCGCCGGGTGTTACCCGGCACCGTGTTTCCCTGGAGCCCGGACTTTCCTCCCCCGCGGCCTTTCGGCGCTTGCGGCAGCGGCTGTCCGGCCGACTGGCGCTTGCGGACTTAAGTGGCTTTGCCCAGAAGGTCAAGCAACGCCGCAAAGCCTTCTGGTCCCACAGTCACCACAAGTCCAAAGAGAGATCAGCCTCCGCCGCAGACCGAATCGGGCCTGCCACCCGATTGAGATCTCTTAAAATTCGCCAAATCTGGTTTTATTTTTAATTTTTACAACCATAAATAACACATCAATAAAGTGCGCTCAAAACCTTAGTAATTATAGGTTTATATACTCTACTTTTACGATAGGGTGCGAACTACTTACACTGCGGAATTAGACGATAGTTTGACAATTTTCAGCCTTAGATACGCGTTTTTTATTTCATGTTAAGGAAACAAGGCGAGCTTCTACAAGTAATTCCTCTAGTGGAGCAACGTCATGCATAGATGGCTAATCTCTTTATCTGCGGCCCTCATTGCCTCTCAGGCGTGCGCAGAAACAGCACCAGACCCCAAGAAACTGATCACGGAACCGGTTATCGAAAGCGTCAGCGAATGGCTGTCCAACCCGATTGTCGCCCTGTCGATCCATGCACAGAACGACCTGCGCGGCACCCTGTCCAGCAGCGAGATTGACGCTCTTGACCAGCAATGGCGCAAGGAGCGGGAAGCAAGCGACAAGCCTCTGATTTCCGCCACCCTGTCAGCCCCTCTGTCCATCTACCTGCTGCGGGTGCAGGCTTCCTCCCTTGGTCTTTATCCGGAAATCTTCGTGATGGACGCCAACGGCCTGAATGTCGGCCAAAGCGCGATCACCGGCGACTACTGGCAGGGCGATGAAGCCAAGTTCCAAAAGACCTTTCCCAACGGTCCCGATGCGGTGTTCATCGACGAAGCCGAATGGGACGAAGACCGGAAAATTTGGCGCGCGCAGCTCAATCTGTCCGTCAAAGACCCGGAGACCGGCAAAGCCATCGGCGCTGCGACGGTGGAATTCAACCTGACAGAACTTCAACGCCGCCTGGCCCCGAACTCGTAAGCGGATCTCCAAGATGCTGAAAAATCTTTCCGTCAGCAAGAAAATTGCTGCAGGCTTCCTGACCCTGGCCCTGATCGGCGCTGTTGCCGGTGGCACCAGTGCCTTCAAGGCGGTGTCGGCTCTTCATGAGGTCACAACAGCCAACCATCTGGCCGATCTCAATTCCGAAACCGCCAACCTCAATCAGGAAATCGTGGCGCAATCCCAGGCGGTCAAATCCTTCCTGCTGACTGGCAACCGAGACTGGCTGGCCAAATCGAACCAGCTGAACAACGACATTTCGGGGCAACTCTCCACGCTGCGGGACGCTATCAGCGGCCCCGCTCCGGAATTTCTGCCCCGCATTGATGCGCTCGAGACAAGCTGGAAAACCTGGTACAGCAAAATTGCCGCCCGCCAGATCGACCTGATGCGCTCCCCGGACACCGTGGACATGGCCCGCGCGATTGAAGTGACCCCGGAAAGCACTCAGCTGCTAGCGGCTGTTCAGGAACAGAGCAAAGTATTTGCCGATGCTGTGGCTGCTGAACGCCAGAAGTCAGCAGCGGCCCAGAACGCGGCCATGAGCACAGTCGTCACCGTTGCAGTTGCAAGCGCGATTGTGATCACGATCCTGGCCATGGTCCTGGGGTTCGTAAGCCATGTTCTTGTGTCCAGCCCGCTGACGGCCCTCACGAAGATCACTGAAAAACTGGCAACAGGCGATACCTCCCAGGCGGTTGAGACCGGCGACCGCCGGGATGAAATCGGCCTGCTGGGCCGGTCCTTGAGCGTTTTCCGCGACAACCTGATCCGCACCCGGGAGCTGGAAGAAGCCGCCGCAGCCGAAAAGGAAAATGCCGAGCGGGTGAAACGCGAGGAAATGGAAAAGGTCGCCAGCGAGTTCGAATCCACCGTTCTCGACATCTGCACCAACATGATCGGCCGCCTGGACGAACTCAACGGCAATGCCGGGTCCCTGTCCAACATTGCCAACCTGACCACGGACCAGGCCTTGTCTGTGTCTGCCGCCGCAGAACAGGCAACCACCAATGTCAATACGGTGGCCAGTGCGACGGAAGAACTGTCCGCGTCGATCCGGGCCATCACGGATCAGGTTCGGTCCTCTTCCGAAATCGCCCATTCGGCCGAACAGGGCGTCAACCGCTCCAACGAAGCTGTTGCCACCGTGCAGCAGGTGGTGGCGCGGATCGGGGATGTCACCAAGCTGATCACCGACATTGCCGAACAAACCAACCTTCTGGCGTTGAACGCGACGATTGAGGCAGCCCGGGCCGGTGAAGCCGGCAAGGGCTTTGCGGTTGTTGCCTCCGAGGTCAAGGCCCTGGCCGAACAGACCTCCAAGGCCACCGAAGAAATCGACCGCCAGATCAGCGAGATGCGCCAGGCGGCCGACGCTTCGACCGACGCAACCGCCTCCGTTGCGGAGATGGTCCAGCGCATTGCCGAAAACACCTCCGCCATGGCAGGGGCCGCTGAAGAGCAGAACCAGGCAACGACCGAGATCGCAGGCAGCGTTGCAGAAGCAGCGCAAGGCACGGAAGGTGTGTCCCAGTCGATTTCAGAGGTCAGCAGCGCTGCAGGTGAAACCGCTCAGCTCAGCTCCAACATGAACGACGCCATCGGCCAGCTGCACGAGCAGTCCAACACCCTGCGCAGGTCTATGCAGGACTTTCTGGCAAAGGTCCGCGCAGCGTAACACATGCCTTGATGCCCCGGTCTTTCAGAAAACCGGGGCTCCCTTGAACCGCCGGAAAGCGTCTATGCAGCTTTCCGGCGTTTTTTGTCTCCCCGCGAAATTCCCCCCAGTTCCGCATCCGTAAGACTACTGCGTCGCACAATCTTCATTTTTCCTGGGACGGTTCAGCCGCTAACGTTGCCGGAAAGGATCGATTGGCGGGGACCTGTGATGAAACGTGCAATCAAGGCAGCCGAAGCAGCCGGGCTCATTCCGGATGGAGCCACTTTGCTGATCGGCGGCTTTATGGGGGTGGGTTCGCCCCACAGGCTGATTGACGCCATTGTCGCGCGCGGCACAAAGGACCTCACCGTTGTAGCCAATGACACGGCCATGCCCGGACGGGGCATCGGCAAGCTGGTGAGTGCGGGCTGCCTGTCCAGGGCCATTGTCTCCCATATCGGGCTCAACCCCGAGACCCAGCAAAAGATGATCGCAGGAGAGATCGCGGTCGAACTGGTACCCCAGGGAACCCTAGTGGAGCGGATCCGCGCGGCCGGTGTCGGCCTCGGCGGCATCCTGACACCGACCGGCATCGGCACGCTTGTGGAAGAGGGCAAACAGACAGTCACCGTCCAGGGCAAGGACTTCCTGCTGGAAGAGCCGCTCCCCGGAGATTTCGCCCTCATCGCCGCCCATCAGGCCGATTATGTGGGCAATCTGGAATATTCGCTCACCGCTCACAATTTCAATCCGGTCATGGCCCTTGCGGGCGGGACGGTCATTGCCGAACCGCAGACCATTGTTCCGGTTGGGGTCATCTCCCCGGACAGCGTAAAGACACCCGGTATCCTGGTGGATCATCTTCTGGAGAGACAGCCCGATGGAAGCTAAGGAAATCATCGCCCGGCGCGTGGCACAGGAAATCGCCCCGGACACGCTCGTCAATCTGGGCATCGGCCTGCCATCCATGGTGGCCAACTACCTGCCCAAGGGTGTGCATGTGTTCTTTCAGGCCGAAAACGGCGTAATCGGCTTGGGCGCCCGCCCTCCTGAAGGCATGGAAGACCCGGACCTGACCGATGCGGGCGGCGGGTTCGTGACCGCCGTTCCGGGCGCCGCCTCCATAGACAGCGCCATGAGCTTCGGCCTCATTCGCGGCGGTCATCTGGACATGACCGTTCTCGGCGGCCTGCAGGTGGACGAACGCGGCTTCCTGGCCAACTGGATGATCCCGGGCAAAATGGTTCCGGGCATGGGCGGGGCGATGGACCTGGTGGCCGGTGCAAAACGGGTGATCGTCTCGATGGTCCACACAGCCCGCGGCAAACCGAAGATCCTGCGCGAATGCACCCTGCCCCTGACCGCCCAGCGCCAGGTGAGCCTGATCGTCACCGAGATGGCCGTGATCGAACCGACCCGGGAGGGGCTGGTGCTGAAGGAAACCGGCCCTGGAACCAGTGTTGACGACGTGATCTCGGCAACCGATGCCAACCTGATCGTTCAAGGCGACGTTCCATCCATGCGGCTTTAAACAACGGTCCCTCAGACAGGTTCCAAGCGTGCCCTGTCATAGCAGCTCAAGAAATAAAGCCCTATTGGATGGTCTTCAGGTTCTCTGGCAAGGAAAGGCACGCAGATCGGCCGGTTGCTCGGGCATGCGGCGAGACTCAGCCCGGCGGGCCTGAAAGAGCCACCGGAGGCTGCGGCATGAGCGCATTCCGCCGTGTCGCGCGTTCTGGACGATGCCCCACATGGCCCTGTGACACGCTCCTTGCTGAACGCTCCCATCTCACGGTCGAATAGGGTCTTCATGGTTGAGGTTGAGGTTGATATCAGATCAGCGCCAAACGCGGATGATCCAGCGGCTACTGCCCCTCAGCCGTTTTTGCTTGCATTGCGCGCGTCAACTCCCTCTAAGGAAACTGGGCTGTGCTCTCACTTGCCGTGCGGGCGCGCCCAGCACCAGGGTTACGACCCGATTTCAGTTCAAGGAGGACCACCATGGGATTTTTTGATTTTGTAAAAGACGCCGGGAAAAGCCTGTTTGGCAGCGATGACGCAGCAGATGCCAGCGCAGAAGCCATTCGGAAGGAAGTGGCCGATCTGGGGCTTGACGGAGATGTCTCCGTTCAGGTCGAGGGCGACACGGTGAAGATTGCCGGCGCGGCGCCGACGCAGGAAGACCGCGAAAAGCTCATTTTGGCTGCCGGAAACGTGCTCGGTGTATCCCGGGTGGCGGAAGAGATTTCCGTAGCTACCGAATCCCCGGAAGCCTCATTCCACACGGTCGAAAAAGGAGACACGCTCTGGAAGGTGGCTGAAAAAGCCTATGGCGACGGATCCAAATATCCGCAGATCTTCGAGGCGAACAAGCCGATGCTGTCCGATCCGGACAAGATCTATCCAGGCCAGGTTCTGCGCATCCCGGCGCTCTGCCCCCCCACGCGGACGGAGGCGCGCACTGCCTCCGGCCGCTGTCATGTCCCTTCAAGCCCGTTGACACTCAGCTTGCGCTGTCTGCTGATCCAGCAGATCACTCAGAACATCAATCCCTTGCCTGATCTGGCTTGGCGCGGCATCGGCAAAACCCATGATCAGCCCTGGCCTTGTCCCTGGGCCCAGATAACAATTGCTGAGCGGTGAAACGGCGAAACCACGGCTCTGCATGGCCAGCGCCAATGCCTTGTCGTCGATGATGTCCCGTAACTGGACAGCGATCTGTACATTGCCGCTTGGCGGCGCCACGCTGACCCGGTTGCCGAGGCGCTCCGCAAGCGAGCGCACCAGGTAGAGCCCCCGTTCTTCATAGACCTGCCGGATGGTTTTCAGATGTTTCTGATAGGCTCCGCTGTCCATGAAATGCGCCAGAGCCGCCTGGACCTGAACACTCGCAGCACAGCCCATATTGCGCATGAACTGTTTCAAGGGGTCTGCCAGACAGGATGGGACAACGCAATACGCTATCCGGAGCCCCGGCATCAGGCTTTTTGAGAAGGTGCCCAGATAGATCACCTGCCCGTCTCCTCCCAGACCGTAAAATGCTGCCACTGGACGGCCGGAAAACAGGAACTCGCTGTCATAGTCATCTTCCAAGATGATTGCGCCTGCGCTCTGCCCGGCGTCCAGAAGGGCAAGGCGCCGGGCCAGAGGCATGCGGGCGCCAAGCGGATAGTGATGGGAGGGGGTCACATAGATCAGCTTCGGCGGCGTGCCACCACCGGGCAGGCGCGACACATCCGCCCCCTGCCCGTCAACCGGCAGAGCCCGGATGGTCAGGCCTGCCATTTGAAAGGCTGTGCGGGCACCTAGATAGCCTGGCTCTTCCAGCCACGCCTCGTCCCCCGGGTCGGACAGGGCCAAAGACAGCAGCGACAGGCTGGCCTGCATTGAACTCGTCACCAGGATCTGATCAGGATGCGCGCGCACACCGCGTTCGGCCGCCAGATGCCGGACCAGCTGCTCCTTCAGCGCAGGCAGTCCGCAGTAATTTCGGTATTGCAGATCCGCACTGCGCTCCATCCGGGCTGCGCGGCGCAAACAGCGCGCCCACTCCTCATAAGGAAAGAGATCCAGCGCCGGGGCACCGGGTTGAAGCGCCCCTTGCCGCTGCGCCCAGCCGTCGCCCCGGCAATTGGCCGACATGGCCTCGCCGCGCGCGGACAAGGCCCGTACAGCGGCAGCAGGCGGACCCGGCACCGTCCTGCCTTCCAGACGCAGCCCCTCGCAGATCTTGGGGCATGCGCCCGCCCGGACATGGACGATGCCTTCCGCCTGCAGCAGCTCATAGGCCCCATTCACCGTGTTTCGGGCCACTTTGAGCGATGCGGCCAGACGCCGTGTGGAAGGCAGCCTGGCACCGGAAACCAGAAGCCCGCTGCGCACAGCTTCACGAACCCCGCGATAGATCTGCTCGGCCAGGGGAACCCCCGAGAACCGGTCAAGGGACAAGATGCCTTCGGGAAAAACTGGTTCTTTCATTTTCTCAAAACCGGACCTTTAACAAGACCAGTTTATCGAAGAAAGACATCCAATCAAGACAAACCTCCCCGAAGACACGGACAGCATCAGGAGCCACCCATGTCAAAACCGCAAAACCGCACCACGGCAAACCTGCCGGGCTACGCCAAGATCCGCCAGATGAACAGGGGCAGCTATGACCGGGATCTTGCCTACGAGATTCTGGATGGGGGCCTAATCGCCCATTGCAGCTTTGTTGATGAGAACAGGCCAATGGTGATCCCGATGGCTTATGCCCGGATCGGAGACAAACTCTATATTCATGGGGCCAGCACAACCCGGATCATCAAGAGCAACGGGACAGGCGTTCCGGCCAGCCTTTGTGTCACGCTGGTTGACGGGCTTGTGGTCGCCCGCTCCGCCATGCACCTTTCCATGAACTACCGCTGTGCCATTGTGCACGGCACGGCCCGGCTTGTGGAAGATCATGACGAACAGATCGCGGCGCTAACGGCCATTACCGACCATCTGCTGCCGGGCCGGTGGGACGAATGCCGGGATATGATGGCAAAAGAGCACAAGGCAACCGGTGTTCTGGAGCTGGAAATCGAGCACCTGAGCACCAAAGTGCGGACCGGCGGCCCGGTTGATGACAAGATTGACCTTGGAAGCGACATCTGGGCTGGTGTCGTGCCGGTGACAACCGCCCTCGGCCAACCCTTCACCGCCTATGATGTGCCCGAGGGAACGCCGGTCCCCGCGTCCGTTCCCGCCGCAAGGCGCAAATTCTCCTGATCCCTGGAAACGCCCCCCCGGCCAGATTTTGAGCGGGGGGAGCCAATTGACCGGCAGACGGTCAAAGGTCAGATGCCTTCCAGAGACCTGCAGTCCTGTTCAGCTATCGGCAAGAATGCTCTTGACCTTCCTGCAATAGCGGCGGCTGACCGGGTTCATGCGCTTGGCATAATGGCCGGCGTTGTAACGCAGGATCGTGCCGCAAAGGTCGCCATTGGCCCTGTGGTGGGCCTCGGCCAGGTATTTCATGCCCCATTCCAGATTGGTTTCCGGATCATAGAGGCCTTTGGTCGAGCCCCGGTAACCGATGCCCCGCGCTGTGGCCGGTTTGATCTGCATCAGCCCGACTTCTCCAGCACTGCCCCGGGCCCGCGGGTTGAAGTTGCTTTCCACCTCAACAACGGCTTTTGCGATCTTCACCGGAACACCGTGTTTGGCCGCGGCCTTGCGGATCAGCCGTGCATAATGCTCCCGCTTCGGCACCCCTTTCCCAGCCCGGGCCTTGGTAACCCTTTTCTTTGCTTTGCCGTACGCAGCCGACTTGTTTTTTTTCTTCGCCTCTCCGCCGCCGGATCCGATCACATAGAGAACCGGCTCGGCCCCGGAGCCAACATGCTCGTGTGTGGCCAGCTCTGCAGCGTCCTTTTTCGCTTTGTCCGGATCGATGATGTGCAAAACTGGTTCGGAACCTGATCCGCTTGCCAGCGCCAGTGGCGAGAAAGCAGATGTTGCAAAGGCGAAAAGGCACAGCGCCCCAGTGAGTTTTTTGAATGACCGTAACATTGTCCAGCCCTTTTGATTTTTGTGGGTGTTGAAATCGGAGCGGAGAAATGCCGGACGCTTGAGACAGAAATGCGCGCAATCAAATAACGAATTATTACATTTTATTTCAGAAATTCATCACAAACCTTGCTTTCAAATTGTCAATTATACGGATTTGCGGTGAAACTAAGACGAAAGTCCGGCCAATTACCGGCAAACTGAAGAAGACTTGTGGCAAGACTGTCTAAGACGGCAAACAAGACATGCTGCACTGCGGGACGTCAGCCCACCCGGCCAGCGCCCGGACATGTGGCAACAGCCCATCCAACGGCCCATCTGGAAAGCAAGACAGCCCGCCTGGTTCTACGCGGAAAAGGACGGCAACCGGCGCAGCAGAAGGTGAAGCGTTTCGATTGTCGAGTGATCGGCAACCCCATCCACCTTTTCCGGCCGGAAATGACGCTGAAACGCCGTCACCACATGCCGTGTTTGCGTGTCAAAGTGGCCACTGATCTCAAGTCCGTAACCATAAAGCCCCAGCATGGATTGCAGGGCCTCCACCGGTTGCCCCTGATCCCCTTCCTGCATCAAAAGACCTGCGACAATCGGATGCGGTTCGACATAAAGGCCAACACCGGCAGCCGCCAGCCGCTCCCAGGGAAACAATTCTCCCGGATCTTCCTTGCGGTCCGGCGCGATATCGGAATGGGCAAGCACCATCCAGGGCTGGATGCTGTGGCGCGCGCAAATATCCTGCAGCAGGCCGGTCAGCGCCTCAACCTGAGCCTCGGGAAAAGGCCGGTAGCCGAACTCATGCCCCGGATTGACAACCTCCACGCCAATGGATCGGGAATTGACGTCCGTCTCCCCTTTCCAGAAACTGCGCCCGGCATGCCAGGCCCGGCGGGCTTCCGGTACACATTGCAGGATACTGCCATCTTCATGAACCAGATAATGGGCGGAGACTTCTGCCCTGGGATCACAGAGCCTGGAGAGCGCTTCCCCGCCGGTCCGCATGCCCGTGTAGTGCAGAATGAGCATATCAATCGGCGCATCCTTTTGCCGGGGCCCGTGGTTGGGGGACGGATGCACTTTGGCCGCCACGCCGGTATCGGTTTCAACGCTCATATGCCTCTTTCCGCGCAGATCTGGGCCCAGGCCTCATTCAAGGCTGCGAGCCGGTCATTAGCGATGCGGACGAATTCTTCCGGAACGCCCCGGGCAATCAGCCGGTCTGGATGGGTTTCCTGAACTTCCCGCCGGTACTGGCTTTTGAGTTCCGCGTCACTGGCTTCCGGCCCCAGCCCAAGAACCTCATACGGGTTGCCATCCTTGCGCACATGGCGGGCAAGAACCTTCGCAAATTCGCGCTCATCCAGACCAAAGACTTCAGCGACCTTGGCAAGGTAAACGATTTCGCTGTCATGGACGATACCATCTGCCTTGGCGATGTGAAACAGACCGTCCAGAATATCGAGAAGTGTCTTGCGGTCATAGGGAAACAGATCTGCCAGCTTTTTGGCATAGACTTCAAAACCGGCCACATCTTCCTGGGCCAGGCTGAACAGCCGGAAGACATTGCGCTCTTCCTTCGGAGGAACTTCAAACAGATCGCGGAACGCCAGAACCTCATCGGTTGTGACCACGCCATCGGCCTTGGCCATTTTGGCCGACAGAGCAATCATCGCGACGGTAAAACCAACCGTGCTGGTGCCCTCAGGACGCGCCAGAACAAGCTGAACAAGCCGGTCGACTATCTGGGCACCACCGGTGCCAATGGCGCTAACAATGCTGCCGATGCTGCTCCAGACGCTCAAAAAGAAGCTCCCCTTGCCCCCGGAAACCGGCGTTGCGCCGTGAGATGAATCACACTTTGAAACCACTCTTATCGGCAGGAACAGGATTTGACTAGGGCGCTCCAGCGATTGCCCGCCGGGTGGGGTCCCAGGGCCCCAAACACGTTCAAGCAGTCCCCGACCCCGGACCGGGACCGCCTCGGCTCCCAAAATTCATCCAATTTCTCTAAAATTCTAACGTAACGTCAAAAATCCATTTTCCTGCAATGGGATTCATGATGGCTAAAGACTTTCATCCTAGGATTATCCCGTATTTGTTCGAACAATGGAACCGGGCCGGATGGCATTCCCTCCTGCTAAAAATAACATTGTTACTCTTTTCATGTCCCTGTCGCTGCTCGCCGCACTGACATGCGGGGTTTATGTCGGCAACCGGATGCTGACCCATTGGATGCTGGTCCGCGGTCTTGAACAGACATTCCTGCCGCAGGAAAGCAGCGTCGCCAGGATCTTGAACACCTTCACGGCCGGGGCTGCGCCCCGCCCGGAGGGCCAGCCGGAAGGCCTGCGGCTGACCCGGACGGATGCCCGCACGGATGACAATGCTCTCCTGCAGGCCAAAGTGGCTCAGATCCAGACCGCACTTGACCAGCAGCGCGCGCCCGCTCAGGTCCTCGATGCCGCGCTTGTCTATCCGGCCGAGACCGTAGCCACAAGACCGGGCCTGCCCGGCTTCTCGCAAATCCCCTGGGCAAAGAACCAGGATCTCAAATCGCCCCGCCCGGTGAACCTTGCCTGGTCCGCCTATAAATCCGGCGACGCAGCCACCGCCATTCCCGACATGACCTGGTTCGGGACATTCGGTGCCAATGCGCTTGTCGTGTTCAATCCGAAAGCCGCCGGGCCAGGTGTGCCCAGCCTGGTGCTCCTGGTCAGCCAGGCGGACCTCCTGAACTCTCTTGCAGGGCTTTTGTGGTGGTGCAATGCGGTCGCAGCCGCCCTGTGTGCCCTGTCCTTCCTGGGCGCAGGCCTCTTGTGGTGGCAGCGCTATTCGGACCAGTTGCGGGCCAACAGCAGCATTCAATATCTGGCCCACCATGATACGCTGACAGGCCTGCCCAACCGGGCGGTCTTCAACGCCAAACTGGCAGAGGCCCTGCGCACCGCCCAAGCCAAGGCCTCCAACATCGGCGTCATGCTGATTGACGTCGATCAATTCAAGGATATCAACGACACCCATGGGCATGGCGTGGGTGACGTTTTCCTGCAGATCGTTGCCGAGCGCCTGGACACGGTGTTTCACAAACACATGGTTGCCCGGCTGTCCGGGGATGAGTTTGCGGTTCTGTTGACCTCGATCTCCGATCCCGCCCGCATGACCCGCCTGGCTGCCGACATGATCTCGGCGACGTCCGCCCCCTGTGTGATTGACGGCAAGGAGATCAAACTGTCCCTGTCCATCGGCATCGCACGGGCGACCGACGGGTCCTGGCGCCTGTCGCGGCTAATGCATTGCGCCGACCTTGCCCTCTACAAGGCCAAACACAGCGGCCGTTCGACCTTTGCCTGGTACACACCGGTCCTGGACGCGGAAGCCCAAAAGCGCAAGGAAGTGGAAAACGGACTGGTCAAGGCCCTCAAACTCGACCAGTTCAAGCTTGTCTATCAGCCCCAATACGGCCTGCGGGACGGAGTTCTGCATGGCTATGAGGCCTTTGTGCGCTGGGAGCATCCGAGCAAGGGGGAAATCCGGCCAGACCTGTTCCTGCCGGTTGCCGAGGATTGCGGTCTGATCGACGAGATCGGCACTTGGGTGCTCAACCACGCCTGCCGGGAGGCCATGCTGTGGACCGACCAAACCCGGCGGATCTCGGTCAATGTCTCAACGGCCCAATTCGTGCCGGGAGAAACCCAGAAGAAAGTGGCCCAGGCCCTGAACAATTCCGGCCTCGATCCCCGCAGGCTCGAAATTGAAGTCACCGAAAGCCTGCTGATCTCCAACACGGAAGCGGTGATCGCCACCTTGCGCCAGATCCACAATATGGGCGTGTCCATTGTTATGGATGACTTCGGCACCGGCTATTCCTCGCTGAGCTATCTGAGCCGGTTCCCCTTTGACAAGATCAAGATCGACCAGGCGTTCGTACACAATCTGGGTAAGGATGAAAGCACGGATGCCATCGTCACATCGATTGTGGGCCTGGGCCGGTCCCTGGATGTGACCATCATTGCCGAAGGTGTCGAAACCGAAGAGCAGGCCGTGCTCTTGAGTGCAGCTGGATGCGATCAGGTCCAGGGCTACATGTTCGGCAAGCCGAACACAGTCGAACACCATGAAGCCAATTACCCGGTCTTTGCCTTGAACGAGACCGGCGGCCTCTGGCTTCCCAACCTGCGCGTGCCCTCAGCCCCGCAGCCGAAGATCTCCCTGTCTCCGGAACTGGCCCAGTTTGCAACACTTGCAGAAAGCGCCCCGCAAACAGACAAGGCCAGCGGCAGCGGCGGCTAAATGTCGAGCCTCGGATGGAGTTGTCTTTCGCTGCCTTTCGTCAGAGGGTTCAACGCAAAAGACAAATCAGTCTGAAACCGGATGAACGTGGCACACGCTAAACGGCAGGCCTGTCAGGCCAACATTCAGCGGGCTTCTATCCTGGTGACGATCGTACCAAGAGAGGATGAGTGATGTATCACCTCATCGCCCGGCATCAGCATGATCTTCTCCTGAAGCGTTGCCTCGGCAATATCCTTCACAACCGAACGGAAGCCGGACATTCCTGACAAAAAGCGCCCGGTCATGACATATTTTGCGCCGAGGATGATGCGGCTGCCAAGGCTCGGGGGCCGAAACAGCACCCCCCCGGCCGTACCTGACAAGAGCACTTGCCCCGGCTCGATCCGCCCGCTCGGCAAAAGACTGACAGGTTTTCCCTGGTAAGACCATTTTGTCTTGTCACCATCTTGAAGCGCAATCCCGGCCATGGAACGGAAATCCTCAATCATCTTGTCACCGGTCGTATATTGCATGGACGCCCCATTCAGACTGGTGCCAATTGCTTGATTTGAGACGAACACTTTCCAATCCTTCGGAACCACCATGTACGGACCGGTGGGAAAGAAGCCCGGAAGGCTCTTTGCGTCGGTAAAGCCAATGCCGCTCAACGTGTCCTCGTTTCCGGGCATGCCTTCCAGCATGCGCTTCCGGTCGGTGAAGTCACCGCACAAAAACAGCACCTTGCGCGCACGGTCAAAATCGTCCAGCGTCGCAATGGCCCTGTCAAAACGCATACAGATCTCGACTTCATAATCGATCATCTCAGTCTCTGGATCAATCAAGAGCGCCGAGCGGGACGCCGTCGGCTCGCTCAGCCGGGGAAACCGGAAGGGGGTGACATTATCCACCTCTTCCCCGTGATCACGGAAATTTGTTCCAAAGGAAATGTGGTGTGCACCCGCTGCTGCCGGCAAGAGAGCGGATTGGGCAAAGGAAGAGGCACGGCCGCCTTGCTCGCGCGCCAGCTTGGTCAGCGTCTGGGCTCCAAAAACATCCAGCGCTTCAAAAGGCTCCTCCAGCGGACGGCCCGCCAGATCCGTCAAATCAATCGCCTTGATGCCGTTTGCGGCGTGCTCTGTGACCAGCAACAGATGCCGGGCACCGGATATGAGGGTTCGGGCAAAGGTCAAGGCGTCCTGGCGCGGCGCCAGCTGTGACACGGGTTGAGGGGCATTTATCGGCTTCGTGCGGAAAACGAGCGGCCGCTGAAGAGCCACCCACAACGCTGCATAGCTGAAAATGATCAAGGCGGCAAAAGACATGGCAAATCGAAGCATGGCATCCTTGGGAATATCTGCTGCCGGAGACGGTGTGCCCCCAACCTGCAAAAATAGATAGGATCACAAGACCAGATCTTGAATTCGCGTTTCCCGGCACCAGAAAGAGAAGATAATCATCTGAAAAAAATATCTTTTTCAGAATGGCCATTGGAACTAACCCTCGGGCCTTCATATTTGGAGGGCATGGCAAGACAGCGATGACAAGCAAAACAGAACGAACAAAGGCTGGCCTCCGGCGTCCGCCCCGGCAGGCAAGAGCGCGGGCAGTGGTGGACGCCGCCCTTGAAGCCACCGAACTTCTTCTGGTGGAAACGGGATATGAAAGTGCCACCACGACACGCATTGCTGAACGGGCCGGAATAAGCATCGGCTCGCTGTACCAGTATTTTTCAAACCGGGACGCCATTTTCGCGGAACTGCAGCGCCGGCATCACCTGAATGCCGCAAAGGTACTGAAAGCTGCCTTTTCTGACGCCCGGGGCTTACCGCTTGAAGCAGCCGTGAGGGCCCTGGTCAAGACCACAGCCAGGCTCCACCTGGACGCTCCGGAGCTGCACAAAGTCCTGCGAGATACCGTTCCTCTGTCTGTCAATGCAGAAAGCCGCAGCGCGTTGCTCAAAACAATCGACGCGGCACACAAAAACTGGCTCCTGACCCACAAGGATAGTTTGAGCTTCACCGACTTTGACGCGACGGCGCTCGTGATCCGCGAGACCGTCGACGCCGGTATTCACAGCGCCTTGCAGCATGGCAGCAGCACGGTGGACACTGTGTCCGAGGAACTTTCCACCATGCTGATTGCCTATCTCCAGTCCCGGACGGCAAAACCCGCGGCAGAACAAGGGCCTTTGGTGCCCCCAGCCTGAAAGCAGAGGAAACAGGCCGCTTCCAAGCGTCATGCCACGCTCACATGAGAGGCCCCGGCGTTGCGCCGCAGGCCATGTCAGCGGACCGCGCCCAGCGCGGCGGTGTCCACTTCCTTGTTTTTCTCCGAAACAGCCTTGCGCTCCGAATACCGGTCGACAAGATACTCAGAGCGGCCCCGCACCAGCAACGTGAACTTCATCAGTTCTTCCATGACATCCACCACCCGGTCGTAGAGCGGGGACGGGTTCATGCGGCCGGCCTCGTCGAATTCCTGATAGGCCTTGGGCACGGAGGACTGGTTGGGGATCGTGACCATGCGCATCCAGCGCCCCAGAACCCGCATCTGGTTGAGCGCATTGAAGGATTGCGAGCCGCCAGAGACCTGCATCAGGGCCAGAGCCTTGCCCTGGGTCGGACGGACCGCCCCTGTGCTCAAGGGAATCCAGTCGATCTGCGATTTCATAACACCGGTCATCGCGCCATGGCGTTCCGGAGAACACCAGACCTGGGCTTCGGACCAGATGCTGAGGGCGCGCAATTCGGCAACCTTCGGATGATCGGCGTCAGCATCGTCCGGCAGTGGCAGGCCCGAGGGGTCGAAAATCTTCGTTTCCGCACCATACGCTTCCAGCAGCCTTTGTGCTTCCAGGGTCAGGAAGCGGCTGTAAGAACGCGCGCGCAAGGACCCGTAGAGCAAGAGTATCCGCGGGGCGCGGTCTTCCGGGTCCGGCGCAAACAGGCGGTCCCGGTCCACAGGCTGAAAGTCGTCCAGGGCCACATTGGTCAGATCTTTGAGCATGTTGCCTCTGTCAGTCATGAGCCGTCCCAGAGCCGACCACCTGACCGTCTTCCTTGGTGAAGGAGCCGATATCAACGGTCAACAGATCCAGGACCTGTTCCGAGGGGCGGCACAGGCGCACGCCCTTGCTGCTGACAACGATTGGCCGGTTGATCAGGATCGGATGCGCCATCATGAAATCGATCAGGTCGTCGTCAGACCATTTGTCCTCCCCGAGACCCAGCTCGTCATAGGGCGTCCCCTTCTGGCGCAGCAGGTCTCTGACCGAAATACCCATCCGGCCGATCAGATCCACCAACTCGTCCCGGCTGGGCGGGGTCTTGAGATATTCGATCACGACCGGTTCGACACCGGCTTTCCGGATCATGGCCAGCGTGTTGCGGGACGTGCCGCAATTTGGGTTGTGATAAATCGTCATGGTCATGGGACATGTCCTGTCAAGTTTCAGAAATCCGGGGGGAGACTGCTCAAGAAGAAGAGAGCTTCAGGGCCTTTGCCGGTCCGCCACAGCCGTGCCGAGAGCCCCTGACGGCGTGTCAAAACAGCAAATCGCCGGATTGCTGCCGCAGCAATCCTCCATCAGAAATGACAAGAGATCCTTCATTTGCCCATATTCGACCGCATAGCGCACTTGCCGACCTTCCCGGTGTGCCGTCAAAAGCCCGGCCCGCTCCAGAGTGGTCAAATGAAACGACATGCGGGTCGGCTGAACATCCAGTTTTTCCGCAACGCTTCCGGAGGGCAGTCCTTGCGAGCCCTGGCTGATCAGCAGCCGGAACGCTGCAAGTCGGTCTTCCTGCGCAAGGGCGGACAAGGCGGCAATGGCTTTCTCTTCTTTCATATTTCGACCCTACAAGAAATCTTGTAGCTTTCAACAAAAAAACACTGCAGCACCTTTTGCGCCGGAGAGCTGCTTTTAAAGATTCGTTGCAACCTGGCCCGCTCACGCTACATAGCGGCAGCGGCCCGGGCTGCCTGATCGTAATTTCCGGACACAAGACGCAAGGTGGCCGCAAGGCGGGACAATTCCTGCTCGTCCAGGCCGAGCGCCTTCATCGGCTCGACGAGAAGCGCTTCCCGCAGGCGCTTGTATTCCTCACAGGCCTTTTCACCGGCCGGTGTGATTTCAGCCGTTTTCTCCTTGCCGCGCCGCCCGGAGACGACCAAACCGGCCTTTTCCAGCTTCTTCAGCGCGTAGGTCACTGTGTGGGTGTCTTCGATATTCAAGACGAGGCAAATATCGGACAAGGTTTTCTTTCGGTCCCGGTGATTGACCGAGTGCAGAATCAGCACGTCCAGCGGTGCAAGCCCTTCTGTTCCACCCGCCGCCATACAGCGTACCATCCAGCGGTGATAGGCATTGACCATCATGGTGACCGCAAATTCGACCTCCGACAGCGCGGGCATTGCCCCGGATGCAAGGTGCGCGGCCGAGACAACAGGGCCAATTCCGGGGGACGGATCTGCATCAGATCCGCCGGATGCGGAGGAGCGGGACGTATCGTTCAAGCGGTAACCCTCTGGCTTTGATCTTGAAAAAACCTGTGACAGTTTAGCGCCTCTTTTCTGGCGCCAAAATCCCCGCACAAAGATATTCTTCAAAGGGGCCGGGCCAAACACCATCCAGTAGGCCAGTACGGGGGAGCCCATGGAAACGGCAGAACATCAAGACAGATCCGGTAAGGTGGGCGGCCTGCTGCTTGGCGCCATTTTGGCCGTTGCAGCCGGCTTGCGGCTGTTAAACCTGGACCGGACCAGCCTGTGGTATGACGAGGCCGTGAGCTGGAATCAGTCCCGCCACAGTCTGCAGGATCTTCTGACAGCCGTTGCCGGGGACAACTATCCGCCGCTGCACAACCTGATCCTGTGGCTGACAATGCCCGTGATCGGCGACAGCGAAACCGCCTTGCGGCTGCCGTCCGCGCTTCTGGGACTGGCCGCCGTCTGGCTAATCTATCTGGCGGGAAAGGAGCTTGCGGGGCGGAACGCCGGACTGCTTGCCGCCACTCTTCTGGCCCTGTCGCCCTTTCACATCTGGTATTCCACCGAGGCCCGCAATTATGCTCTCCTCGCCGCCTGCGGGCTCGTGTTTTTGCTGTTTCTCTTCAAGGTGCTGGAGCGCCCGACCCACACCAGGTTTGCCGGACTCGCCATTGGCGGCACGCTTTTTCTCTACAGCCACACTTATGCGCTCCTGGGATTTGCCGGAACCGGCGCCATCTGCGGCCTGATCGCGCTTTCTGAGATCTGGACCGGAAAGTCTCTGCGCCGGTCAAATGCCTTTGCCGCCTGTCTTGCCATGGGGATCAGCGCCCTGCTGTTCCTGCCCTGGCTGTCCATTCTGGCGGACCGTGCCCACAGCGTTGCCAACAATGGTTTCTGGATCGCCTATCCGGATCTGCTCTTCCTGGAAACCATGGTCTTTACGATCACGGGCTCGCTTGCGCTTTTCTGGGTTCTGTGCGCCCTGGCGCTTACCGGTGTGGCAGCGCTTTGTGTCCGCCCCAACAAAGCAACGACAGGCCAAGTTGAGACACAAAGGACATGGCAAAAAGGCCTTGTCTGTCTTGGTTTTACCGTAGGTCCTCCGCTGCTCGCCTATCTTTATTCGATCACTGTTCAGCCGATCCTGTTTGACCGCTACCTAATCGGTGCCTGGCCGGGGCTTTTGCTGCTGGCGGCGGCTGGCGCAGTCTCGTACCTGCCCCACCTGGCCCTGATTGCAGTGGCTGCAGGCGCGCTTTGGCTCAGTTTTCCCGAGCTTGCCTACACAGTGACACAGAAGCTGCGGCCCGAATGGCGTAAAATCGCTACCTATTATCTTCAGAACCGCAGCCCCGCCGATCGCTTGCTGCTTCACAAGCGCTTCGCCGCACCCGCCCTGACCTATTACCTTCGAGACACAGCCAGCTTCGAACCGCTCATCGATTTCGACAACATCAAGGTGGTTCAGGAGCGGCCGGACGGCGACCGGTTCTGGCTGCTTCTAGTTCATAGCGACGACAGGGAGCTTGTGTTTGCGGAGCGCATCTTTGAGATCAGCAGCACGAATCCGGCCTTGAAAGTTTTCGGCTTTGGCGCGAGCGGCCTCACCCTGATGCCTCCGCCAGACAAGCCGGCACGGAAAGCCTCCGGCAGCCAGGACGAACCAGGCAGCTAAAATTTTCATCGACAATTTATCTATAAAATGTCAACGTATAATCTGAAAAAGATATGGAAGACTGCCGGCCCCTGATCCGAAACGGAAAAAGCGGCCGCACAGAACCGAGGGAAAACATGACGGGCAAATGGGATTTTTGGATCGACCGCGGCGGCACCTTTACCGATATCGTCGGCCGGTCGCCGGACGGAACCCTGCATCCGCACAAGGTCCTGTCAGAAAACCCGGAAGCCTACAGGGATGCTGCCATTCAGGGTATTCGCGACCTTCTGGGCGTAGCCAAGGGCCAACCGATTCCCTCAAATCAGGTGGCGACCGTAAAAATGGGCACGACCGTCGCCACCAACGCCCTATTGGAGCGCAAGGGGGAACGCACGGCCCTGTTCATCACGAAAGGGTTCCGGGACGCCCTGGAAATCGGCTATCAGGCCCGGCCGAAGATCTTTGCCAAGGAGATCCTCAAGCCGGAACTGCTTTACGAAAGCGTCCATGAGATTGCCGAGCGGGTCCGGGCAGATGGAACGGTCGAACAGAGCCTCGAAAAAGACAGCGCCCGCGCCATGATGCAGGCCGCCTGGGACGCAGGCATCCGCTCCATCGCCATCGTCTTGATGCATGCCTATGCATATCCGGCCCATGAAGTGGTGTTAAAGCAGATTGCCGGGGAAATTGGTTTCCCGCAGATCTCCGTCTCCCACGAGGTCTCGCCCCTGATGAAATTGGTCGGCCGGGGCGACACGACGGTCGTGGATGCATATCTGTCGCCGATCCTGCGACGCTATGTGGATCAGGTGCAGGAAGAGCTGGGCGACGGCCCGCGGCTGATGTTCATGCAATCTTCGGGCGGGCTGACCGCAGCGGATCTGTTCCAGGGCAAGGACGCCATCCTGTCCGGCCCTGCCGGCGGCGTGGTCGGTGCCGTGGAAACCTCGCGCATGGCCGGATTTGACAAGATCATTGGCTTTGACATGGGCGGCACGTCCACCGATGTCTGCCATTTTGACGGCGACTATGAACGCGCCTTTGAAACCGAGGTCGCCGGGGTGCGCATGCGCGCGCCCATGATGATGATCCACACGGTTGCCGCAGGGGGGGGCTCGATTCTTCACTATAAGGACGGGCGTTTCCAGGCTGGTCCCGATTCCGCCGGCGCCAATCCGGGCCCAGCCTGCTACCGCAGGGGCGGCCCCCTTACCGTCACCGACGCAAACCTGATGACGGGCAAGCTGGCGCCCGAATTCTTCCCGAAAATCTTCGGCCCCAATCAGGATCAGCCGCTGGATGGCGACGTGGTCCGCCGCAAATTCGCCGATCTGGCCGCAGAGATCGGCGATGGCCGGTCACCGGAGGAGGTTGCGGACGGGTTCTTGAAGATTGCCGTGGAGAACATGGCCAATGCCATCAAGAAGATCTCCGTGCAGCGGGGCTATGACGTCACCGAATATGCCCTGACCTGCTTTGGCGGCGCAGGCGGCCAGACCGGCTGCCGCGTGGCGGACAGCCTGGGCATGAAAACCGTCATCCTCCATCCGTTCTCCGGCATCCTGTCCGCCTATGGCATGGGACTGGCCGACATCCGGGCCGGACGGCAGCAGGCCGTGGTCAAGACGCTGACTGACGGCCTTTTGCCGGACCTGCATGCCCTGAAGGACCAGCTGGCGTCCCAGACCGAAGCGGAACTTGAACGGCAGGCAATTCCGGAAAGCGCCCGGCGCACGGTTGCCATGGCGCATCTGCGCTACGACGGAACGGACACCCCCCTGCCCGTGCCGCTTGCAGGCATTCAGGATATGCGCGCGGCCTTTGAGGACGCCCATAAGAAACAGTTCGGCTTTGCCTATGACAACAAGCCGATTGTTGTGGAAGCTCTGGAGGTGGAAACAGCAGGCGGTGGCGCCGGCCTGGTGGAGCCTGACCAGACCCTGTTCCAGGACACGGCCTCTGCTGAGACGCTGACGCGCATGTATTCAGAAGGGATCTGGCATGACGCGAAAATCTACAAACGCGATGCCCTGAAACCCGGCATGCGGGTCACCGGCCCGGCAGTCATCATTGAATCCCATGCCACCATTGCGGTTGAAGAGGGCTGGCAGGCCGAGATCAACACCAAGGATCACGTCATCCTGAACCGGATTGTCGAGCTGAAACATGCCGGAGCGGTTGGCACCCACGCCGATCCGGTCATGCTGGAAGTCTTCAACAATCTTTTCATGTCGATTGCAGAACAGATGGGCGTGACGCTGCAAAACACCGCCTATTCGGTCAATATCAAGGAACGCTTGGATTTCTCCTGCGCCGTGTTTGATGCGAACGGGGCGCTGGTCGCCAATGCGCCGCATATGCCGGTGCATCTGGGCTCCATGGACCGGTCAGTGGAAACGGTCATCAAGCTGAACAAGGGCAAAATCAGGCCAGGCGACGTGTTTGCCCTGAATGCCCCTTATAATGGCGGCACCCATCTGCCGGACATCACTGTCGTCTCCCCCGTCTTTGACGATGCGGGCGATAAGATCCTGTTCTGGTCCGCCTCGCGCGGCCACCATGCGGATGTGGGCGGCTCCGCGCCGGGCTCCATGACCCCGCGCGCGACAAATGTCGATGAGGAAGGGGTTCTGTTCGACAATTTCAAGATTGTTGATCAAGGCCGGTTCTGCGAACAGGAGCTGATTGAGCTCCTGACCAATCACCCTTACCCGGCCCGAAACCCCCATCAGAATGTGGCGGACCTGTCCGCTCAGATCGCGGCCAATGAAAAGGGCATTCAGGAACTGCGCAAGATGGTGGCGCATTTCGGGCTGGATGTGGTGCAGGCCTATATGGGGCACGTTCAGGACAATGCGGAAGAAAGCGTCCGGCGCGTGATCGAGGCGCTCAAGGAGTCAGATTACGAATATCCAACCGACCAGGGCTCCGTGATCAAGGTGAAGATCACGGTTGACCGGGACAAACGGGAAGCAACCGTTGATTTCACCGGCACATCACCCGTGAAACCCAACAATTTCAATGCGCCCGAACCGGTCACACGCGCCGCCATCCTTTACTGCTTCCGGGTGATGGTGGATGGCGATATCCCCATGAATGCGGGATGTCTCAAGCCGATCCGGATCCTCATTCCGGATGACTGCATGCTGCGCCCGTCCTATCCGGCGGCCGTGGTCGCAGGCAATGTGGAAACCTCCCAGCATGTCACCAATGCGGTTTTTGCGGCGCTGGGCGCCATGGCCAACGCTCAGGGCACGATGAACAATCTGACCTTCGGCAACGATACCTACCAGTACTACGAGACCATCTGCTCCGGCTCCCCGGCCGGGCCGGGGTTCAACGGGACGGATGGGGTTCACACCCATATGACCAATTCCCGCCTGACAGATCCGGAAGTTCTGGAATTCCGCTTCCCGGTGCTGCTGGAGGATTTCCATATCCGCAAAGGCTCCGGCGGCAAGGGCAAATGGTTTGCAGGTGACGGCACAAAGCGAACGTTGCGTTTTCTGGAACAAATGGACTGCGCCATTCTCGGCTCTCACCGGACCCTGCACCCGAAAGGTCTTGACGGGGGCAGCGATGGCGAGCTTGGCCGGACGGAAGTCCGGCGCCTTAACGGCACAAGCGAGACACTGGAAGGCTGCGATCAAACGGTTCTGGAACCGGGCGAAGCCGTTACGGTCATCACCCCGACAGCCGGTGGCTGGGGCCGTCCCTGACAGCCAGCAACCTCTCAACAGCAAACAATTTAGAAAGCCGCGCTCTGCGCGGCTTTTTTTTCCAATGACCTTATGGTCTTCCGGGACAGGAAAAATTCCGGGGTCGAACTTGATTACCGGAGAAGAAGAGGGTGAACTGCTCCTCAGCAATTTTCCTTATGACACTCCTACAGCAACCGGTTTCAAGACACATATGACTGCAAACTTTTCCAGACGTCTCGGCATCGTCTGCCTCACGATCCTCGTGGGCGCTTTCTTTCATCCGCTCGCCAAAGCCAGCCAGGTCACGAAGTCTGCGGCCCCAACCTGGGTCGAAGACGCTGACATTCGCGGACTGGATGCAACTTTCAGCGACGAACATCAAAATGGTGTCGCATGGATCCTGGATGACACCCAGTGGAACTGGGACGGACAGATCCAAACCATGTATGTCCGCTATGTGCTTGAAGTCCTCAACCGGGAAGGCCTTGAATATGCGGCCACGCTCGACATTGAGTTCAATCCGGAGGTTGAGGACCTGGCCCTGCATCGCGCCCGGATCCTTCGCAACGGAATAGAGATTGATATTCTGGACACTCTGGCCCCGGAAGTGCTGCGGCGAGAAGAAGATCTCGAAGAGGGAATCATAGATGGCTGGCTGACCGCACATGACGACATCGAAGGGGTTCAGATCGGAGACCGTATCGAAATCGCCTACACCCTGTCGGAGGTCCGTCCGCTGTTCAAAACAGCGCTCGGCTTCTCCAACGGACTGAAATTTTCCATTCCGGTGGGGCTCAAAAGGATCAAGCTGCGCGTTCCAGCCGGAACGGACTTTCAGCAGGCCACGCACGGCATCGACCTTGCGCCCGAAGTCGAAACGAAGGATGGCTCCGACAACTATGTCTGGCAACTGGACCGGTCAGATGCGGTTCCGGGGGAAGACGACCGCCCGCGCGAGTTCCCGCTCTGGGGCTATCTGGAAGTCTCGGGATGGGAGGACTGGAACGCCGTTCGGGACGAAGTGGCCGGCTATTACCAGCCAGAAGCGGGGCTACCGGACAGGTACCAAAGCGAAATCGCCAACATCCTTAAAACAGCCGCATCTCCTGCTGAGCGCATGAGCAAGGCGCTTCAGTTTGTGCAAAACGATATCAGATATATGAGCAATGCCGTCGGCTATGGCGGCTTTGTGCCGCGTCAGCCAAGCCTCGTGGTTGAGCGCGGATTTGGCGACTGCAAGGACAAGTCGTTGCTGTTGACCGCCGTCCTGCGGGTGATGGGCATCAAGGCGGCCGTTGCCCTCGCCCATACAAGCACTGGATACGGTCTTCCAGACCGTCTGGCCTCGCCTTACCGCTTCAACCATGCAATCGTGCGTGCTGAAATCGGCAAGGACGTGTTCTGGCTGGATCCTACCTGGACCCAAAGTGGCGGTTCGGGCAATTCCATTGTTCAGCCGGACTATGGCTATGCGCTGGTGCTCGACAAAGATCTGGACGGCCTTCAACCCATTGATCCCAAAAGACCGACAAGAACCGCCAGTACCGTTACCGAGAGCTATTGGCTTCCGGACAAGCCTGAAGATCCCGTCCGCTTCCAAATCACGTCCATCTTTCGCGACAGTGAGGCCGATTATATGCGCCGCCAGTTCAGCCGCGTTGGCAAACGGGAAATGAGCCGAAGATATGCAACCTATTACGAAAAGCGCTACCCCGGCCTGGAACGCGCCGACCGCTTGAAAATCGTCGACAACAAAGAAACCAACGAGTTCACGGTCTTTGAAAACTACAGGCTGAGCATAGAAGACTTCTCGCAACCGGAAACGGCAGAGGATTTCGTAATGCGGGCCTCAAGTCTCTATAACTCCCTGCCGACCCCATCCGGTTTCGACCGGAGATCCCCCATCAGGCTAGAATCGCCCAAAACCTATGAACATACAATCAAGGTCACAGAGCCCTTGCTCGGCTTCCGGTCTGAAGAAGACATTGCTATTGAAAATGAAGTCTTTTCCTACCATCGCACCTCACCTGTTACCGATAGGTCGATCGAATATAAATGGCGGCTCGATATCAAGCAGCGCTCCGTTCCAAGAGATCTCGTGAAAACCTATTTGAGAACAGCGAAGGAAGCCAGGCAGGAAAGCTACGTCAGCTACGACTTTTCCAACTATCTCAAAGCTTTGAACGGTGATGCTGAGACCGAACAACCAGAAAGATTCACGCAGCAGGTCGTTTGTGCTGGCCTTTGGAAATATCTTCCCTATTGCAATCCATAGCCCTTCGGGCAGCATTCGCAGGCATATAGGTTGCGAGGTTCCTCCTGGGCCACGCCCGTTTTTGTGTGCGGAACAAGAAAAAGCAGCGAGACAGAAATTCGGGATTGAAGGTTAACTGATTTTTCAACCATCAGTTACAGAATTTGCACTCAATTACGTAGCGTTTTTTTCAACCCAGGACGGGGCAAGCACGCTTATGGGGCAAAGATCCAATCCAATCTCGAAATCAGTAGCGGCGAAAATTCTGTCTCTGGTTTCTTTTCTCTGCATCGGCCTCGTCATTGTTGCCAGCGTGGCAATAATACAGATGAACCTTATCGGAAAAGAGCTTGAGAATATTGCGAAAAAGGATATTCCGCTCACCGAGGCCATCAGCCACGTGACAAACCATCAACTGGAGCAGGCGGCAGTGGTGGAGCGCATGATGCGGGTCGCGGGCCTGCGTGCAGAACACGAAAAAGCAGACCTTGCCGCCCTGCAGGACCAGTTGCGCAATCTTGAAACACAGGTGCGGGAAGAAATCCTGAAAGCTGAAACGCTGGCAGCCGACGCCTTGAAGAAATCAAACTCCGAGGCGGAGCGCAAGGAATTCAGCTCCGCCCTCAGCCAACTGAAACGGATCGACCAGGAATATCAGGTCTACAAGGGTCACCTGGACGACATCATGTTGCAGATCACCCGCAACGATCTAGAAACAGCAGTAGGCTTGCTCAGCACTCTGGAAGAGGAACAGCAGCGTATTGATCAGGAACTGGTGGCCCTGCTGGGAGAAATCGAAAGCTTCACACTGGCTGCAGCACGCGCTGCGGAGGCCCATGAGAAGCAGGCTTTACAGCAGATCATCGTGATTTCTCTCGGCACTCTGGTGCTGTGCAGTTTCGGCTCGGTTCTGTTTGCCCGCTACCTCATTTCAAAACCCTTGAATGAAGTTTCCGGCGGGCTTCTTGAACTGGCGAAAGGCAACACGAACGTTCAGGTGACGGTCCGGTCCGGCGACGAAATCGGTCAGGTGGCAAGTGCTTTTGAAACATTCCGGGAGAACCTGATTGAAATGCAGCGGCTTCAAGAACAGGCCCGGGAAGAGGAACTCCAGACGGAAGCCGCCCAGCGCGAAGCCCGCCTGCGGCTGGCAGATGAGCTGGAAGGCAAGCTGATGGCCAGCTGCGAGATGGTCGTGGAAGCGCTTGAGGACCTGTCGAACGGCGCTCACCTTCTGGCGCAAAACAGCAACGAAACACTGGAGCGGTCCAACACCGTGGCCGCTGCGGCGGAACAGTCGACCGCGTCCGTCCAATCTGTCGCCTCCGCCTCGGAGGAATTGGCCAGCTCCATTCAGGAAATCAGCCGCCAGATCACGCTGGCCAATGGTTCAACCACTCACACCAGTCAGCAGGCAGAAACTTCAAGCGTGACAGTCGGAAGCTTGTCGGATGCGGCGGAAGAAATCACGGATGTCCTGAAACTCATCAGCGATATTGCCGACCAGACCAATTTGCTGGCGCTCAACGCAACAATTGAAGCCGCTCGTGCTGGCGAGGCCGGCAAGGGCTTTGCGGTGGTGGCCTCGGAAGTGAAAGCTCTTGCCAATCAGACGGGCAAGGCAACGGATCAGATCGGCACACAGCTGAGCGGCGTTCAGTCAGGTGCTTCGACCTGTTCCGATGCCATTTCCAAAGTGGTCAAGTCCATGCAGGATATCCGCGAACAGGTCTCCGGCATTGCCTCGGCCATTGAAGAGCAAAATGCGGTCACCTCGGAGATTGCCAAAAACGCCAGCGACGTTGCCCAAGGCAGCGCTGAAATTGCGCACAACATTACCAGGGTCAATCAGGCGGCCCACGCCTCAGGAGACAAGGTCAAGGACGTGGTTGGACGGGTTGAAGACGTCTCCACCCAGATCAGTTCTATCAAGAACGGCCTCTCAGATTTTCTCGGCCATCTGCGCGCAGCATAGCGCGCAGAATTCAAGCATCGGGCGCAATGGCGTATCTTGGCTCTCCTTGTTTCACGGCGCCCCCAGAAGACGGGCATAAAGATCAGATTGCCACACCGGAGCAGCCGGGCTGATCTCAAACCTCACACCATGCCGAACAATTTTTCGGAACGCCCTACACCCTTCCCCGGTCAACCGCAGAGACCCGCTGTCCAAAAGCGCCAGGACCGTAGCGCGTGACATATTCAGCCCCTCTGCCAGGACCCTGTCGAGGCGGACCCGACATTTATCCGGGTTCCAGATCGTCAACCCCACAGGCGCACCAGCTTTGGCCGGGACGGCTCGCCGTGTGAGCGTGAATGCGGCAGCGGCCTGCCTTATGGACACATCTGCATGGGGGCTGGCTGCAAGGGCACATGTTCGGGCCATCACCGGATCGTTCGCCTGCAAGGCAAACAGCACGGAACTAGGGACAGAATGCACAGAGCGCCTTTCAAGAACCGGCCGGTTCCAGCGGGCTCCGCACTCGATGCATCTGTAAATCAACCAGGCATCTAGACGGCTGCCATTTGCATTCACGCGGAACTTTCCGCTTGTTTCAAAAGGTTTCGGACAGCCACAGCGCGCGCAGTGGCGTTCGAGCAAAGGCAGGCTGGCAGCTGATAGGGTCCATTCAATACAAGATAAAGACGACATTCCGTTGGTCTTCCTGAAAGGAGAAGTCCGTCAACGGAAGGTCGGGACGCCAAGGCAACTTATGCCTGTGGTGTGCGGTCTGGCGGCCGGTAACGCTTCAACAGGGAGCTTGCACGCAAACAGGCTGCGGCTGATCCGGCGTATCGGTTCTGGAAAAAGATGGCAAGGGCCGGCCAAACCGGTCCCGATCCGCCAATGACGAACACATCAAACACGCATTCTTGAAAATGCAGGGCGGGATCGAAGACCGGTTAAAGCGTAGGCAAAACACAACATCCTGATGGAAGAAGACGCTGGTTTTTAGCCGGAAACAAGCGCTTTCACAAGCACCTTAAGCAAGCCGTATTTCATCGGGTTTGCCTGTCACTGCCTGAAATCAAAGATCTTAACGCAAAGACAAACCCGTTTGACTCTATTGGAACGCGGCACGCCCTCCTCTAGGCGCCATTCGCCTGCCTGGCCTGTTTGGCCAAGGTTACCAGAAGGGGCCTGACATCCTGCGGCGTTTCCAGCGGCGCCTCGAACCAAAGGCGTTCAACCCGGTCTCCGGCCACCAGATCAAGCCCTTCCGGATCAAGACCTGAAAGAGTCCAATCCGCCGCCTCCGCCTTGCACAACACCTCGGCATAGAGCTGGACAGCATCCTTATGGCCCTCGTTCATATGGGCCACAGCGCCCCCTTCCATGGCCTGCCAGCCATCCGCATCCTTTAATGGGCTCAGAAGATCCTCCCGGGACAGCTCGAACGCCTTGCCAAAGCCGCCATTCAGGCTGGCCCGTTCCAGGTCAAGCCGGAAAAACGAGAAATCGCCAAAGTCCACATAGAGGCCGGCTTTCGGGTGGCGCAGCAAATAGCGTTGCCGCAAGCGCTGATGCGCCTCACTGTTCCGGTCGACCGGCCGGGCCTGACAAAACAACGTGGTTCTGGGATGCGCCAGAGGGTCTCCCTTACCCGGCTCCCCGACCAGGAGCGAGCAGGATGGTGTCTGGCGGATGGCAGCCGTGTGCCCCGACAAGGCGCTGGTCAGGATGACCGGTGTTCCATCAAGATCCGTCGCCGTCGCCACCCGGCTCGCCAGCGGATGGCCGGTTTCTGGTTCCAGAGCTGCCAAAGCACCGAACCGGGCAGTCCGGATCAGGCCTCTGGCCATGCGCCTCGCCTGGTCATCCGTGGGAAGGAGAACTTGCCTTGGCTCTTGATCGGTTTCATTTGAGGGTGTGTCCGGCGGTGTCACGCGCATCTCCTGCCAATTTCCTGCGTCCGGTAAGGTCTCCCAAATGAAGACTGACCACAGCCGGAATCTGAACGCAAGATGAACAGCAATCTCAGAACCGGTTCAGGGCACAAATGTCAATGTCTCATCATCAGACACGGCGCCGGACGATTAAGGCGCAGGTATTTGGAGACATCAGATATGACCCCTTTGAGCAAACGCCTTATTGCCATTGCCCTTTCCGGCGCGCTCGTTGTACCGGCATTTTCCGCTGCCCAGGCTGGTCCCAGAGATGGCTGGCGTGGTCATAACAATCACTATCATAACCACCAGCACCATCATCATCACCGGCACAAGCGTCACAGAAACAATGACAATGTCGGTGCAGCCGTTGCTGCTGGCGTGATTGGACTTGCAGCTGGGGCAATTCTTCTGGGGGCGACCCAAAGGCCGTCCTATACCGCGCCGCCCCGCACCAACTACTATCCGCCGGCCCCGGCGCCGGTTGCAGGGCCGGTTGGCTATCAGCCATGGAGCCCGGCCTGGTATCAGTACTGTACCTCCAAATACCGGTCCTTCAACCCCTCCACCGGTACCTACACCACGTATCGGGGCGTGCAACGTTTCTGCCAATAACCATCCAAGGACGCCCCGCACCTTCCGGCAACAGGCCCCTGCCAGCCCAACTGGCTTCGGCCCGTTGCCGGTTTTTTGCACTTCCTGCGCCCCATCTTCGTCACTGGCAGATCAGATACGTACAAGTTTTTCCGTGACAGCCAATATCCAGATGCAAATGTGATTTGTGAAACGCATCGCCCTCCGGACTGAGCACAGTCGTGAAACGCTTGCAGGCACTTTTTCGGATATGATCCAGAAACCGTCCCTTTGCGGAGCTCGTTCCCCAGTCCTTTTCAACGGAAATATACGTTCCGTCGCTCAGCGCAAAACCGCCAATATCAACGGCCATGCCCAGCGCATGCTCGGACAATTTGCCCTCCAGCCGGTTGTTGCGGCGGCGGCACTGATAGCCAGGTCCCGAGCGGATTCCTTTGAGGTCCAGCTGAAGCCGAGCACGCACAACTGGCGCCACCTCCTCTTTCAGCCAGGCTGTCAGAACCTTGGCAAACTTGCAGGAGACCGTCACCTTACGGGGAAACGCAATGGTCAACGTGCCCTGTTGCACGCCTGAAATGGCAACTGGCTGCTCAATACCACACCCCAAATCCCCAGATGTCTCACCGTGAATAGCCGGAACAGCGGTAAAAAGAACGCCGGATAAATCACATGACGAGGACTTTGCCGCCACGGCCTCTGTCTGGACACCGGATGGTCGGGGCTTCGCTGAAGGGGAACGGGGAGACCAGGACGGCTTTGGCTGAGGCGCATCAACACCTTCCAGAAAGGGCGCCTTGCCTGGAGCCAAAAGCGGCCGCGGGGCCGGAACCGCGTCGGCAGCCAAGGCAAGGGTCATACAGGCCATACCGCAAGACCAGAGAAGTCCCCCGGTCACGCACATCCTCAGCATGATCATTCACCCTCTTGCGGCCAGGTCCGGATTGTGCCTGACTGGGTCTCACAATTCCTGAAGTCAGATCCCTTGTCGAGCCTTCCATGACCCTTGATCTCTATTCAGCCTATATCGCCGCCACCCTTGTCGTTCTGGCCATTCCCGGGCCAACCATCATGCTGGTGGTGAGCTACGCCTTGACCCAAGGAAGCCGGTCTGCCTTTCCTGTGGTTCTGGGAGTGGGGCTGGGGGATGCGACGGCGGCAACGGCGTCGCTTCTGGGTCTTGGCGCAATCCTCGCGGCCTCTGCGACTGCCTTTTCAATCCTGAAATGGGTGGGGGCAGGCTATCTTGTCTGGCTTGGTATCAAAATGTGGCGCAGCCAGCCTGCCGTTTTTGGGGGGCAGCAGATGAAAGCCGTTTCCGCAGGCAAGATGTTCTGGCGTGCCTATATGGTCACGTCCTTGAACCCGAAAGGCATCATCTTTTTCATGGCTTTTCTGCCGCACTTCATTGCCCAAAAGGCAGCAGTCGTGCCACAGCTCACGCTTCTGGGAGCCACTTTTGTGCTTCTCGCCGTCTTCAATGCGACCCTTTACGCACTGGCAGCAGCTGCAGTTGGCACAAAATTGTCGAACCCCTCTCTGCTCCGCTGGATCAACAAGGCCGGGGGAGGCTTTCTGATTTCCGCAGCGGCCATGACTGCCACCTTGCAAAAAACTTCTGGCTAGGGCTCCGCCCTAGCGGCTGGAAGCGAAAGGGATGTCCTTGCGCGCTGAGTCGGCCTCTTCACAGACGGGATCTTCCCCCGTTTTCAGGCCGAAGCTGGCCCCTGATGTTTTCAAAGTGTCCAAGGACCTGCGGGCTCCCTCTTCACTCAAGACAGAATACCGCTGAATAGCAGCGTTCAACCCGCTGCCACCAAGACGCAACCGGCGCGCCCGCATGGTCAAAATGTCCTTGTAGGCGTCAGAGGTTACCCCGTTGGCCTTGCACAGAATGATCAGAGGTTTGTCGCTCGCGCTGAAAAGCAGCTGAGAAACGGCAGCTGGCGGCAGATCGCTCACCTTAGCCAGCAGCATGCCCAGTTCCGCTGTTCTGTCGGCACGTGCAAACTGCTTTATTGCCTCATCAATGGTGGTCTTTTTAGCCACAACATCTTTGATCAAGGCATTCGACTCATCCCGCGCCTTGTCAAGCTTTTGCGTGCGCGCCGCAACTTCTGTTGCCGCACGTTCGGCAAGCAATTGCACCAGCGTGTTGTCCGCACCCAAGGAGGAAATCCGCTCCTTCAACGCCTCCGTGAGAAACGGCAACAGGGCATGTGCCGCTTCTTCCGGTAGGTCCGTCCTGTTGACCAGCGCCGACTGGATGGCTTCATTGGCACGTGCTTTCTCCACCAGCTTCAAAAAGGAGGCATCTGCAAATTCTGCGCCTTCGTTCCCGGCAACCTTGGTCAGAACATTGCTGTCACCGCGGTCGACAAGAACGGTTGTAACCGATTGATCGACGGTTGCCCGGCCAGCAATCGCCCCGAGATGATCCATCGACGCAGATGAAGCAATGGAAACCAGATCATCCGAATTGAGCGCCGGTGAGTTCTCAAGAACCGGCTCGGCTACAGAAAATGTGTCCTGCGCCAGATGCACCATCAGATCGTGAGGCGCACTCGCTTCGGCCGACATCCGTTTGGCCAGGATCATGCGCGTTTCCTCCTCAAGCTGCCCAAGCACCTTGAGAACGATGTCACCAAACAGCAGGCTGATTTGCTCGTCGCGATCATCACCGGCACCGACGAAAAGATCCGTCAGCATGTTGACCAGGCTTCTCCGGCCAGTTGCACTGGTATCCCGAGCCAGTTCTGCCAGTTTGATAAGACTAATCATTGCCGTTCCGCTGCGCCCCCGCGACAGGCCTCATATTAGCGGGCGCTCCTTAATTTTACGCTACTGGAGCTTTTTGCCGTTTTTGCTGGCAATCCAGCTCCGCACTTCAGCTCCAGAAGCTCCATTTCAGGGCCCTCCAGAGGACAGAAACCGCAGAAAACAGCTTACCAGCGCAAAAAAACTCCGCTCGGAAGAGATGCAACAGTTAATGTTGATGATCAAGACCTTAACGGGGACTTAAAAACCGCTCAACCCGTAGATGCATCTCTTTCGCTGCAATGCAATAACTTTTTTCCTTCGCATCACGGCTTCTCTGGCCTAAGATCATGCGTCTAATCAAAGGTAATTCGGGAGTGTACAGATGACCCTTGCGCGGAACCTGAACAGGATTGCCTTCTTTGCAGCTTTCGCTTTTTTGGCTGCAATTGTGGTCGGGTTGATTTGAGGTCACAAAAAAGCGAGTAAATTGAAAGCACTAGAAAGTGCTTTCAATTGCTCCACGAAAAAAGAGAAATTCAGTTCCAAACATCACAGCCTCTGCACCAGAAGGTGCCGCAAAAGAGAAACTGAGCTGCGCTTGAATGAGAGCAATCTGGCTGAGCTTTAGGTTAGCTTTTGACGGCTTACCAAGCCGTCAAAAGAACTTGAAATGCCGAAGCCAAAATCACACTTTTTAGTTGCAATTTAGGCTCTTGGTTTTACCAAGATACTTAGGACCAAATTCAAATTGCCGATGTCCCGGCAGCTGGCTGTTAAGCGGCGAGAGAGAGAACCTTCGCCATCGCCTCTTCTTTGCTGGACGGATCAAGCATCAATTGATCAGCTGCGACGATCGTCACATCCTCAATTCCTATGAAACCAAGAACGTGTTTCAGATAAGTTGCGGCAAAGTCAACGTCGGAGCCCACTTTCGTACCTCCAGAAGCCACAAAGACATAGGCTTTTTTGCCTTCCAGCAAGCCGACTGGCCCTGTTTCCGTATATTTGAAGGTTTCACGTGCACGGGCGATCTGATCGATCCAGGCTTTGAGAGCTGCGGGCACTGAAAAATTGTAGATCGGAGTACCAATCACAATCACATCGGCAGACTTCAGTTCACTGACCAGAGTATCGGACAGGGCAAGTATGGACCGTTGAGCTTCGCTTCTGTCGGCAGGGTCTGTGACATTCGCCCCCACCCAAGCCTCATCGAGAAACGGGAGGCCCTCAGAGACATCCCGCTTGACCACCGTGAGATCCGGTGTCTGGGCCACAAGCCTGGTCACCAAAGTCTCCGTCAATTCCCGCGTCACTGAGGCTGTTTTTCGCGCAGAAGCGTCAATTTGAAGAATGTGTTTCACTGCTTTGGTCATCACCATCTCCAGTTTGCGGTGTCATTCACCGCCTTTGTTCATATTTGAAAGATAGTGATCGCCAAAAAGGCCAACTAGCACCGAATAGGTGAACAGTCTGTTGACCTTTAAACGGTTCAAAACACGAAAAAGAGAAAATTCCAGACCAGCAAACGCCCAACAAAACATGCCTTTGGTCCACCAAGCCACGTAACCAAAAAGCTCGGAGGCAAACACGGTTTCCGCCAAAAAAGCTTGAAATCTGAAACATTTTCCGGAAGGTCTCGAATAAAGTATCTGCGTCAAATTGGGGCCTGAACCGGCCCTGCATTGCGGCAAAAAGCTCCAGAAACCTTACCGTTTTGGCACAGACACGCCTTCCGGATCCAACAAGCGCCAAAAGACCAGGATTGAAAAGAAGATTTGTTTCTTTGTGCCTTGCACCGAATTTTTGGCACTCCTCGGCAGCTGTTCCGTTTCTGAACCGCAGGACATACATAAACCGGACTATGTGGGCTCGCGTATCTACAGCGGGTGTCACCCGGATCAAGCTATGGCCTGGCAACGATCACATCATTCCCAAGCATGTAACGAGTAATGTGTTAACTTAAAAACGCGGAACTTTCAGGGGAGCACGCAAACGATCTAGGTAAACTTGAATTAAGAGCGATTCCAGCTGGGGAAGACGTGATGCTTGTTGCACGGGTCACTCAAGAACAGTTTGATACGCTCTGCGCCCAAGGTGTCGCGTTCGAAGATTGGGAAGATGACGGCAACACAGAAGCTATCATGACAACGTACGGCTGGGTGAGTTAAGCTCTCTTAGGTCGCGGCTGGCTGGCGGGAAAGGTCGGCTATTTTTGCAGTCAGGCGCCGTTAACTGGAGACGATCACCTCAATCGCGTCCAGCGAGAACGTATCCCCTGGATCCCCGCCGCGTGCCCGAGGCCGAACCAGCATCTCAGTGACGTCAGCCGGAATTTCGAAAGAGCCAGTCATGGTTCCAGATGCACCCACACGGCTGGAGGTGCTAAAGATATCCGCAGCTGTGTCAACAGATGTTCCGCAGGTAAATTCCATCTGAACCCCCGTATCATTGTTGCTGGCCGTGACCGACACCGTCACGGTCGAGGACGGCCTCACTGAAAACAGGGCGGTTGCCACGCCGTCATACTCATCGGCAAACACATAGTCCAACTGTGTGTTGACGGTGTCATATGTCAGAGTACCGCCCTTGGTTCCGGTGTAGTTGGCTGACGTGTCCGCCGTGAAAAAGTCCGAGAATATAACGTTCGAGGGCGCTGAGGGTCCTCCGGGCTCGCGGTTTGAAAACCCAAGTTGAATGCTACACCGCATAGATTTGACCCTTTATTTCGAGATAAACGCGACCTTGTCGCCTTCGCGCAAACCAACATCGAGTGCTTGCCCCTGCGCCAGGAACCAGCGCGGCGCCTGGGAGGGGTTTGGAGAAGCGCCAAACGCCACATAAAGATCCGCGTCCCCTGAATTTACGACCCGCGCAAAATCCATAATTCCCGCCGAAATGGTGCTGGCGGTGCTGGCTGTGTCGAGCGTTTCGGATGCAGATGCGGCGCCATCGGGCGCGGGCATCTCTGAGCCGAACGCGGCTCGGCCGCCGACCGGCGCGAAAGTCACTTCAAGCTGTGCTGCCATTTTATTGTCCCTTCGGTAGCTGACATAAAAATAGCCGCCCAAATGAGCGGCCAAGTGAATGGAGGCATTGTTACTGCCCTTTCAGAAATTCCTTGAACCCGACCCATACGGCCAGGAGAGCGGCGGGGATCGCTACCGCGAAGACCGCGCCAAAAAGACGGCCCTTCATGGCGGAGGTTCCCTTGCGCCAGTCCCGCAAGAAAATCATGTCTTCCTGCGTTTCTCGCGGGTTATCGGGATCAAACCCGATCATTTTCAGGACCTCTTTAGCCCCTTCCCGCCCCGCCTCACGGGCGGCCATTGCTTCATCTTCCGTCACCGCCGCCCCCGGATCGCGCTCGAAAGTGCCTGCGCTGTTGCCACCAGCCCACCGGCCCCGAAGATCGAGGCAACAATCGTGTCCACATAAGATTTGACCGATGGCGGGTAATCGGCCACCGACCACGAGAAACTGAAAACCGTGTCCAGCGTGATCGCCAGGAACCAGAAACCGACCGAGCCGGCAAACAGACACCAGATGAACCAAAAGGCCCGATAGCGCCGGGCGTCGGCCCGTTCTTCCGCCGCCGCTTCCGCATAGCGGTTGACCGCGTTCGCCCTGATTTCCTGCCGTTTACTCTCATTGCTGACCGCATGGTCCACACTGTCAAAGATCCGGTTGAACGGACCCGACAGGAACAGGGCGGCAATCTTGCCAAACATCAGGCCACCTCCCGGCCGGTCAGCGCGTTCCAGCGGCGCTGGATGACATCCCGGTAGCGCCAGGCGAAGAAAGCCAGAGCCAGAACGGCCACGGACGCGGCAATGGCGCCCCAAGGAAGGCCGGAGACGGAGGCGATGACACCAGACACCGCAGAGAGCCCGCCGCCCTTCTGCAACGTGTCCTTGACGGCTTTACCATCGCGCCGAAGCTGCGCCAGGGTGGCGGGCCCGATAATCCCGTCATTGGTCAGATGCGGGTGCTGCTTCTGATAGGCCAGAACCGCCGCCTTGGTCTGCTTGCCCATCCAGCCGTCAATTTCGCCCGGATCAAAGCCGAACCGCTTCAAGGCTTCCTGCGCCTCTGTCACGACCGGGTCCGGCCGGACGGGGGCCTTTGCCGCCTCATGGCGCTGCTTTCCCTCGCCCTCGCCCGTATAGACGCCGGTCAGGAAAAGATGCGCCTCTTCCTTCCGGCGCCGGACCAGGCCGGGCAACTTGCGGCCGCCCGCCGTGTTGTAGTGGGTCGCCCAATGCTCCGCCGCCTCCTGGCGCTTGCCAGCCCTCCAGAGCTTTGCCGCCTTCCAGCCCATGAAGCGCGCCCCGAGATTGAAGGTTGCCGAAACCGCTGCATCAAATTCGTGCTGCTTGGCGTCCTTCGGCATCCCGGCCCGCACTGGCGGTTCGTATTCCTCCTTCAAGGCCGCCTTCAAAATCTTCTTGTTCTGGGCCCGGGTGATCGTGTCCCCAGGCTTCAGCTTGCGCCCCCAAAAAGAGCGGAACACGCCGCTGCTGTTGGTGAAGCCGGTCCCGATGGTCAGCACCCCCACCGGGTCCAGATAGGCCCGCGATACAAAGCCCTCATGGGCTTCAACGAAGGCAACCCCGCCCTTGCTCGTTTCCATGTTTCATCCTTTCAGGCACAAAAAAACCGCCTCAAGGGCGGTACCGACAGTTCAAGTTTTCAGATTGGCTAGTATCCCAAGGCCGCAAGCCACATTGTGTCCACCTGCTCGTCTGTCAGACCGATGGCGCTGGCGATGGAAACGACCAGCGAGTTAAGGCGCTCAAATTGAGCGGCCGTTTCCCACTCAATTTCGGCCTCTTGTCGTTCAAGATCATCGGTGATGGCTGCGATCTGAGCCGCTACCGTGGCGAGGGAGATGCTATTCCGAACCAGCCCGAGCTTGAATTGCCGGGCGGTCAAAGGGAGCATCTCCGCTCGTTTTTCCTCGTCTGTCAGCTCCGGCACAACTGGCCGCGAAAACGTACCATCTCCGTTATCCGTGTCTCCTGGGAACACATCGTCAGAAACAACAGGCCACCCCGTATCCGCCTCAAAGCTGATCGTGGTCACGACACCGTCTTGGATCAAAGCATATTTCGTCATTAAATCGCCCTCAGGGTTACTCGGCCGAACACTTCAGTGTCGTGCCCGTTCGCATAGCCAAGACCGTACGTAGTAAACGCGCTGTCGATATTGTACTCAATACGGTACGTCATGCCAGCAGTAAGTATTCCGCGCGCAGTGTATAGAATATACGGACCGTCGGCGGCGCGAGAATAACCGCTAGCGCCGGGGATATGCACAGAACTGCCCGTAACGTCGTACACGCGGATGACAGCGCCAGCAGTCCTATAAAGACCTGCTTCTGCTTGGATCTCACAGTCTACGGTAGGCGTAAAATCATTCCCGACCAGTGAGACGATGCCCTGCGGGTCCAATCTCTCTGTGTTCAGAGGGTAGGTCGTCCATGCGCCCGCAATGGGTGTACCCCCGTGGGTTCCGCTTGGCTGCTGATATTCCAGAATAGCCAATGAGCCCATGCGAGTATTTATGTCTGCGACCCCAGTCGTGTTGCTGCTGATATCGTTCAGGACTTCAGAAGCTTGTAGCTGAGCCGCATCAATAACCACGTGGTACGCAACAATTACTGGCAGGAAAGCGACGTTCTTTGGGCGGGTTTCGTCTGCGGTGCGCACGACGTTGGAAGCATCGAACTCGACAAGGGTTCCACCAGTGGCGGCGGACCCGTCATTTCGCTCAATGTTTCCGTCCCCCTCAGATGTGGAGATTGCCCCAGCGTCGTATGCGCCGTTGCCCGTCCTGTACTCTGCCGAGGATCCAAACGACGCCGTAATGTTCTGTAGGGCGTCGTCCTGATAAGAACCAACGTCACGTGCGTCCCCATAGGCCCGGATGAACTGGTCCCGCAGGTCCGGCAGGGTGAACGTGGTAGATCCATCGCCCGGCCCGAACTCCCCAATACCTTTCGCACCTTCAGTGGCGGCCAGATTTCCCGAAGCCTTAACCCACGTCCAAAGACCCGGATAAGCAGCGCGTGTGATGGTCTGACCGGCCAACGCAAGAGTGCTTGCCGGGGCGGTTGTTCCTGCCACCCAGAGAACCGTTCCGATGGGCATACGGCCGAGCCCAAGCTCTTGCTGTGCGTCGTCTACGTATTGGACCGCTTCATCTCTTGCGTCTTCAGCCCCCTGCCGCGCCGTCTGCGCGTCCGTTCTGGCCGTCTGCGCCTGGTCGCGGGCTTGACCCGCAGAGACCGCCGCGTCGGACGCAACCAAAGCCGAATCTTGCGCCACGTCCCGGGCCTGCCCGGAAGCGGTAACGGCCGAGGAGATGGCCGCGCTGTCGATCAGGGCAGGCACGAGGCCGTCGCCTTGCCGGATAAAGCCCTCGCCGTCCTTCAGGTCAGGCACTTCTAGATTTGGCAGGGTTCCGGCAAGGCTGGGAGAAACGGACAGGGACCGCTGAACCTCTCCGGCAATCGCCTGCACCTGCAAGGCCGTCCGGTCCATAGACCTTTGCAAAACATCGGGATCGATTTCCCCGCCTTCCAGCGTTTGAGGCTGATCATAGGCACTTACCAGAACAACAGTCAGGCGCTCGCCGCTGCCACAATCGGCTGCAGTGAAATGCAGAGTTCCCGTCCCATAGTCGCCGCCAGTAAACGACCAGTTCCCCGGCGATTGCTGATAGGTCCATTCAGTGTCGGCCCCGAGCGCATCCGTGTGGATCACGGTCAGGTCGTTCTGATTGATGAATTGAAACGGGATCGCGACCGTTTCCGTCACCCCGTCGCCGGAGATCTGGACGCGGGTTTCCGTCAAGGCTGCGATTGTCATCGAGCCCTCCTGTGAAGTTGCAGCGCCAAGGCGCCTGTTTGAGGAAGATCTGCATCGCCCTCACCGCGCTGAGAACCGCATCTGCGGTCAGGCGGCGAGCCGGGCGTCACAGTTTAAAAGGCGCTTGAGAAGCCCCTGCGGCCGTTTTGCTCTTGCGGCCAGCAGGTTTCTCCTTTGAGGAATTGTCCAGGCTCGCGGACCTTGTTCCAAAACGCGCGATCACCCTGTTTTCTGCAGAGCGCCCGGACGTTCTTTGAGCATGAAAGTCGCGGAAAGCCACCTGCCGTTCCTTGCGCAGTTTCGGTTGATTGCCTTGCGCGAACCGCTTGGCAATCTCGTCCGGTGTCAAACCGAACCGGCGTTTCAAAACCTCCTGTTTGGTGTGAAACGACCGCAAAGGCTGCTCCTCTTCCAGACCAAGCATGGCACGCCCGCCAGACCTGGCCAGGGCGGAAACGGTGGTGAGCGCCTGCGCGATCTCCGCCTCCCTGGGGCTGGTCAGGGCCGTCGCAAGACGCCGGGCATAGGCGGCCGGCAGAACCCCTTTCTGCTGGACGATGCCGAGTGCCAAAGCGGCCGGATCCGAACCGGTTTTTTCCAGATAGGCAAAGGCAAGATCGGCCCGGTCCCGGTCCTCCTGCTTGAGCGGATCCGCCCGGCCGTTGGACGCAGCCCAACCGGCCGCCACAAGACTGTCCGCGTGGGTTTGCAAATCCCTGCGATAATGATCGTAAAGCTGAAGTTTTGCCTCTGGTCCAAGTTTCGGGTTTTCATCGATTTCGGCCGACCGGAACTGGCCATCGGCTGCATCGATCCGTGCAGCGATCCGCTCTGCCTCGGCGATGCTGTCTGCGGCCTTTTTCTGCAAGGCCTGCTCCAGAAGACGGTTCCGGCTTTCGGGCGGCAGCACACCGGCACGGGCCGCAAACTCATGGGCTGAAAGCCCCCCATCCCCGGCAACAGCCTGCTTTGAGCCAGACGCTGCACTGTCCCCATGGGCAGATGCTGCGCCCGGCTCCGCAGAAAGACCCTCGATCTGGACCTCCAGCGGCTGACGCGCCACCCAGGTCTCCGTCAGGGCCTGGGCGGCTTCAAGCTCCACCTCATCACGCACCCGGCCCGGCAGAGGCACCTGGTCGACAAGATCCTTAAAATGCGCAAACGCCCGGTCAATCCGCTGCGGAATGGCCTCTACGTCCTCCACCGCCTGATCCCGGGAGGCGGCCAGCCCTTGCAGAAAATGGTCCCGGTCTGCAGCCTCCTCCACCGCCGCGACATCATAGAGCAGGTCATCTTGCCGCCGGTCCAGTTCCTTGTTGAACACCGCCTTTTGATCGTCCGGCATCCCGGCCGACATCTTGCGGCTGGTGTCCGCCATGAAGCGCAGCATCTCTTCGCTCAGACCGGAAGCAGGAACCCTTGGCTGATCTTTCGCCGCCCTGGCCCTGGTGCGCACCCCTTGCACAACTTGCACGGCCTTTTGGGCCGCATCGAATTTTATGCGTTTTTGGACACGATCCTCCGCCAAGGATGCCTGTTTATTGGCGTTCGCCTCTTTCTCTTCTTTGACCTTGGCTTGCCTGTTTTTCTTGAGAATTGCGGCGCCGGTTTCCACCAGTTTGGAGACGTCTTGCAAAGATGTCTCAACGGTATCGCCAAGGTCTTTGATTTGAGCACCCACAGCCGTATCTGCCACGACTTGCGGTGTTGCAACGCCGGGCAGCTGGGAGGTGCCAGTGAATTTCAGCAATCGCGTCATGTTCGATCCGTTTGAAAAATAGAAGAACTAGTTTGAAACCTGAAACGGTTTCATCTTGCCCGAACGGTGCTATCCTGCCATCTGGTAGGCCGTATTGCCCAGTGTAGTCAGAGAACTGGTTGCCCCGCCAAGAATGGCGCCAAAGGCGCCGATGCGCCCCGCCTTGCGTTGGGAAGCGGCCCGTTCCCGGGCCGTATTGGCCTCAAAGGTCAGATTGTCCCGCTGCCCCTCCACCCGGTATCGGATGGCCTCAATATTCTGGGCGGTTTCATAGGCATTGTCATCGGCGACATCGCTCAGCGACCCGGTTTCAGACAGACCGCGCTCAGCACCCGCAGCCCGGTTGAACCCCATGATCTTCTGATATTGTTCCAGCGTCCGTTTCCGCTCAAACGAGCCTTGGGTCTGGTTGACCGCCTTCTGTCTTTCCGCGAGCTCCGCCTTCCGCTCCTCTGCCTTCGCCTGGGCTTCCGCCTGCTGCTGAATACCTTGCGCCCGGACCAAGCCGCCAACCGTCGTGGAAGCCGCTGAAAGCCCGGTCGCAATGAGCGTGATAGTTGCTGGTTCACACATGTTTATGGCTCCACATCTCGTCCAAAATTAACCGACAGGATCGTGCAGGGCTTGCCGCCGGAGGCTTCCAGAACAAGCTGGCCGCCTTCCTCCCAGCGGGTTTCCACCGGCTGACCAAGCGCCCCACTATGCAGCGGGGCAGGCTCGCCGTAAGCGTCCCCGGCCTCGTAATAGATCAGCTCGTCCAGATAAGTTTCGTCTGACCCCACCCGCAAAGACCCGGTTTCAAAGACGGCCACCTTGCAATCGTCAATCCGCATTTTCCGGCCCATGGTGGACCCGTCCTGGGCATTGACCGGATAGGGCAAGGTCTTGGCCCGCGCCGCCGCATCCAGCCCGATCAGGATCCTGGCAGCCGTCCGGCCGCTCGGCAGGCTCACCGAGCCCCCGGACACCACGGCCGGATAGTCCGTGCCGTCGGCGTAAAGAACAACAGCCTCCCCTTCCAGATGGGCGAGACCGGACACGGTGTTGGCAGGCGGGCCGCTGTAAAGCGCCGCGCTGTCCAGATGCCAGGCCTCTTCGATCCGGCCGCTCAGAAACGGGCTCTGCATGACTTCGATATAGCGCCGGGTCTCGCCGTTGATGGTCCGCCGGACAATCATCCAGACCGTGTCTGACGAACCGCCGCTGAGATCCGCCATACATTCCACGGCCCCGCCCAGATCATGGCGGTGCATACCGTAGACCTGCTGCTGGCGCTCATAGGTAAACCCGATCACGGCCCCGGTCGTGTCCCAGGCCCAGATGATACTGTCCGGATATTGCTGATAGCAGGCGCCCGACATACCGTTGCGGAAAAGATGCGACTGCACTTCACTCACCGATTGGGAGATCCGGCCATCTGCACTCAGATCATAGGCCATTTCCCGCATGTCCGTGCCATAGGGACCGAAATAGAGCAGCACCGACCCCACCTTGATCGGCGGAATGCCATTTGCTCCGAAATTGGTTTCCGGGGTCTGGTTCACATTTTCCGGGCCATAGGGGTCCTGGGCCGTTGCCTTGCCGAGCGAGCGCACCGCGCGGGTTGTGCCAATGATCAGGTCATTGTCATCCACCAGCCACTGAATGCGGTTCACCTGGCCGGACAAGATGCCCGCTGTCACCGCGTCCGAGGCCTGCAGCACATGGGACACAGCAAAATTGTTGAAATCCTCTGTCTGGCTCTCCCAGACCTTTTGCGGCTCCGTATCGGTTCCGGCAAAGGCCAGCCGGTTTTTGTGCCAGCCAATGGTCTGCGGCCAGCCGGTTGTCTTGGACCAGGACCCCAAACGCCAGATCGTCGTGGCATCCGTGTTGGGCAGGGTCTGGCCATAGACCTGAACCTTGACCCCGGTGGCGGACACCACCTCGGTGATCTTCAGCCAGCGCCAGAACCCGTCGCCCCCCCGGAACCGGATCTGCCGCCCGGCATCAGAGGCAAGGAACCCGGTCCCGCCGTTAATCCCGTCCACCACAGAGGCAGTCAGGTCAAAAGGCGTCTGGCTGGCGCCGGACTGGTGAAAGACAAGCTGCCCGATTGCCGAACTGTCTCCCAGCTTACCGCCGCCTTGCGTAAACTTCAGCCGGTAGTAGACATAGGCCGTTTCGTTGAAAAACGCATATTCCCGCCACTCATTGGAGGCCCAGGTGTCCTGCCCGTCCTGACTGTCCAGAATGGTCCATGTGGTGCCGTCGTTGGACCCTTCAATGTTCCATTGCCAGGGCATGTCATCATTCTGGCTGTTGTCATTCGGCGCCTGCAGCATATAGGCGTCGATCACCACTGCGGCGGGGAACTGGTAGCGGACCCAGCCTTCGGACCCGCCCGACAGCACGACCCTGCCCGGCGCGCGGTTGAAGACTTGCCAGGCCGAGCCACTGCCATTTGACGCGCTGACTGTGCCGCTTGGCGCCGTGTTTGATGTCATGTCCGGCACCGGATTGCCGGTTTCCGAGGGCTTCAGGCTGGATGGGCTGATATTGACATCCAGAAACGGGCCGTCCTCAAAGGCCATGGGGGCAATTGACCAGCTTGTTTCCCCCGAGCGGGTCAACGCCTGCGGCGCAACTCCACCGCCTGCGATAAACAGGGTATCCGTTGACTGGACGAATTTCAGATCGGGCAGAACAGACCGGGCATAGGGTGTTGCCACCTCCACGGTGCCAACCCGCCCCGCGCTGGTGAAGACCCGGAAATAGAAGTCCCCGAATTCCAGCATGTAATTTTGGCCGTTGCCGAATTCGAACGGGATCAGCCACGCCCCGGCCGCACTGTCCTTGACCTCGGCCAGAAACCGGGTGCCCCCCCGGCGCCGGAGGCCGCCGCGTTTCAGGGTGATGAAGTTCCGGCACTCGGCAAGCGAAGAGCGGAAGAACTCGAGATCGGTGCGATAAATCAGTTCCGGGTCGAGTTCCCCCCGGCTGAAAGTCGCTTGCAGGTTATAGCTCATCTTTGGGTAATGATATCCAGGTCAATCATCGGCAGGGCCGTGCCCTGGGCAGCGTCATAGCCGCCCGCCTTCTCAAGGGCGTCCAGGGCCGCCTGGCGCAGAGCTTCGGCCCGGCTGTTCTTGCCGGTGATCACATGGGCGCAAGCGGCGGCCAGAAACAGCGCAAATCCGTGTACGAACAACGGCGGAAACTCGCTTTCCCGGGTCACCCGGCGGATATAGCGCAAGGGAAAGGGCGGGGTCTGATCCGTCAGGATCTTCTGCCCGACCACTTCAAGCCGGATAAGCTGCCCATCCGGCTTGCCGTCCACGGTTTGCTGGGGAACCCGCAGGCAGTCGCTCGGCTTGCGGTATTGGTAGGTCCAGCGGAAGGGCGGCTGCTCGGTCTCTGCGGGCAGCTGCACAAGGCTGGTGGCGAAGTCCCAGTCCTGCTGGGCCAGATAGGCATCCCGGTGCGCCGCATAGTGGTTCTTGAACCAGCGTGAGGCCACCGAGGAATAGTCAAAGGTGCGGATCGGCGCTTCTTTCAGATGCGCCAGCGCAAGATTTGCCACCTCCACGGCGGCATGAACGGTTCCGGACATGAAACAGGCCTTTTCAAAACATCAAACAGGGCCGGTCTCGGCCGCGTCCCTGCCGGGTTCGGAGAGCCCGGCCTCATAGGCTTCCAGCGCCGTCACCGCTTCGCTCTTGTTGCGGGCCTCAACCCCGGCAAAGTCAGCCGCCATGGCCTGAAGGGTCTTCCAGTGCTCCTTGCGCCAGCCCTTGGGCAGCGGGCCGGGGTGGGCGGCCCGCGCCGTTGCCCGCCAGATGCGGTTCCAGCTGGCCGACACAGCGTTGGACACCGCCTCCCGCCGCTGTGCATCCCGGCTCTGTTCTGTGCCGAACCGCTCTTCAAAGTCTTTTGCATGGCTGTCTTCCAGCTGCTGGAGATGCCGGAGCCGGCGCATGATGATCTCATCCATGTGACATTCCTTCCTGTTCGAGACGAAAAAGGGCGGCACTCCGGAGCGAGGCCACCCTTTCAAACCGTTTTGTCTTTTGCGTTGAAAGCTCTGAGGTCCTGCCAACCGCACTTAACAGGACCCCATCTGAGGTGCGGTTGCTATCAGGCTGCGGCAGACAGATCCGTTGAAACGTGCTTGGTACTAGCCGCCGCTTGTCAGATCCGCCCCGCTCTCCGGTTCAGGCCGCCGGGGCGGCACAGGGGCGCCCTTGGCCTGCACCTGCCTGTCTGCCCCGGCCACGGGTTTGCGTCTGGGCAACGCTGCCCTCACCGGCTGTCTGGTCTTTTTTGCGTCATCAGCCGCCTGTTTTGCCCGCTCACGCAGCTCGGGCAATTCCGCTGCATGCTGCAGGCGGGCCCGGGCCGCCTCGAAAGGCGTCATGCCGCTGGTGTCCGGCCAGGCAATGCCGTAGGCTTTGGCCAGCTTGCGGTCCTCACGCTCTTGCGCCGTGTGCCGCCGCTGCCGCGCACTGCCCACATCCGCTTGAAACGCCTCTGTCAGCTTGTGGCGGCGGCCGGTCTCATCCTCATAGAGCAGCGTCATGCGCGGGCCGTAGCCCGTCTCGTCCATAACCCCCTGGGCCCGGTCGGCAGCGGTCTGGCCATTGGGTTCCACAAACCACTTGCGCGCGCGGATGCCCTCGCCTTTCAGCAGCTCTTCCGCCTCCTTGCGCACATAGCCATGGCCGTCCTCTTCCGCGTCCGGATAGGTGGTCTCCACCGGGCCTTTCATCACCGTGCCGTCGTCGGCCGCAAAGGCCGAGGGCTGCCAGCTTTGCTGCAGTTCCTCAAAGGCGATTTCCTCGGCCATGCGGATATCTTCGGTCAGAAGGTAATTTTCCTCCACAAGCGCCTCATATTCGTCCAGCGCCTCGGCCTTTTCCTCCGGTGTGCGCCCCAGTTTGCGGACCCGGTCATAGGAGGTCTGGCGGGCCAGCCGGTCCCCCTTTCCATCTGCCCACGTCTTTTGGCCAGGGTCTGAACCGGCCTCTGATGCGGCATCCGGCACCAGCCTCTCCCCCTGACTCAGGCCCGGCGGCAAAATGGCCTGTGACCCAGCCATCACCTCTTTCTGAGACAGGGGCACATCCCCCGGCAGCGCCAAGGCGCCGTCCAGATCCGGCGCCGCGAAGCCGGGGGCAACCAGCGGAGCCGGTGCGCTGAGCTCGGCCCTTTGCCAAAGCAGTGCCTCAAGTTCAGCCTGCGAGGCGCCCCGGGCCAGGGCTGCCTCCATGTCGCCATCCGTCTCGTCAAGGGCGGTGCGCAGCTGGCCAATCACCTGAGCGGCCTCTTCATCACTGCCGCTGTTGCCAAGCGCCCATCTGATGGCATCGCTCACCGCGCCGGTCAGCGCGTCCCGGCCATCCACATAGGCTTTGAAAACGGCCGAATTGGACACCTCATCCGCCAGCGCCGCCATCTGCTGGATGACTTCAATATGCGGAAAGGCATCACCGTAAACTTTCGCCACAGTCACAAGGTCATCGAAATTACCCAGAATTTCCCAGGCCCGTTTCAACACGCCAACCGGTGTGAAGGAAATGGCAAGGTCAACTCCGGCTGCGGCGGCAAGGGCAATCAACTGGTCTTCGCTGAACCCGGCCAGCCCCAACTCCTGGGCTGCCTCGTCAAAGGAAATACCTTTTTCAGCCGCCACTGCCTGTGTCGTACTCACGACAGGCAAGGCCAACAACCCAAGCATCGCGGTCGACGTTCCACTCCGGAGGATCGCCCGCCAGTTGCGCCCAATTCGTGCACGTCGTTCCTGTTCCGAGAGAGGATTTTTGTTTTGGCCTATTTTTTTAAGGGCTTCCGTTTCCCTGCGAATTTTATTCTGATGCTTCAATTCAAGCGCATGGTCGTAATCTCTTGGAAAACTCAAAGTTCCCTGTTTGAGACCCTTCACATCACCATATTTATCGCCGCGCCAATAATCAGCTATGTTCTCGAATTGTTCTTTCGACAAATTTAAATCGGGGTCAACCGCCAACTCCCCCATCAGCTTTTTCATCGAGGTAAACGTGAAAGGCGTGTCGACAATTTTTTTGCCGCTGCCGCGAATCCTGTTGTCGAAAATGTCTTTATCGCTGGAGATCACCTCGAACTCATAGTCCGGATGTTCGGCCATGACTTTACGGGCGCTCATATCCCAAAGTTCGTCCCCCCCCTTTGTCGTCAACCGTTTGTCGTTTGGATCGTATCTTGCCTTTTCGTGTTCCTGCAAAGGCTTGGGCTCAAGAAGACGCCCGGCACGACGCTGCTTGTCAAGCCAGCCATTAAAAAGATCTCTGTTCTGTTTCTTCTTAAACCAAGATCCTTTTCTCAGCTCTTCCAAAGCGTCATCGCCAAACATAACCAGGTCGCCGCGGCGAAGGACGGCGTCCAGGCCGGCAACCCCTGTCTGATTAACAAGGATATCAATCTTGGCCGCATCCAGAAGGATGACTTTCTTTGTCATGCGCCTTCCTCCCGGTAGATGAAAGACGTGCCATAGTGTTTTCGTGAAAAGGCACTCGCCTCTGCGTAATCGAGTGACGTTAACTCTCCAGCCACCAGATCTGTTGCGAGTTGCATTCCATAGGCTAAAGTAATGTAGCTAAATGGCAGCCCCGCCTTGAACCCGCACCATCTCACGAAGTTCTTTCGGGTCTCCGCAGCCTCCACCGGTTTCAGATCCCAATATTCATCATCTTCACTGCTCAAATCCGGACGCGTCTCCAGAAAAGCCCGGAATTCCACTTCCTGCCTGACAGCCTTGCGCAGCTCGTCATATTTCAGCACAAGCCTTGCCAGATCCAGAATGGCATCGAAAGGAAACTTGTCGGTCTTCCCCACCGTCTCACCCCGAAAATAGGCCCGCCCTTCTTTGCTTTGCGCAAACGCTTCCAGCTCGTCGCGCCAGCCGGTGAGATCGTAAAAATCCGCCATGTCGTTTGTCCTGTTGTTTCTCTTCGAGCGCGTCGCGTTTACTTGAAGTCAGAATGTTTCAGATTTCGCGTTCGAGGCGCAGCCGAGAGACAGTGAAATCTGAAGCCGTTTAGGGCGTGTCGCGTTCAAATGGTTTCAACCCGTTTTGTCTTTTGCGTTGAAATCTCTGATTTCAGGCAGCGAAAGGCAAACCCGATTAATCGCGACACGCTATAAACGCGATTTGCCGCAAAGGATGTTCATGAAATGTTCCAACCAGCTGACGCCGCCGATTTAAATGACCAGGACATCCCCCCTGGAAACGTCCAGAAGAACAATCTTCCTCATGCGCCGTCCTCATTGTAAAAAAAAGGATATCCTAAAATTTTCTTTCGCATAATTTCTCGCTGCTTCATATTCCAGAGACTCCAATTCTCCGGACACAAAAGCAAACGCTAATTCCTCAGCATAGTTCAACGTCAAATAGTCATTTTGAATATTTGACTTAAACGCATACCATCTCCTAAATTTGGTCCGGGTATCAGCGGCATCCACCGGATTCAGATCCCAATATTCATCATCATCGTCGCTCAAATCCGGACGCGTCTCCAGAAAAGCCCGGAACTCCACTTCCTGCCTGACGGCCTCGCGCAGCTCGTCATGTTTCAACATAAGCCTTGCCAGATCCAGAACGGCATCGAAAGTAAGCTTTTTGGTCTCCGTCTCACCTCCAAAATAGGCGTCCCCTTCTTCGCTTTCCGCAAACGCTTCCAACTCGTCCCGCCAGCCGGTGATATTCTCAAAATCCGCCATGTCGTTTGTCCTGTTGCATCCCCTAAAGGGTGTTCATGAATTGTTCCAACTCGCTGACGCCGCTGACTTAAATGACCAGGACATCACTCTTGGAAACGTCCAGAAGAAGAATTTTCCTCATGCGCCGTCTTCATTGTAAAAAAAAGGATATTCTAAAATTTTCTTTCGCATAATTTTTCGCTGCTTCATATTCCAGAGACTCCAATTCTCCAGATGTAAAAGCAAACGCTAGGTCTTCAGCATAATCCAACGTCAAATAGTCATTTTGAATATTTGACTTAAACGCATACCATCTCCTAAATTTGGTCCGGGTCTCCGCAGCCTGCACCGGATTCAGATCCCAATATTCATCATCATCGTCGCTCAAATCCGGACGCGTCTCCAGAAAAGCCCGGAACTCCACTTCCTGCCTGACGGCCTCGCGCAGCTCGTCATGTTTCAACATAAGCCTTGCCAGATCCAGAACGGCATCGAAAGTAAGCTTTTTGGTCTCCGTCTCCCCCCGAAAATAGGCCCGCCCTTCTTCGCTTTCCGCAAACGCTTCCAACTCGTCCCGCCAGCCGGTGATATTCTCAAAATCCGCCATGTCGTTTGTCCTGTTGCATCCCCTAAAGGGTGTTCATGAATTGTTCCAACCCGCTGACGCCGCCGATTTAAATGACCAGGACATCACTCTTGGAAACGTCCAGAAGAACAATCTTCGTCATGCGTCGTCTTCACTGTAAATAAAGGCTTTCCTAAAATTTTCTTTCGCATAATTTTTCGCTGCTTCATATTCCAGAGACTCCAATTCTCCGGACACAAAAGCAAACGCTAGGTCTTCAGCATAATACAACGCCATATAATCAAATGGAATATTTGACTTAAACGCATACCATCTCATAAATTTGCCCCGGGTCTCCACAGCATCCACCGGATTCAGGTCCCAATATTCATCATCATCGTCGCTCAAATCCGGACGCGTCTCCAGAAAAGCCCGGAACTCCACTTCCTGCCTGACGGCCTCGCGCAGCTCGTCATGTTTCAGCAGAAGCCTTGCCAGATCCAGAATGGCATCGAAAGGAAACTTGTCGGTCACCCCCATCGTCTCACCCCGAAAATAGGCCCGCCCTTCTTTGCTTTGCGCAAACGCTTCCAGCTCATCTTCCCAGCCGGTGATATTCTCAAAATCCGCCATCTCGTTTGTCCTGTTGTTTCTCTTGGAACGCGCCGCGTTTACTTAGATGCAGACTGTTTCAGATTTCGCGTTCGAGGCGCAGCCGAGAGACAGGGAAATCTGAAGCCCTTTCAACGCGATTTGCTGCAAAAGGTGTTCATGAATTGTTCCGCGCCGCTAAAGCCGCCGATTTAGATGACCAGGACATCCCCCCTGGAAACGTCCAGAAGAAAAATCTCCCTCATGCGCCGTCTTCATTGTAAAAAAAAGGATATTCTAAAATTTTCTTTCGCATAATTTTTCGCTGCTTCATATTCCAGAGACTCCAATTCTCCAGATGTAAAAGCAAATGCTATGTCTTCAGCATAATCCAACGCAATATAGTCATATGCAATATTTGACTTAAACGCATACCATCTCCTAAATTTGGCCCGGGTCTCCACAGCCTGCACCGGATTCAGATCCCAATATTCATCATCTTCACTGCTCAAATCCGGACGCGTCTCCAGAAAAGCCCGGAACTCCACTTCCTGCCTGACGGCCTCGCGCAGCTCGTCGTGTTTCAACATAAGCCTTGCCAGATCCAGAACGGCATCGAAAGTAAGCTTTTTGGTCTCCGTCTCACCTCCAAAATAGGCGTCCCCTTCTTCGCTTTCCGCAAACGCTTCCAACTCGTCCCGCCAGCCGGTGATATTCTCAAAATCCGCCATGTCGTTTGTCCTGTTGCATCCCCTAAAGGGTGTTCATGAATTGTTCCAACCCGCCAAAGCCGCCGATTTAAATGACCAGGACATCACTCTTGGCAACGTCCAGAAGAACAATCTTCGTCATGCGCCGTCTTCACTTTAAAAAAAGGGATATCCTAAAATTTTCTTCCGCATAATTTTTCGCTTTTTCATATTCCAAAGACTCCAATTCTCCAGATGTAAAAGCAAATGCTATGTCTTCAGCATAATCCAACGCAATATAGTCATATGTAATATTCGACTTAAACGCATACCATCTCATAAATCTGGCCCGGGTCTCTACAGCATCCACCGGATTCAGGTCCCAATATTCATCATCATCGTCGCTCAAATCCGGACGCGTCTCCAGAAAAGCCCGGAACTCCACTTCCTGCCTGACGGCCTCGCGCAGCTCGTCATGTTTCAGCAGAAGCCTTGCCAGATCCAGAACGGCATCGAAAGTAAGCTTTTTGGTCTTCCCCACCGTCTCACCCCGAAAATAGGCCCGCCCTTCTTTGCTTTGCGCAAACGCTTCCAGCTCATCTTCCCAGCCGGTGATATTCTCAAAATCCGCCATGTCGTTTGTCCTGTTGTTTCTCTTACCGCGCGCCGCGTTTACTTAGATGCAGACTGTTTCAGATTTCGCGTTCGAGGCGCAGCCGAGAGACAGGGAAATCTGAAGCCGTTTAAACGCGATTTGCCGCAAAAGAGGTTCATGAATTGTTCCAAGTCTGCTGGCACCGCCCGTCTGATGACCAACAACAATCTTGACCGCATTCAGAAGCATGACCTTCTCTGACCTGCGCATGTTTCCCGATAGATCAGACATTTCTTCTTCGCAAAGGCGCTTGCTCTATTGCAGTAGATCGAATTTATGTCTTTAATCATCAGATCAGTTGCGAGTTATTTTCCATTTTTCTTGGACGTCATGACTCATCTTCCCGAAACAAATTGAAATCAAGATTCTCCTCAATAAAGTCAACGCACTCCCTGGATTCGAGAGAACTGAACACTCCCTCAAGAACGTTAATCGCAGCCGTTTCCCCAAAATTGAACAGACGAAAGTCACTCGCCGGATGGTCTGTTTTCATGCAGTACCATTCGTAAAAAGCATAAAAGAGTTGAATGGCTCCAACCGGAGCATCTAGCCATTCCGGGTCGGTGTCGTCGCAAGAGCCTCCAAGAGAGTCCTTCACTTTTTCCCACGCGCTCAATTTGGTCAGGATGTATCGGGTTTCCTCATGCCTCAGAAGAAGTGCAGCAAACTCTTGAACCTGCGCGACAGGGATCTCCAGTTTCCACACATCAAGACCATCCCGATGAAGGTAGTCATAGGCCTCATCACCGCCTTTTTCGAAATAGTCCTGTAACTCGTCCCACCAGTCAGTAATATCGTCAAGATCCGCCATGTGCCGCCTCGTGTTGCACTGCGCATTTGTTCATGAAACGTTCCTGCCAGCAACCAGAAAATGCACTCCCTCCGTTTCACTCCGAAGGCTTTTCCCGGCTTCTGAGATCTGAAGCCGCCCCGTCCAGATCAAGCCCCGCCAGCAGCCCTGCCAGCAGCCCCGCCCCCGGGGCCGCGTTCGTGCAAGGCACCGGTCAGCGCGGCAGATCAAGCCGCACATGCGGTCCGGGGGGCAGGACCTGGCCGTCAGACCCGGATCAGATATTCACCTTCAGGCAGGCCAGCTTCACATTCTTGCGGGTGTATTTGCGCGTCCAGTTGGCCGCAGCGCGCAGTTCCGCCAGGCTGGCGCCTTGCGATTTGGCCAGCGAGGCCCCGGTGAAATCCATGCCGGCCGGGTGGATCATTTCAAACCGGCGGGTGGTCAGGTAATCCGCCCCGCCGCCATCGCCAATATCCGGGTCCCGGGTGATCTCCGTGCCCTCATTGCCATAGATCGTTTCCCGGTTCGGCACTTCGTCAATATGCATGAAGGCCCCCGGCGCGAACAGGAAGCAGGAATATTCCTGCGAATTCGTGCCATCGCTCACCGGCATCTTTTCCGAATGAAGCACCATCATGCCCGCATAGTAAGGCACTTCGAACGGGGCTTCCGAAGGCTTCTTGAACTCGATCTTTTCATCGTCCAGAAGCGTGCCATAGACGAAGCTGTGCATGGCAATGACCCGCAAGTCATCCAGATTTTCACCCATGGTCAGCCGCGCCCGGTTGATCGCCTGGTAGCTGATCCGGTTGGCCGCAGTCGGGGAGGCCACGTCCGAATAGACGGAAAACACCATGTCGCTGTTATTGTTGGCCACATTGCCCGCAATCACGCCCTCGGCAGTGCCGATGATGCGCTCTTCCTTGCGCCGGCCCCAATAGGCGCTGATGCGCTCGGCAACCCGGTTCATGGCACTGTCGCCCCGGCCGGTGGCCGCATAGCTGGCCACGGTCTTGGCGCCGTATTTTTTCGCCAGCCGGTGCTTGTAGGCCCGCATGTCGCTGGCGGTGATCTTGCTGGTGGCGATCTTGTTGTCGCTGTCGTCGATCACGGTCGGTTCCGTGTCATCAAGGTCTTCCCAGTAGGGCACCTCGATCTGATTGCCGCCCGCCTTGAAGCGCTTGGCGATCTCCGGCGCCGGAGCGGCCAGAATGCCGGATTTTTCCAGCATCACCAGTTTGGCCGGCTTGTTTTCCGCCATGTAAGGCGTGAACACGCGCGGCACCACAATGTCAGAAATCTGTGACGTCATAGAGTTGTCCATGTTTGGAGTTTGAAAGATCCGGCCTGACAAGGCCGGCTTGCGGGCTTCAAGGTCTGCCGCGTCGGCCGTCTGGGCGCCCCTTTGCGCTGAAATCCTCAATTTCAGGCAGCAAAGGGCCCTCCGGCCCCATTTGGCAGGCGCTGAGGCCCGGTGTCGCCACGCCCCTGGGGCGTATCGCGTTGCGAACGGTTCAAACCGTCTTGTCTTTTGCAGTAACCCCTGATGTCAGGCAGCAAAAGACACATCCGATGAAACGCGATGTGCCCAGGGACCGTGGGAAAACCCCAGGAGGGCCCGAGGCTGATCCGCTCAAAGCTGAGCAGAGCGCCCTGAAACACTCCTGAAAATCTGCAAAAATACGTCTCGCTTCAGCCCCGTTTCCCGGTACGACTGTCCCGTACCAATTTGGAAGGAAACGAAAGGAACCCCGTGCGATGATCACCCGCCGCTTTGTGTTGAAAGGGCTTGCAGCCGCCTGTCTGGGCGCCGCAAGCCTGCCCGCCTATGCGGTTGGCATCGAACCGTTCCGGCTGCGCACCCAGCGCTATTTTCTGACCCCGCCCCGGTGGCCGCAGGGGCTGTCACTGACCGCCGCCCTGATCGCTGACCCCCATGTGTGTGATCCCTGGATGGGGCTGGAGCGGCTACGCTTCATTGTGGAACGCACCAACGCCCTCAACCCCGATATCGTCTTGATGCTGGGCGACTATGAGCCCGGCCACAGGTTCCGCACCGGGTCCATTCACTCAAAGGACTGGGCGCCGGTTTTCGCCGGTTTCACAGCCCCGCTCGGCACCCATGCCATTCTGGGCAATCATGACTGGTGGCACGACCTCACGGTGCAGCGCACCGGCAAAGGCCTGCCCTTTGCCGGCAAGGCCCTTATCGAGGCCGGGATCACGCTGTATCAGAACCGTGCCGTCCGGCTGCAAAAAGATGGCCAGCCCTTCTGGCTGGCCGGGCTGGATGATCAGATCGCCCTCGTTCCGAACAAGCAGGCCAACCGCCCCAGATGGCAGGGCAAGGACGATCTGCCGGGCACCCTGGCCCAGGTCACCGATGACGCGCCCGTGCTGCTCATGGCCCATGAACCCAGGATTTTCCGGAAAGTCCCCGAGCGGGTCAGCCTGACCGTGTGCGGGCATACCCATGGCGGGCAGATCAATTTTTTTGGCTACAAACCGGTCAGCGGCACCACGCTTGGCAAGGCCCGCAATTACGGCCATATCCAGTCCCGGAGCCCGCTGCGGGGCGTGGCCGGGTCCGGCCAGCCACCGGGCGAAAGGCACCTGATCATTTCCGGTGGCCTGGGCTGCTCGATCCTGCCGCTCCGCTTCGGCGTCCCGCCCGAAATCACCCTTGTGCATCTGGGGGCGGCGGCATAGCGCAATTCCCCCGGCCACACTCCCTTCGCCAGGATGCTGGCAGGATGCGGACAGGATGCGGGGCCGCAGCCAACGCCCCTAGTCATACCAATCGCAATTGATGATGAGCTATTTGATGTCCCAATTCCGTTCAACGGCTAGGCGCATCGCGCGACCCGGTCTGGTTGACCGGATAAGCGGTGCAACGATGTCCGTTGGGCGCAATTGGGTCACCGGAGGCCGGGCTTGGAGGGTCTTCGGACGTTGTCGCACGTCTGGCCCGATACCCCGTATCGACCTGCGACGCACTCCTAGCCGAAGACCCTCAAAGCCCGGTCAAATAGGTCATCATCAATTGTGATTGGTATCAGCCTCGCAAAACGCTTTGAAAAACGCCAGAGGCTCCTTCAGGCTTGGCTTCGACATCAGCTCTGCCAGCGGTGCAACATAGCCCTTGTCGAGCGCCATCTTTGCGCAGTCGGCCGCCCCACCGCCGGTCATGCACGCATTCATGTCGCGCAACGCCGCGTCTCCAAAATGCACCAGGGTGACCGGGTTCTGCCTTGTCTTCTGAGAAGGCTGATTGTGCGCGCTGTGGTGTTTCCCAAAACACGTGTGATCCAACGATGTCAGCGGGCAAAGGAGACCGGCCCGCCCCTGCGCGGCGGCCGGGATGACAAAGGAAGGAACGGCCCGCTTCAGACCTCAACCAGCCGCCCAATCTGCCACCTCGACCGGCAAACCCGGCAGCCACAATCCCGAAGGACCGCCCACACGCTTTTTTCTCAAGATAGGCCCCCACCCGGAACAAGGGGCCATCAGCCTTCAAAAGCCACGGCCCCCACCGCCCTCACGCAAAGCCAAACAATTCCGGATCCCGTCCAGCAGCCCGGATCATCCGCTTTGCCAGCACAGGATTCTCCTCGATAAGCCTTGCTTGCTGTTTGAGTCTAGGTTTCTCCAACTCAAAAGGGTTATCACCGTACGGTGATGATGGTGCAACTTGACTAGGTTTACTCTTTGGCACAGGAAAAGAAGCATCTTCTGTGTCTTCCACTCTTTCATTTGCAGAGGGAATACCAGAATACTCAGGCTTCGGCCCTGGAGGGAGAGCATGCCCAAAATCTTGCTCAGCCTTTAGTCGCGCAAGTGTCTGGTCGAGAGCAAGATCAGCGATGTCAAAAATATCTTGTTTACGCGTCCCTATACCATTTTGCTGCTCGCCCGCAGAGTCTTTCGTGCCACCCAAGCGGGACTGAGAACGTTGATAATATTCGTTAAAACTCAACGGCTTTAAATCTGTATGGTCAATCAACACTGCCCGCGCCGGATTTATTGGCGAAGTCTCTATTTTCGGAGTTGAATTTGGTGGCACGTCCCAATCCAAGCCAGAAGGCAGTTGAAACCTATCGTATTTAGGAGCCGGAATTGGTGGCGCGACCCAGTCCAAACCAGCTGGAGCCTGAAACATACCTTCTATGTCGTCAATCGCTTCTTTTTGATTGTTCGCTGAAGGCAAAAATTTGACTTGAGGAGCCGACAACAACGGACGCATAGACGGATCGGTACCATGAACATGTGTATAGTTCTTGCCAAATCCCGTTACCAAAGCAGGAGTTTGTTGAATTTTATAAATGAACCCATTAGGCGCCATAGCATTTCTTCCGCTATAGGCTGGGTTCGGATTTCCATAGTGAAGGCTTGAACCAACGATACTCTCCCCTCCTGCAGCTCTATACGCGATTATCCTTCGAACCAAACTGTCTATTTTTGGACTGGCCCTAGGTGCCTTTTGCACACTTCCATATGGTTCTAGTGCCACTCGCCGCTTGAGCTTAGAATTGTAATAGTATTTTGGACCATTTATCTTAGAAAATGCATATTTTTGATTCAAAACGTCAGTAACGTTATCAGGAAAACCAGCATAAGCAACACGATTTAATATCGTATCAACTATAGCAGCCGCTCCAATCGCAAGTATTTCATTTCGCCAAACTGGAGGCACTTCAGTTTGGACAACGCGAGCAATATAGTCGATGTCCAAATCATCTATAAATATACTTTCCGCATCCGTTTTCTTCATTTCATACCATTCCTGTTGTTTAATAAATTAAGAAGAGAGAGAAAAGATCTCTTCTCAAGAATGAGCCGATTTTTCCCGCAGCCTTACGACCGCAGAAACAGCCTAGTGGGGTGTTCGCGAAATTGCCCGCACGGTTTTGAGGTTGGCTTCGTCACCTCCGCCGGGGGCAAAAATGATCTCGAGAGTTCCGTACTCGAGGAGTTCAGTGTCGCCTTCGCCTGTCATCTCATCCATCTCATCGAAGCCATGCCATCTGAAGAAGACCATTGAGCGGCTGTATTGCAGATCCAACCCCACCTGCAATGCGCCGAAAGTGATCTGGCCATGGCCGTCGGCCTGGATGGAGACCGCCGCTGGCCCGCACAGATCGAGATGATCGCGCTGCCACAGGTCGGCTTCGACAATGCGCCACTGGCCGATCAACTGGCAGTTCATCGGAGCGCTCATGCCGTGGCCGCCAGGAGTTTCGGCAGGCGGATAAGATTGAAGGCGCAGGCCGTGAAGACAAAGTCCCATCCCACGCGCTCCCGGCCTCGGAAACGCGTCTTGCGCCGGCGGCCAACGGTCTTTATCCAGCCGAACGTTTCCTCGATCCTCTTGCGAAACCGCTGACTGGCGGCATAGCCCGCGTGCCGGGTCGTGCGGCCGTCGATCGCCGAACGGCGGCCACTGGTGTTTTGCGCCACATGCGGCGTGACATTCAGACTGCGCAGTTCATTGATGAAGTCCTGGCTGTCGTATGCCTTTTCGGCGCCGAGCGTGACCGCTTTCGGCCGCTCCGCATGCGCCTCGATCATATACAGCGCGGCGTTCCGCTCCGCGTGGCCATCGGCGGCGGTCAGGCAGGCATCGACCAGAAGGCCGTGACGGTTCTCCATCAGGCCATGACCCATGAAGCAAAGCTTTGCTTCCTTGCCCCGGCCTTTCTTGTACAATCTGGCGTCCGGATCGCTCGTCGAGGCATGGGTTGCGTTGGTCCACCTCTGGCCGTGGAAATCCGCCTCGCCATTGCGCCCGCCACCGGACGGACCGCCGCCGTCAGTGTCGTTGTTTGTGTCGTCCTTTGACCTGACGCTCTTCATCGAGGCCCAGGCCTCGATCAAGGTGCCATCGACCGAGAAGTGATCGCTGCGACAGCAGCCTCTTGACCTTGGGCTGCGCCAGGACCGCGCTCAGGAACTTTGCCGCGATGTCGCCGTCAAGCAGACGGTCGCGGTTCTTGGAAAAGGTCGAATGGTTCCATGCGGGATCATCAACGCCAATACCGACAAACCAGCGGAACAGAATGTCGTATTCCAGCCGCTCCATCAAAAGCCGCTCGGAGCGGATCGAGTAAAACGCCTGCAACAGCATCGCCCGCAGCAGCTTCTCCGGCGCGATAGAAGGACGGCCCATCGAAGAATAGAGCGCCGCGAAGTCACCGCTCAGAGCCGACAGCGCAGTGTTCACGATCTCCCGGATCTTGCGCAAAGGGTGATCCTTGCGAACCCGCGCCTCAAGATCGACATAACACTGAAAAGTTCACCGGTTCCGTCGTCGCCACCGCGCATCTCAAATCCTCATGATCTCAACGGATCAGAAGGAATCATGATTGAATCCAAAGCGCCAGCGACTTTTTCAACAGCCTGCTAGATACTGATGGAAATTCCTTAACGTCATCAGTAACTACAACTCTACCAATTCCACTGGACTTTAGTTCTGAAATTAAGTTTTGAAACGGTTTTGAACTTACATACAATTCCCTATAATCATCTTCAATTCTACTTGATTCGAAATAACCACTATTTAGAGCCGTTTCCAGGCGTACAGGGATGTACATAGCTGTTACTCCACAATTAGATCGCCATTATTGAGATATTTAATGTATTTACAGTTAGTTTCTCTTGGATCACAACTCTCAAAAACTATCGCTCCATTGTCGGTGATAACATCACTCACGAAAAAGTCTTTATACAAAAAATCGATGGTATTTACTTCGCATCTTTTTACTCTGTGAAAGCAAATTAAGGTCAAAAAGAGATCAGGTTCTCTTTTTTTGTCAGAAACAAATATTGAAAAAGACTCGTTTTCGCTGAACTCAATTCTGTTATTTTCGGTGACGTCAAAACCAAGTTCTACCAAATCAGAAATATCTCCATCATATTCTTTTAGCTCTAAAAAATACCCTCTCGCTTGCGCACTTGAGTACTGGAAGATAAAGAGAGAGCAACAAATAAATATAACGGTAAAAAATCTATTTTTTACCAAGTTTTTCTTTTTTTCTGATAAGCGCATTATTCTTACTACCTTAAGATGAGCATAGGCCATATTCCAGGCCGTGTGGACGAATTGACTCAGGTATAAGTTTGGGATTCCGGATTTGATTTCAACGTGATTCATAGGTTGCCGACGTGATTTGGAGGTCGGCGATGTGTACCAAGATGACAGAACGGGACTTCGAACTGGCCCTGGAGGTTTTCCGGGCTTGCTTGCCACGGGTTGGCGCGAAGGCACAGAATGACGGTCTGTTTCTCGAGGCGCTACATTATTTCACGCTTCACAACATCTCCTGGCGCGCTTTGCCGGAGCGGTTCGGCAACTGGAACAGCGTCTGGAAACGCTTCGACCGCCTTGGCAAGGCACGTGTGTTTGAGGACTATTTTTCCATTCTGGCCGGACTTGATGAAGGGGCGCATCTGATTGCCATGTTCGACAGCACCGTTATTCGGGCCCATGTTTCAGCGGCAGGCGCCAAAGGGGGCAGGAAGGTCAAGCGCTCGGGCGTTCGCGCGGCGGGGTCGGTACCAAGATCCATCTGAAAACGGATCGAAACGGCCTGCCGCTTGGCTTTGAGCTGACAGGTGGCGAAGCCTCTGACTGCAAGCAGTTTACCGATCTCATGGAAACCGGCCCCGAGATCAAGCACCGGGCCATCGTTGCCGACAAGGGCTATGACAGCAACGCCAATCGAGAGGCTGCGCGAAAGGCTGGGGCTGTCCCGGTCATCCCTTACAAATCAAACCGGCGCGATATTCCCAGGCACTTCGCCAAAGCACTCTACCGGGGACGGGCACGCATCGAACAAATGATGGGAAAGCTCAAACGCTTCAAACGGGTCGCCCTGCGTTGCGAGAAAACAGCCAGAAACTTCCGCTCCATCGTCGCAATCGCCGCAGCATTCATCTTGATCAAATCCGTCCACACGGCCTAGGATCTACATCTTCGAAAGCATGGTCGATGCGATTGTTCGCTTGCGAACTCAACAAATCCTCAAAAGCTTGCCGAATTCTTCTATCGACGTAATCCTCTAAATTTCGGTTTTCTTGATCAGTCATCATTCTGTCACTTGTTTGAAATGGCTGTTTTGGCGCCCATCACCCCTAAACCCGGAACAACCCGGGGTCCCGGCCGGCGGCCAGGATCATCTGGCGGGCGCGGGCCGGGTTGCGGTCGAGAAGCTCCGATTGCTGCTGCAGATCGAGACTGCCCGGCGCGAACGGGTTGCCGCCGCCGTCGTCGCCAAGGCCCGCAAAGCCGTCTTCGGCAAAGGCCCGGTCGTGGATGAAACTCAACAGCTTCACCGCCACCGGGTCCACCACCTGCTGCAGCCCGTTCCGGTCGGCCCGGCTCAGCGCGCCTTTGCCCGCAAACCAGTCAGCCAGGTCGATCCCGGCAGATTTCAGGCCGGTCAAAGCCCGGTCCGCCCGGGCGACCGCGTTCTGGTAGCCGTCGCTTTCCGGGGGGCCGAATTCCTGCACCAGTTCCCGGTGAGCGGTCTCTGCCGCCTGCTGCTGGATCCGGGCAGCGCCTGCCGCGCTGTCTTCCTGGGCGGAGAACTCCTGCGCCATCTTGCCCACCCATTTGTCATGCAGCGCCTGCGCTGCGGCGGGGTGCAGGCCCGCTTCCTCAAACCAGCCGCTCGCCTCCTGGGCAAAGGCCTGATCATAAGGGAAATTCTCCGGCAGGCTGTCCGGCAGGGTGAAGCGGTAGCCGCCCTTGGGCGTCCAGCTTTTGGAGATTTCGGCATAAAAGGCCGCCCGGTCCTCCTCGCTTGCCTCGTGGCCCGGCACCTGAAGCGCCTGCGTCAAGTCGCCGTCAAGCACCGGCTCGGCTTCTGTCCCGTTGAAAGACCCGTCAAAGGCTTGGTCTGCCCCCTGTGCCGGGGAGCTGTCACCAGTGGCCATGTCATCGCCGGACCCGGCATTGGAAAACGCGTTCATCACAATCCCTCGTCAGTGCCCAGATCGGGCAGGGTTTCCAGCCGCGCGGCTTCCTGCAGCGCGGCATGTTCTTCCGGTGAAATGCGGATCATGGACAAGACGCGGGCAAACAAGGCCTTGCGCCCGTCCAGATAGCCGCTTTCGCGGGGGGCGAGATCGGCCGGGGCGGCCTGGTAGATCCCGCATTCCGCGGCCAGATCCGCCAGCACCACCTCCCCCTCCGGGCATAAAAAAACGGACCTGTAGGCCCGTTCGATGGCGGCTGTCCTGTCCGCCCGCCGCCGGGCGGTCCGTTTAAGCGAGCGCCAGAGCATCCAGCCCGCCTCCCTCTTCGTTCAGGGTTTTCAGGAGCGGGGCGCCGTCCTTGGCCATTCGGGCCAGGCTTTCGCCTGCCGCCATCTGCTCCTGCTGGGCCGCGGCCTCCTCCTTCTGCTGGCGCAGGGCCTCCACCTCTTCCGGCCGCCGTTTCAGCTTGGCCGGCAATCCAAGAGAGCGCCGGGTCAGGTCGTATTCCTCGACCCGGTCGTGCAGATCCAGGATCGCCGGATCTGCCTGCCCTGCAATGCCCAGATATTCCTGGAAGCCCATGATTGCCTCAAAATGCCCGGCCTCGCGCATCTGGTCGATGGGCGCGGTTGAGGTCAGCGTCACATCATTTTCCGCAACGCTCTGGGGCGGCTCCAGGGGTGAACCTTTGGCAAAGGCGCCCCGGCGCCCCAGAATGCCGATCTCCCGCTCAAACAGACTCTCATTGCCCGCCATGATGTTGGTGGAGAACGGCCCGATCATGTCGGCCATTTCCTGGCGGCGGATATTGACTTCCGTCGCCGTGCGGCCATTGCCGTCCAGAAGCGTCTGCCACAGGTCGCCATAAAGACCGACCCGCAGTTTCTCGCGGATATTCTCGATTTGGCTATCCGCCGCGCCCGGGTTTACCGTTTCCAGCATGGGCCGGAACAGGGGCCGGCCCTGCTCGTCGATCAGCCCCGGATTGGTGCGGCCGGGATTGAGATCCAGCTGCCGTTCCTGCCGGTGGGTGGCGATCGGCGGCCGCACCGCCTGGGAGCTTGCGATCAAACCGTCCCGGGCGAGACTCTGCAGGCTCTTGATGTCGCTCATCAGCTTGGCCTGGGGCGGCGAGCCATAGGGCGACAGGCCGTCCCGGTCCCAGCGGCTGATCACCAGCGGATACTCAAAATAGCCGCCTTTGCGGCAGATATGGCGGCTTTCCTCTTCAAAATGGATGCTTTCATAGCGCGATTTGCGAATGTCAGCCGCCTCGTCATAGCCGCCCTCACGCAGGAAGCAGGCATGGACAAATCGGTGCTCGGCGGTCTTGCGCACCGGGTCAGCCGCATCCTCTTTCACCCGGGCCGAGACCGCGCTGCCATATTCCTTCACCGCCTGCCAGGCTTTCAGCGTGCGCACCCGGAAAAAGCCGCAGTCATTGCCCTGCGCATCCACGATCAGATAGACCTCGTAAAGCGGCACATAGCGGTAATGGACCGGGGTGCGGATATCGGCGAGATTGCTCTCGTTCTCGATGGGAAACAGCACACCGGTGCCCAGCTTGATGGTGGACAGGAGCCGGGACCGGTTGGCCAGCGCAAAGCCGGACCGGCCCGCATAGCGCACCCGGAACAGGTGATCGCGCACCAGCTCGAAAAACTCCTCGTCTTCCTGGCTGGGCGGCGGGGCGAACGGGTCTCCAAAGGCAACCCCATGCCAGTTGAAGCCTTCCGGCATGGTCAGGGAGCCAACACCGGAGGCCAGCCGGTCAAGCAGCCAGACTGCGGTCGGGTCATAAAGCTTGCGCGAGCGTTCGCGCGCCGCCGAGCGCCGGTAGACGCTCATGCCGTCCGGCGCGCAAATGCCCCCCGGCCGGTTGAAGGACCGCTCCATGTCCGGCGCGGTATAGGTGACATAGTCCTGCCAGTCGGTTTCATACCAGAGCCGCTCGGACTTCGCGCCCTGCAGCTCCTGGGCCAGATCCTCAACAATCCCCATGCCTTATGCCCGTCCCAGCAAGGTGACACCGGGCCGCGACGCGCTGCCATAGTTGGAAACGCCCAACGGACTGGTCTGGGTCGTGGCCCGGGTGCTATAGGCGGCCGCCCGGCGGCGCCGGTCATTTTCCTGCAGGTTCTTGGCCTGCCGCTGCGGGTCCGGGTCGCGCGGCGCCGGCGGTGTCGGTTCCGGGTCCTGCTGCTTGGGAGCCCCTCCGAATAGGCACATGCTTGTTTCCTTTCCTGAAATTGCCAAAAAGGCCAGCCAGCGCACAGGCCGTCCCTGCCGGTCCGTTTGCGGAACGCCTGACAGCACCTTTTCACCTGACTGATTTTTGATGAGATTACGCGCTCTGCCGCGTGGTAGCGGCCCTATGTCCGGACGCGGGCACAGATCCGCACAAGCCCTTTGAGCGTGCCACGGTCATCCGGTTTTAAACTGCCTGGTCTTTTGCGTTGAAATCGCTGATTTCAGGCGACGAAAGACAAACCCGATGAAACGCGATGTGCTCTGAAAGAGCCTTCTGGCCAAAGCCGCATTTGTCCAATGTAATGTGATGAGGTCTGTTTTAGCCCCGTTTTGACGAACCGTCCATGCGAGCGGAATGTCTTGAACAGGGGCCCAGACAGGGCTGCCGGTATTCTTTGTAAGATGTCAATGCTTTGCGGACACGGTCCGTTGCGCGCAATGGCTTGAAAATACAGTCTTTGTCATCTTTCCTGCAACGCCAGGCGGGCACTGAGCGCGCAATAGATGCCGCCAACAACCTTGCCCTGCCACTTGGCCACAGCCTTGTGCCTGCGTAAAAAATCCCCCAAACGCCCGGCACCGGCAGCAAGCCCTGTCAGGTTCGAAGGCTCTTCGGCACATCGCAAGGCGGCATCCCGTTTCCCGGCCGCACCCACGCATAGACAAAAAAATCCTCCCCGCCCCGGCCATAGGCGCGCAGCTTACCTTCCCGTTGTCCGCCAAAGCCTTCAATCCAGCCATGGGCAATATCGTGATCGCTTTTGGCGATCACCTGCAACCGGCGGCACTCTCGCTCCACCACGGGCCGGATCTCGTTGAGATGCCGGGTCATCAACGGCACGCAGCGCTTGAACCGGTCCGTGCCGAATGCCCAGGCCTGCCAATGGTCCGGGTCGAAGGCTGACGCCCGGCTGAACCCATAGGCTGCTGCCGGCTGGCCCTCATACCAAACCGCCCAGGCCATACCGGGAACGGCGGTTTCCAGCGCGCAGATCCCAAGCGCCCGGGTGTCCCAGGTCTCCCAGAGACAGGCAATTTCCTGGAAATCCTGCGCCCGCAAATTCGCGGCAATATAGCTGGCATCGCGCACGGTCAGGTCCCGGATCAGAAGCCGTCGAGCGGATCGTCCAGCGCCGCCGAGCGGCTCCGCCGGTCCTGTTTCATCACCTGTCTGACCGTTGCCTTGTCTTTCCATCCCAATGCCTCAACAATTGCGTCCGCCTCATCCGGGGACGCCCCGAGACGGTCCTTGATCTCTTCCTTGCTCTCAATCAGGATCTTGCCGCCCTTCAGCTTCCAGCGATGGGCCGTCAACTGCGCCTTCACGGCTGCGGAGCGTTTGATGGCCAGCCCCTGACCGCTTGTGGGGTGCAGTGCCTCGCGCAAGCGCCAGTAGAGCTGGGCGCGCAGGTTGTAAAAGGGAATGCGGCTGTCCTTCGCCGTTTCCCCGGACTGGGCCGAGAACACGCATTTTTCCACCGGGATGCTGTTTTCACGGCTCAAGAACCCGACTGTGTCACCACCCCAGCCGCCGGTGCAGTCCACCACAATCAGCGCATTGTCCCGCCGTTCGCGGACGATCAGCGCGCCCACATCCGCCCCGTCCCGCGTGTCGGTTCCCTTGCGGATCACGGCCGCTTCAAAACGGCAGCCATGCAGGGGTTGCAGCACCGTCTTGTCCTTGCCGCCCTGGGCCACATCAACGGCCAGAACGTCCATGGGCTTGCCCGCATCAACTCCCTCGTCATAGCGTTTGAAGGCAGCATCCACCCATTCGGACGGGATGACCTGCCAGTCATGATCCTGACGTGCAGCCTGAAAGTCGCCGGTCCGAAGGGCCGTGCGCATGGGCTCCGGCATCTGGTCCAGCTGGGCGTCATAATCTTCGCCGAGATAGCGGTTGTCCCCGCGACGGGCGGGAATGAAGGTCCGGCTTTTCGGAGTGCGCAGCTCCCCTTCCACCTCCACCGGCTCCGGCCCGTCCACCCAGACGGTGCGCACCGTATCACCGTCGTCAATAAACACGGCCCAGAGCAGTTCTCCGGGTTTCACGGTTCCGAAGAGCGGATGCAGAGGGTCGAGCCAGGGAGCAAACCATTCAATCAGGTAATCCCCTTGCCCGCCCAGCGGCGGATTGGTGGCAATCAGCCCCCGGCAGCGCTGTCCCGGCCGGGTGGTGCGCAGCCAACCCAGCACGAACAGGATCTTGCGCGGGTCCATCTGTGCGCCTTCATCAAAGGCTTTCAGATCATGATCCCGCCCCTGCCAGTCTTCTTCCGATCCCGGCAAACCCAAATGGCCGAACTCGATCATACGTTCTTCAGGCCCGGTCCAGCGCGGCGGATTTCCGGTGATCTTGCCCATCCCCGCCCGGCGCATCAGCGTGTTCATGCGCTCAATCAGGCCTTTCAGGGACTTCAGCGACTGGCGGAAGATCACCGCCTTGTGGTGGGCGAACAGGGCCAGGCCCGCAATCAGGTCAGTTTTGCCTCCACCAGCCGCCCCGCCATAGAGCGTCAGATCCGCTTGGGAAAAATACCCCTCCGTCTGCGGCCCCCTCTGCGGCTGCCAGATGTCGAACTGGGTCAGAACCCCCGTCTCATCCAGCTGTTTTTGCAAGGCAACCCGGTCAGGAGCCGCCATCTTGTCAATATGGTCAATCAGCGTCTGAAGTGCTGTCGTCATTCCCTTTGATGCCCTCACCCGTCAACAATGCCATCACCCCCAGCGCGATTTCCGCGGAGCTGCGCGGCTTGAAGGTCTCGATCCTGGCCGCATCTTCCGGGCCGCCCAGCACAGTCCAGATCTCGGCCTCGGACCGCTCCCGCCAGCCCGCCCTGTTCCTCATGGTGAGCGACCAGGCGCTGGCGTTGAATTTCGCCAGCTCGCCGCGCACGCCCTCCTTGCCGATCCGCTCCCATTCCAGAAGCCCCTTGCGCGCCGCTACCTCCAGTTTGTCCGGAGGAAAATCCTCGGGAAATTGCTCCGCGTGGTAGCGGATGGTTCTCCGGTCGGCCGCCGGAAAACTCTCGATCGAAAAGCCTTCGGCAATGTGGGCGCACAGATCCCGGCAGATCTTCTGCCGTTCAGCCGGTGTTGACCACAGGAGCGGATCCGCCTTCTCATCAGTTTCAGACATGGTCAGTCTTTCCCGTTCCATATAAAACCGGCGCTCTGTATCAATTGAGATTTGTATTCACCGGTCGGATTAAAAATAAAATCAGTGAAATAAGCCTGCCCGATGTGAATGGGCGCAGGCTTTGCTTTCGGGGTGGCATAAAAAACACCCCAAAACTTGGCGCTCTAAAGCGCCTTGCAGTCCTGTGGCCGCAAACCATTTTTCGTTTGCGTTGACTTCTTTGATTTCAGTCAGAGAAAGGACAACCCGTTGAAATGCCGCACGTTTTCGAGGGAACGCTTCAAGGTTGGCATACGGTCAGCGTGGCACACGGTTCCGGGAAAGAATTGGCAGCCCGTAGACTATTGGGTCTGCTCGTCCGCTTCTTCAGAACGGTAGTCCTTGGGATCAAACCAGTAAGACGGCTCATCCAGAGGCGTCAGCGCGCTCAGGTTTGGATTTGCAATCGTAAAGACCTTTCGCTGGTCCAGCCTGGCACGCATAACGGCCTCCAGATGATACTTCCGGAAGTGCGCTTCGAATGTTCCGTCCGCAATCATCAGTTTGAGGCCGTTCTCAATCTGCCGGGCAAGTTCCGGATATTGCGGACTGACAAAAAAATAGACCGGCAGGGGCACGAACAGGCACAAGGTCTGCTCGACCACCAGATCTCCCCGGCCCCGGTCATAATCCCCGATTTCGTTGAAAATCTCGAACACACCCCGACCGAATGTAACAATCCGCCCAAGGCGCAACATCTCATAGAGAGAGCCAAGCCCTTCGGCCGTGATCACACGAAACCCGGATGTCTGTAGGGCCTCCGTACTGGCCCATTGCAAGCCGGAGCCGGTCGGCAGTTGCTTCAGTTGCTCAAGCGTTTCGACAGCAGCCAGCGTGTCTGCGTCCTTCTTGTTGATGGCAAACAGGCGGTAGCCCTGCAGCCCCTTGTGCAACGGGATGCGGATCGTGATCAGCTTCTCTTCCCATCCGGCAGTCGGCGCGTGCGAGACAACCTGAAGATTTTCCCCCTTAATCAGCTCTTGCAGCATCCGCTTGCGTGAAAAATCCGTCTTTGCATAGACCAGATGAGCAGTTACCCCGACCTTGTCGAGCGCCATGACAAGAGTCTCTTCAATGAAACGGTGGTGACCGGCATGATAATAAGCGGGATCACGCACTATAATCTCTACGTCATCTGCAAATGCCATCGTTTGCAAACAAGACAGAAATTGCACGCATATTGCAAAAATGAAAGTTTTGACAGCCAAGAATTTACAATTCACCGTAAGCCCAACTATAAATTGTGGAAGCTTACCTAAATGATACCACAACAAGTTCCAGATAATCCGCTTTTTTACCAATCGGAATTTTAACGAAAAAACAATCAAGAAGACAAGGGATACCCCGCCCCACCCTGACAACAACCGGAAAGCGGGCCAATCTGCTCTCAAGCCGCCAAACCGGAACAAGCTGTCCTGCCAGACGCCGCCGCACAATTGGCACCAGCTTCCGCAAGTTGCAAGGGCCCAGATTACTGTGATGACGCCCGTTCTAGCCGCCTTTTGAGGAACCGTCCAGAAAACGGGACCGTCTGAAACCGTTCCCAAGACCCAAAATTCCGTTAACCTGCTGACATAAAATATTTTTCTCAGCCGGTAAATTGAGCGCACCGCATCAAGATTTGCCAAAGCCGCCGCCGATCCCGGCTGCGCTGGCAAACCAGCGCAGCCGGGTCATATGTTAAATTGAAAAACGCTCAAGTAGCCAGCGTCCGCCCGGCCAGTCTCTTCAGAACCACCTTGTTCCGGCTCGTCACTGTGCTGCGCTTCCAGCCATATGTCTCGCAAATCCGGCTGAACTTGCCGCCACCAGCCTTGCACATCACCTCAAACTGCAAGGCCCGGCGCGCATCGGCATCATCGATCAGCGTGAACCAGGTCAGCGCCTCTTCAGCCTCCGAAATGCGCCGGGGCGGGAAAACACGTGTGCGCCTAGCAATCTTGCGCCGGTAATCCGGCCAGGCAGCCAGAACCGATTTCGGCCCGTCCCCCTTGCCAGTCACAGCAATGACTTCAAAAGCTTCGACCAGACGCCCCATCACAGCATCCGGATCTTCAGGTATCCGGGACGATCCCATGTCAAAGCACCTCCAAGCCAACTGTTGAGATCGAAGGGGCAAAAACCCCCCTCTCATTCCAGCCTGAAAATATGCCTTGCAGGGCCCCTTTACCCTTCAGCCCTGTGCCGCATCCCGGGCTTCCAGAAACCCCTGCTCCCAGAAGAAGAAATAATCGACTTCCCGAGGATAAGGATTGTCGCGTTGCGATTTCCCTTCCCGGTACGCCTCCCCCCCACGTTCGAAAGCGTGGACCTGCGCCTTTGTCTGATACATGTTCTAGCCCCCAACCGGCCCATGCTTTGTTGCATGTGTCACCGCCTTTCAAGGCCCACCTCAACCCAAATCTGACGCAAGATCCAGATTCCAGTTTCAAGGCCAGCACTCGCAAAATATTAGCAAAAATACCTATCTTATCTTTCTTTACGATTAACATCACGCCACCATACCTGGTAATTTTGACGATAATGACCGATCCAGTTCGTAAGACAGAAGGACAGCCAGCGTCAGTGTCGGCGCACCTGGATTGATATCCTTGGCGCAGATCAGCATCCCGCCCAGATCGATCTGGTCAAACCGGCTGACAAAATCCGCCTCAGCAACAAGACCCGGCTTGTTGCGAACCAGCCAGGACACGGCTGTCAGAACCGGCGCAGACCAGTTGCCCCTGTTCTGCGGCGTATTGATCAGACCAAAGACCAGCCGCAGATGCTCCGGACCATGCTTGCCCAATAGCTGCTGACAGGTCTTGCGGGCCTTGCAGTGATGACGCCCCTCCAGACGCCTGGCAGACGAGATGAAGTGCACTCCGAATTCCGCCGCAATTCTGTCTACGTGACCGCCGGAAGCCATCACTCTACCTCCTTTCCCGCATCCCCGCTTTTCTGCAAGGCGGCAAAGGCCGCCTCAGCCCGGTCCCGAGGCTTCAAACGCAAAAGTTCATGTTTTGTTCCTATTGTTTTTCCAGCGGCTTTACGCGCAGACCCGCGCCCCGGTTGCGGCTTGCAAGCAGAGTCCCCGCGCGAGTTTACCCCCTTAGAAGGCACCACCGCCCCCAATTGGGACTTCAAACTGCGCAACTCCAATGTCAGCAAGCGGTTGCGCGCCTTTTCCAGGGCAAAATCATCTTCCAGACGTGCATTCGGCCGCTCTGCCCGCAACCGGCACCGCTCCACCCTGTCCCGGGCCTCTTCCATCTGCTCCTTAAAGTCCCTCACCATTTGCTCCCATTCCAGATCCGCAGACCCTTGTCCGTACCTAGCCCGGATGCGCCGAATCCTCTCAGGCCACCTCTTCCTCGCATTGCCGACTCCTCTTTTGCAATTTTAGATCGCAGAAAACGTACGTATATAACGTACACTTGTCAACGCAATACTCATACGGTATGAATCGCGTCTCTTTTAGCGAACAGACGGCACACCCTGGATGACCGGAACCTCTCTTCACGAAAAACTTCAGCACCTGAAGGACCGGTCCGGCCTGTCACTGCGGGCCATCGCCCGGGAAATGGGTTACTCCCAAGCCTCGTCGATCCAGCGGTATTTCTCGGCCAGTTATCCGGACGCAGGCCTGCCAGCAAACTTCATCAGCAAGCTACTGACCGTTCTACCGGGCAAAGGAAACCCGGCCATCACGCGCGAGGATGTGCTCGCCCTGGCAGACGGAGCTGTTGCGGAGATCCAGAAAAAAGTGCCTCAAATCCCCAAGAACGGCGTTCCGATTGTCGGAGAAGTTGCCGCAGGCCTGTGGATGGAAGCGGCTCTATTTGAAGCAGAAAATGCTTTAGAATCAACAATTTCATATGATATCCGCTTCCCCGCACAAGCCCAGTATGTGGTCAAGGTCCGCGGAGAATCCCTCAACCGGATTGCAGCCAATGGCGACCTGCTTCTCTGCGTTGACTATCTGGCCGCAGGCATTGAATTGAAAGAAAACGATCTGGTCCTGGTTGAGAGGTCCCGGGACGATGGCATGACGATTGAACGCACAGCCAAACGCCTCATCAAGCTGAACGGACAGTCCGAGCTGATGCCGGAATCCAGTGACCCCCGGTTTCAGGATACGATCCTTTACCGGGAAGGAGATGCCAACCACACAGAGGTCAAGATCAAGGCCAAGATTGTCATGGTCTTCAAACCTCTCTAACCCCCACAAGAACGAACGCATACGCTCCACACGCCGCACTTGATTTGTACGCTTCTTGCGTATATTTTATGGAGGTGATGTCATAGGAGGCGCGCAGAAATGCAACTGGGTTTGGACAGGTCATTTTTCACAATTGTCTGCGAACTGAATGGATGTCTCTACACGCTGGAACGCGATCTCACGGACATGACGCCCGCCGCCGTGGAGAAGGATCTGCGCTCCGGACAATTTGACAACCTGCACGCCATTTTGGAATTCAATCCCGCAGAAGGCTGGTGCAATGACGTGACTGAAGATTTCCTTCTCAGACTGGACAGCTCCCCTTGCCCAAACGCCGCGCAAGAGATGAACTGGTCCGACTACCGGTCCGAACGGCTCGATCCGCAACGGGCCGGGGTAGAAGCACGCACCGCCGCCTGAGTGGCAAGATACTGTTGACAGAAGACCGGAAGATCCATGCCCCCGTGCAACAACCCGTCCTCAGGCGCTGCGAATACCTCCCACACAAGGAGAAACAAAAAAACCCTCTCCACAAGCAGCTCAATTGAAAGAAAAATCTCTAACTTAATGAGCTCAATTACGAATAAGCTTCTACGGCTAATAAGACATTTGTTTCAGGTCATTTCTGTAATTAACTTTTCATTAATCTGTCAAACAACGCTGATACCTCCAGCGCCCTACGCAATTATCGGTATTTTCTGAGTATCTTAGACGGCTATCCAGTTAGACTTTTTAACAACATGGGTGTCGTTGGTTACTTTTGCTCAGACCCGGTTTTCTTGCTTAACAGCGTTCAATTAAGGGGTGAGGGACATCATGGATTTTCAAAGCGGATCTGACGGATCGCAAGACAGCGGCACGGACCAGAACACCGTCCTGGACGATAACAACAAGGCGCTCGAAGAAGCAATTGAGAAGCTGAACGAGAACATCTCCAACAGCCGCACAACGCAAAGCGCCCAGCAAGACCAGGGCGGCCTGCCCAACGCATTGCCTTCCGCTTTGGAAGGATTCGAGTTCCTGGCTCTTGATGAAAGCAAAATCGACTATTCCGGTGCGGCCCAGGGTCTCTATGTTCGCCTTGACCAGAATTGGGGAACCAACCTCTCCAACAAATCTAAAGGCTGGCTCAAGCTGACCGAGGGCATCAAAGACGGCACCATCGATCACGATGATCTGTCAAAAGTGACTGACGTCGCCGGCAGCGACTTTGGCGACGTGATCACCGCCGACGGCGCAGACAACAAGATTGAAGGCAATGGCGGCAACGATCTGATCGCAGGTCTTGGTGGCGATGACGAGCTGAGCGGTGGCAAGGGTAACGACAAGCAATATGGCGGCAAGGGAGATGACCGGGTCGAAGGCGGAGAAGGCAACGATTATTCCGACGGTGGCGCTGGCATTGACACGCTCGTCTTTTCCGGCAACCGCGCCGACTATGAACTCGACCGGGAGGCGGGCACGATCAAGGATCTGCGCGATGGCGAAAATGACGGCCGGGACCGGTTTGTCAATTTCGAATATCTGGAGTTCAAGGACCAGACCGTCAGCCTGATCGAGCCAGAAGTGTTCACGCTGGAACTGCTCCATTTCACTGACCAGGAAGCCGGTGTAGCAGCCATTCATGACGCGCCGAACCTCTCGGCTGTTCTGAACGCCCTGCGGGCGGAAGATCTCGGTAATGACGGACTTGCCGACAACACGCTGACCCTGTCCTCCGGCGACGCCTTCATTCCTGGCCTCTTTTATGATGCTTCGGAAGCGGTCTTCGGCTCCGGCGGCATTGCCGACATCCAGATCCAGAACGAGCTGGGCGTCCAGGCCATTGCCCTTGGCAACCACGAATTCGACTTCGGCACAGGCGAGCTAGCCGGCCTCATCAGCGGAGATGCCACGGGCGACTTCAGCGCCCTGTCCGGCACCGCCCTCGATGGCCAGGATTTCACCGGCACCGACATGCCGTATCTTTCCGCCAACCTGGATTTCTCAACGGATGCCAACATGGCACCGCTTGAAACCGCTGGCGGTCAGGCTCCTCAGGGCAACGTCGTCACCTCCTCCACCGTAATCGACGTGAATGGCGAAAAGATCGGTGTTGTTGGGGCAACGACCCCGACCCTGGCCTCCATCTCCAGCCCAGGTGATGTGGGGGTTCTGCCCAACTGGGCCGACACCAACCCGACCGGCGCTGAACTTGATGCCCTGGCGGCGCTGATCCAGGCGGAAGTCGACACGCTTCTGGCCGACAATGAAGGCATGAACAAGGTAGTCCTGCTGGCCCATATGCAGCAGATCAACATTGAAGAAGCCCTCGCCACCCGTCTGGAAAATGTCGATATCATTGTAGCTGGCGGCTCCAACACCCGCCTTTTTGACGACAATGACCGTCCGCGGGACGGCGACAGTGACCAGGGTCAGTATCCAGAGTTCATCACCAATGCGGGCGGCACCACCACCGCTGTGGTCAACACTGATGGCAGCTACAAATATGTTGGCCGCCTGGTTGTTGACTTTGATGAAGACGGCAACATTATTCCTGAAAGCTACGATGAAGATGTCTCAGGGGCTTATGCGACCGACGACCAGGGTGTCGCCGATCTCAATGCCGAAGATCTGGTCGATCCGGAAATCCAGGCAATCGTGGATGCCATCCAGGATCAGATCGTTGAAACGGAATCGAATGTCTTCGGTGTTTCCAACGTATTCCTGAACGGCAACCGGTCCGGCACCGGCGACGCAGACGATCCGGACGGTGTGCGCACCCAGGAAACCAATCTTGGCAACCTGACCGCCGATGCGAACCGCGAATATGCGGACAACCTTCTCGAAGGCGATGACCCGGTTGTCATTTCCATCAAGAATGGTGGCGGCATCCGCGCCTCCATCGGCCAGACCATTGTCCCCGCAGGCGGCACCGAAGCGGAACGTCTTCCGAACGAGGAAGTCGTTGACGGCGACGGCAATGTGGTCAAGCCGGAAGGCGGCATCTCTCAAAACGACATTCAAACCACCCTCGCCTTCAACAACGGCCTGGTGCTTCTGACTCTCACCAAGGAAGAAATTGTCGCACTGCTTGAGCATGGCGTCAGCGCCTTGCCGGGCGTATCCGGCCGGTTCCCGCAGATTTCTGGCATCAAGATGTCCTTTGATCCCGACCTGCCCGAAGGCAGCCGCATCGTCAATGCCGGTATCTTCGATGACGACGGCAATCTGATCGCGGACCTGGTTGTGGATGGCGAACTCGCCGGAGACACCACCGAGACCTTCCGTGTTGTCACGCTGGACTTTCTGGCTGCCCCACGCTTCGACGATGACGGCAACTTCATCGGCGGCGGCGACGGATATCCGTTCCCGAACACCAACTCCGATCCGTCTGTCGGCGACGTTCAGGACCCGGACGTCCTTGCCCGGATCAATTTCGTTGCCCTGGAACAGGAAGGCACCACCAGTGGTGACGCCACCTTTGCAGATGACGGCACCGAGCAGGACGCGCTGGCCGAATATCTCGACGACAACTTCGGCGATGCGGACAACGCCTATGACGAAGCTGACGGCGGTGCGGATACGGACAGCCGCATCCAGAACCTTGATTTCCGCGAAGATGATGTTTTTGACGGAGTGTCAGATGACCAGAAACTCGTGATCAACGAAGTTCTGGGCAGCACCACAGGAGCCGATAGCGAATATATCGAGCTATACGGTGAACCTGGCCAGTCCCTGGCCGGCCTCAGCATCATTGTCGTGGAAAGCGATGCCGGATCGTCCAACGGCAAGATCGACAAGCAGTTCGACTTCCCGGACGATGCGGTTATCGGAGACAATGGCTTCTACCTGGTGGCCAATGACAATGCCGCTTCCACCTACGGCGTCACGCCGGATGCGTCCCTCTCCAACAACTTCGTCGAAAACAGCTCCTACACGATTGCTCTGGTGGAAACCGCAAGCATCACGGACACATCTGTGTCTGGCTCTGAAGTCGTGCTGGATGCGGTCGGGGTTACCGATGGCGGGGAAAGCGACAGCTTCTTCTTTGATGCGCCTGTCGTTGGCCCGGATGGCAGCTTCCTGCCTGCTGGTGTCGGCCGCATCACAGATGGCGTTGACACGGATACGGCTGCGGACTGGTCGATCCTGGACTTCAACAACGATCCATCCGTCAACACTCCAACGGCAGGCGGCAGCGGTGGCAGCACCGGCCCGCTGGAACTGGCCATCTACGACATCCAGGGTGCCGGGCACATATCGGCCTATGAAGGCCAGTCTGTGCTCACCTCCGGCATCGTGACCGCCGTCGGCAGCAACGGCTTCTATTTGCAGGACCCGACAGGCGACGGGAACATCGCGACATCCGATGGCATCTTCGTCTATACCGGCAGCACACCGTCCGTCTCAGCAGGCGATGCGGTCAATGTAGAAGGCTCGGTCTCCGAGTTCACGCCAGGCGGTGCCAGCACCCGCAACCTGTCCACGACCCAGATCGTGAGCCCAACCATCACGGTCACCGGAACAGGCGTGATCGCGGCCACCGTGATCGGCCAGGGCGGCCGCGTGCCGCCGAGCGAAATCATCGATGACGACGCCTTCGGAACGATCCCCGGCGAGGGCAATTTCGATCCGGAAACCGACGGCATCGACTTCTTCGAGAGCCTGGAAGGCATGCTCGTGACGGCCCAGGATGTCCAGGCCGTTGCCGGCACCAACCGGTTCGGAGAAATCTTCGGGGTTGTTGATCAGGGGGCCGATGCAACTGGTCTCAGCGAGCGGGGCACGCTCAACATTTCGCCGGATGACTTCAATCCGGAGAAAATTCAGATCGATTTCGACTCCGGCATTCTGGATTTCGATTTTCCGGACGTGAATGTGGGTGACAAGCTCGGCGATGTGACTGGGGTCGTGACCTACAGTTTCGGAAACTTCGAAATTGCACCGACCGTCGATTTCACCAGCCAGATCGTCTCCGCTGACCTTCAACCGGAAACCGCCAACCTGGTGGATGATCCCAGCCTGCTCAAAGTGGCCAGCTACAACGTTCTGAACCTTGATCCGAACGATGGCGACGGCGATGCGGACCTGGCCAATGGCCGTTTTGCCAAGATTGCCGAGCAGATCGTCAACAATCTGGGCACACCGGACATTATCGCCCTTCAGGAAATCCAGGACAACAGCGGTTCGCTTGACGACGGGGTCACCTCGGCCAGCAAGACGTTGCAGCTCCTGGCGCTTGAAATCGACCGGGCCGATGACGGCTTCATCAATGGCAGCCTGAACTACGAGTTCATCGACAACACGTTCATCACCGATGGCCAATCTGGCGGTCAGCCGGGTGGCAACATCCGCACGGCCTTCCTCTACAACACGGACCGTGTCGATCTGGTAGAAGGATCGGTGGAAGCAGTCGGCGACCAGAGTGAAGGCAGTGCCTTTGAAGGCGCCCGTCTGCCGCTGGCAGCCTCCTTCGTTTTCGAAGGGGACGAAGTCACGATCGTCAACAACCACCTGTCTTCCAAAGGTGGCTCCGCGCCGATCCTCGGCCTGGAACAGCCATTCGACGAACGTCAGGAAGACACAACGGTCAATGGCAGCCTTGACGAACGTCAGGCCCAGGCCGCGGCGGTCCGTGAATATGTCGATACGCTGGTCTTCGAAGATGAAGATGCCAACGTGATCGTTCTCGGTGACATGAACGAATTCGAGTTCATTTCCCCGGTCGAAACCCTCGAGCAAGGCGGCGGCGGTCTCACCAACCTGGTGAACACGGTCGACGAAGATGAAATCTACAGCTTCATCTTCCAGGGCAATTCCCAGGCCCTCGACCAATTCCTGGTCAGCGACCACCTGGCCGATGGTGCCGTGTTCGACTTCGTTCACGTGAACTCTGAATTCGCCGAAACCGACACACGGGCCAGCGACCACGATCCGCTTGTGGCACAGCTTGACCTGTCCGGCGATATCTTCGCCGTCTAACGGCTGGGAGCATTGTCAGCAAAACAGAGGGAAGCGGCCACCGCCGCTTCCCTTTTCTATGACCGGCGAACGGTCGGGATCAGTTGAGATCCTGCAGCAAGCGGCCGTGTTTGCGGGTCTGGGTGATCACATCGCCAAAGGTGCGGTAGCCTCTGGAGGACAGGATCGGCAACATCTTACACAGCACTTCCGCCGTAGCGGTGGCATCGCCCAGCGCGGTATGGCGCAGACCCGGTGCAATCTGAACATCAAGGCGCTGGCACAGGGCGTCCAGAGAATGGTCTTCCGTCTCCCCGAACAGCACCGCCGACAGCAACACCGTGTCCAGCATTGGCTGGTCCCAGGTGAACCCGCATATACGCGCATGCCGGTTCAGGAAGGCCATGTCGAAGGGGGCATTATGGGCCACCAGAACACTGTCACGGGCAAAGCCGTGCAGCGCCCCCACTGCCTCGCCTGCATCCTGCGCCCCAGCAACCATCCCGTCAGTGATCCCGTGAACCCGCGTTGACGCAGCTGGAATGGGCCTGCCCGGATTGACCAGTTGATCCACTTCCTCCCCCGGAATGATCCGGCCATTTACCACCCGGACAGCACCAATCTGAACAAGTTCGTCCTTGTTGGGCATCAGCCCGGTCGTTTCCGTGTCGAACACGACAAACTGAAGTTTTTCCAGCGCCCGGTCTCCAAGTTCCCGTTCTGCCTCCTGTTCGGTAAAGTCAAAATCATAGATCAGAGGACGCTCGGCCTCCGGCGCGATCCGGGCCCGGGTCGCATCCACCAGGATCATGTAGCCCGGCACCTGTTTCAGGGTCTTCAGCCGCAATTCGAATTTAAGGTTCCCCCGGCTGCAGCGGATATTGGCCAGAACCTCGGTCCGCCCCTCGGCCAGCTTCTTCTGGGCTGCCGCCAGATCCTCTTCATTGAAATAATCGAACACAGACGCACTCAGGCGGGGCACATGCACCTGACCCAGAACATCAGCGGCCTGACCGTCATAGAGCATGATCTTCTGGTTGGGGCTGACCAGGATGATAGCGACAGGGATCTCAGTCAACAGCATGGACAGATGCGCCTTTTCCGCCAGCAAATGCGCTGTTTCCGCCGCCACCAGATCCTCCGCGCCGGCAGACACTTTGGAGAGTTCCCCGCTGACAGCATGCACCGCCGGGCCAAGATCCCCCAGGAACCGCGCCGCATCCAGATCAACATCCGCATCCACCCCCGCATGGGCCCGGGTCCGGATGGTTGCGGCCATCTGCTCAACCGGCTTGGCGACATGTTCGTCAAACAGAAGCCAGATCTTCGTGGTGACCGCGAGGATGGCAAAGACGGACAGGGCGCCTGAAATCAGGAAGGCGTTGACCGGTCCGCTGTCGTTCAAGCGGGAAAAGGCAAAATAATGGGCAGCGCCCACCAGCAGGCAGCTGACCACGGCAGCGCCCAAAAACAGCAGGAAGGTCCTGAGGCGCAGGCTGAGCGACAGAAACATCACGGCACTCCGCAGATCGCGCTCAAAAGCGGATCCTCTTCGGCCACCGGCACCCAGTCCGCGCCTGCCACGGTGCCATCGGCCTCAAAAGAGACAGCGTCTGCCAGTGCGGCACGCCGATGGCCCGCACAATCGGCCAGCACCGTCAATTTGTTGACCGGGGCCCAGCGGCCGAAGAAATAGGTTTCCGCCAACCGTTCCTGAGGCCGTTGCGGGTGCGAGCGCAGTGTTTCCCGGTCGACTGCTGCAAACCGGTCGACAAAGGGCTGCACATAGGTCCAGGGCCGGTAAAATGTCCGGTTTTCGACGGTTTGCGCCACCACAAACCCGTCTGGCAAGGCGTCCCGGGTCCGGCTGTACCAGCCATATTCACTGGAGATCGTGGTCACGATCATCGCAAGCCCTGCGGCAACCGGAGCCAGCCAGCGCGGCAGGCGCCCGCCAACAACCCTGTTCAACAGCAGCACCAGGCCCGCAGCGGCCACTCCGGCCACAAATGCTGCGATTAGTTCGACAAACATGTCTGTTCTCCCTCAAGACCGGTCTGGCCTTGCCCGTTGTTTTCTTATCCCAGCATGCCCCGGCCCTGTCCAATAGCGGACTGCATGGTCTTCACCACCACAAAGGCGTCGCGCAAATGACTGCGCTCAAAGTCCGACAAGGTCGACGGCTGCAGGAAATTGTCCGGCGCCAGTCCCTGCTTGATCAGATCCGCCTGATGCAACAGGCGGCTTTCCGCGATCAGGTCATAGGCGTCCAGAAGGTCGCTGCCACCCGACTGGCTGAGCTGGCCGTTGGCCCGCGCCTCCAGCAGACGGGCCTTGGTGTTGACCAGCTGGATCTGCCCCTGCAGCGCGTGAATGCGAGCCAGATCCACAATCGGCACAACACCGTTCAACTTCATGTCGAGCGAATTCTTGTGCTCTCCTGAGCGGATCGTTGCAAGTCCGCGCAGCAGGTTGAGCGGCGGTGTGTGCTTCAGAGAATTGCTGACCATATGCGCCACGAAGATCGAGTTGCCCGCCGCCTTTGCCAGTGTGTCCGCCTGCAGGGTCTCATAAAGCCCCATGTCGCCACTGATGGGGCGCAGATCGAACATGACGGAGCTCAGCATCTGCGCTTCAGGGTCAGGCTTGCCGATCCAGCCGTCAAAATAGCTTTTCCAGACCCGGACCGGCTGACGCCAGCGGTCGGCCGTCGCCATCATGTCACCGGGGCAGTAGACATAGCCGCAGGCATTCAGGCCGTCACACACGAAGCGGGCGAGATCGGCGAAATAGCCTGCCCGATCATCCTCTTGCACGCCATCGTCCAGAAACAGGCAATTGTCCTGGTCGCTGACGCCTGTCTGCTCCTGGCGTCCCTGCGATCCGCAGGCAAGCCAAAGATAGGGCACGGGCGGCGGTCCGAGCCGTGCTTCCGCCAGCGCCAGCAGCCGGCGCGTCACACTGTCGGCAATGTCGGTGATCAGCCGGGTAACCACCTCATGCGGGCTGCCGGCCGCAACCAGCTGCAGCAGCAATTGCGGGATACGCGCGGTGACCGAAGCCATCTCTTTCGCTGAAGATGACCGCGCAATCTGGCCAACCATATCGGCCGAGCTGATGGCCTGAAAGCGGGTCAGGTCGGTCTGGGTCACTATACCGGCTAGCCGCCCCGCCGCGACAATGGGAACGTGCCCGATCCGGCGTTCCATCATCAGATGCAAAATATCGGTTCCAATGGCGGACGGCGGCAGCGTGACTGGGTCCCGGGTCATGATCTCGGCAACCGGCGTCTCCACGGACCGGCCTTCCGCCACAATCTTGCCCGCAAGGTCCCGGTTGGTCACGATCCCCAGCAAGGCCGCCTCAGGGTCCGTGACGCAGAGCGAGGAAATATGCTGGTCGCGCATTTGCCCGGCAGCCTCCCGCGCCGTTGTCTGCGGCCCGCAGGTCACCGGATTGCGCGCCATCAGCGTTTCGGCCCGGCTGGCTGCCAGATCGCGGCCCCGCGTGCTGGATTTCCGCGCCCGGTCGAAAAACCGGGCCACCACCGGCTGCTCATCAAGAAGTGACCGGAAGTCCTCTGGAGGCAGCACCAGCAGCGAAGATGCCTCATCCGCCTCGGCGGAGGTTGCAGCCTTGCCGTCTTTCAGAAGTCCCCGTTCGCCGAACGTGTTGCGCAGCACCAGATGACTGACAAGAACGCTGTTCTCATCCCGGATCTTGACCGCCCCTTCATAGATGATGAACAGCCCGGGCAAATCTTCCCCATAGGTGTAGATCTTCTGGCCCGGCGCCACATCATGAACGGCAAACCGGGACGCCAGATGGCTCTGAAGGTCCTCGGGCAAGGCATCGTAGGGATGCAAGGACTTGAGAAAGGTCAAGATCTGTTCGGCGTTTAAGGACATGTCATCTGCCTGTGAAAGGTCTCTCCAAGTCAAAAATGCCCCGTCCGGCGGGTGGCCGGACAGGGCAGGATGACAGATGGGCGGGCAACCTTTGAAGGCCGCCCGCAGCCTTGATCAGTGCTCCTGCGCCACGCCGGCACCACGCGGCACACGCACGCTTTCCACCAGATCCTTGATCGCCTGCGGCGTTTCCTTGGTCATACCGGTCACCACATAGGCCACCAGGAAGTTGACCGCCGCACCAATCGCACCGAACGAGGTCGACTTGATCGGTCCAAGCAACGGATCCGCATCGGAGAAGGTGTTGGTTCCTGGAATGAAGAACCAGCCCTTGTGCAGGAAGATATAGACCAGGGTCACCACGAGGCCTGCCAGCATCCCGGCCACGGCTCCGGAGTTGTTGATGCGGGTCGAGAAGATCCCCATCATCAGCGCCGGGAAGATCGAGGCCGCCGCGAGACCGAAGGCAAGCGCCACGGTTTGCGCGGCAAATCCGGGTGGATTGAGCCCCAGATAGGTGGCGACCACGATGGCAACGGCCATGGCAATGCGCGCCGACAGCAATTCCCCCCGTTCCGATATGTTCGGATTGAACGCCCCCTTGATCAGGTCATGACTGACGGCCGACGAAATGGCCAGCAACAATCCGGCGGCAGTGGACAGGGCGGCTGCAAGGCCCCCGGCGGCCACAAGACCGATCACCCAGCCTGGCAGGTTGGCGATCTCCGGATTGGCGAGCACCAGAATGTCTCGATTGAACTTGGTGAGCTCATTGCCTGCCCAGCCCTTTTCCGCAGCCAGGGTCTGCATGTCCGCATTCTTGTCGTTGTAGTACTGGATCTTGCCGTCGCCGTTCTTGTCTTCCCAGTTCAGGAGACCAGTCTTCTGCCACGTGTCCATCCAGTCATATTTCGGGTCGTTCTCGATCTGCTCAACGGTCACAGCCCCACCGCTGATCCCGCCATTCGGCCACATCATGTCGGTGATGTTGAGACGAGCCATGGCGCCAACCGCCGGAGCCGTCAGATACAGCAGCGCGATGAAGACCAGCGCCCAGCCGGCGGACCAGCGGGCATCGGCAACCTTCGGCACGGTGAAAAACCGCATGATCACATGGGGCAGCCCGGCCGTGCCGATCATCAGCGACAAGGTGAACAGAACCATGTTGAGCGTATCAGCATGGTGGGCCGTATAGGAATAAAAGCCCAGATCCGTCACCACCTGATCCAGCTTGGTCAGCAGCGGCTCCCCGCTTGCCACATCGGTGCCGAACAGACCAAGGCCCGGGATCGGGTTCCCGGTCAGCTGCAACGAGATAAAGATTGCCGGAATGGTATAGGCTGTGATCAGCACCACATATTGCGCCACTTGCGTATAGGTCACGCCCTTCATGCCGCCAAAAACCGCATAGGCAAAGACCACGCAGGCGCCGATCAGCAGCCCCGTCGTATTGTCCACTTCCAGGAAGCGGCCAAAGGCCACGCCGACACCGGTCATCTGCCCGATCACATAAGTGGTCGAGGCAACGATCAGACAGATCACGGCAACGATCCGAGCGGTCTGGCTGTAAAACCGGTCGCCAATGAATTCGGAGACGGTGAACTTGCCGAATTTGCGCAAGTAGGGCGCAAGCAAAAGTGCCAGCAGCACATAGCCACCGGTCCAGCCCATCAGGAAGGAGCTGTTGTCATAGCCGGTGAAGGCAATCAGCCCGGCCATGGAAATGAAAGAAGCAGCAGACATCCAGTCCGCCGCTGTCGCCATGCCATTGGTCACGGGGTGGACCCCACGCCCGGCCGCATAGAATTCGGAGGTCGAGCCGGCACGGGCCCAGATAGCGATGCCGATGTAAAGCGCGAAGGAGCCGCCCACAAACAGCAGATTGATAGTAAACTGATCCATCTGTTCAGCGGTCCTTATTCTTCGTCCACACCGTGTTCACGGTCGACCTTGTTCATCCAGAAGGCATAAAAGAAAATGATGGCCAGGAAGACCAGGATCGAGCCTTGCTGGGCAAACCAGAAGCCGAGATCCGTGCCGCCGACGGCTATGCCGCTCAGCATGGGGCGCAGCAGAATGCCAAACCCGAATGAGACCAGCGCCCAGATGACAAGGCTGATCGAGATGATCCGCATATTGGCGGACCAATAAGCGTTTTTGGATGAGTTGTCAGACATGTCGTCTCCTCCACTTCGTCCGTCTGATCCCTTGTGACCGCAGCCAGCAAGGGAAACGGGGGTGCAATTCCGCCCAATCAGTCTCAGCCTCGGCACGTCCAGCGCCCCCAGGCCTGTCAACAACCGGGAACGCCACCAAGGACCGGGCACAGTGTCTTCATTCGCCCAACCCGGCACGGCCCAACCTCACCCGCGGCCGAACTGGATTGGAACGTCTTTTCCAACCAAGACTGGAAGACTGATCAGAACTGAGACCGGGACAGTAGCAGCCAAAAACCCGGTTTCAACACTACTAACGGCTGACACGACTTAGGTCGTAGACTACGTATCTTAACGGAACTCCGAAGGACGTAAGACTTTGGGAGAGCTTTGAAATTTGGCAGATTTCAGCCATTTTTAACCTTGGCGGGCTGATCTGGAACACGCGGCTCTGCGGTCAGCGGCGCGAAAATCCGCCAGTGGAAAACCATCAAGCCCCTGTCTATTGGACCAAGTGATTATGCGGCGCAGCAAAAGAGCCGTAACGGCAGGCTTTGGCTTTTCACCCGGCCTGCTTCACCGCGCAGCTTCACGGATCTGATACGGTTGCGACACGCCCCTGTGACGGCGGCGGTCTACGCTGCCCCCATCATCCGCAGACCTGATGAGGAGCCCCTATGCACCGTATGCTGATCACTCTGTTCCTGACCGCCACCGCCACGTCCGCTCTCGCAGACAGCGCCGAATACGGCGCGACCCTTGCCGGCCATGCCGTCCTGCCCGCCGAAACCCTGATCGAGCCCCCGGCCGATGCCCCGGAAGCTCTACAGACCTCCGGAAAATTCACCGGCGAAGGCAACCGCCGCTCCACAGCGGCCCCGGCCAGCGGGAAGGCCCTGCCGTTCAAAGGCCAGCCGCTGCAGGGATTTTCCGGCATCAAGGCCATGGGAGACGGGACCTATACCGTCCTGACCGACAACGGCTTTGGTGGCAAGGCCAATTCTCCGGACGCCATGCTGTTCTTCTCGATCCTCAAACCGGATTTCAAAACCGGCAAGGTGGAGGTCCTCCGCCAAGTCTTTTTGAAAGATCCGCACAAGATCGTGCCCTTTCCCATCACCATGGAAGGCACGGACACGCGCTATCTCACCGGTTCGGATTTCGACATTGAGGGCTTTCAGATCGTTGGCGGCGACATTGTCATCGGTGATGAATTCGGCCCCTTCGTGCTGGTTGCCGACAAGACCACGGGCGTAATCAAGGAAATCCACGACACCATCATCGATGGCACGCCCGTCCAGTCACCGGACAATCCATTCCTGTCCCTGTCCAACCCGGATAAGGCAGCTTCCGGTCCCAACGCAAAACGCTCGCGCGGCTATGAAGGCTTTGCCTCTTCGGTTGACGGCAAAACCCTTTATCCGCTGCTGGAAGGTCCTCTCTGGGATGCTGCCTCCGGCCGCTATGAAACCACGGCCGACGGGCGCACGGCCCTGCGGCTACTGGAAATGGACGCCAAAACCCGCGCCTGGACCGGCCGGTTCTGGATCTATCCACTGGAATCAGACAGCCACGCCATCGGCGATTTCAACATGATCGACGCGACCCGGGGCCTGATCCTTGAGCGCGACGGCGGCCAGGGTGATGCGGAGCTGGCCTGCAAGGCCGGTGATAACGGCAACTGCTTTGAAAAACCGGCAGCCTTCAAACGGGTCTATCTGATTGATATGGCTGGTTCCGAACCGGGCCAGCCCGTCCACAAGGTTGCCTATATCGACCTTTTGAACATTAAGGACCCGAAGGGTCTGGCCCGTCAGGGCCGGCGGGAAGATGGCCGGTTCACCTTTCCCTTTGTGACCATTGAGAATGTCGATCGCGTGGACAGCAATCATATCATTGTCGGCAACGACAATAATTTCCCCTTCTCCTCCGGCCGCCGCCTTGGTGCCCCGGACGACAATGAATTCATTCTGCTGGAGGTGGGGGACTTCCTGAAGGCAAAGGCAGACTGACGTCCACCGCCTTGCATTCGCAAAGTCACAGCCGCAAGAACACATCGCGCTGTATCGGATTTGAAACCGGATGAACGCGTCACGCGCCGAACCAGAGGCTTATGTCTGCCCCCGGCTTGGCGCGTGCTCTGCCCAAACGCTTCGAAACAAGGGCCTCACTCTCAAAATCCCACCGCCCCAGTTCTCAACTGGCCACAATGCCGCTAATCTTCCGCTGCGTATTTTTCATGCTAAGCAGAAGGGGTCTCCCATCCGGATGCGGTCTTCCCTGGTGACGCTTTCCCTGCTGATCGGCAGCTTTATTGCCTTTGCAACGCTCTCTCCCAAGCTTTTTCAAGCCGACCTGCCCACGGGCCAGCTGTCCGTGCTGAGCACCCCGCAGCCGGTCCGGGAAGTCTCCTTCCAGGATGCCGCTGGAAACAGCCTGACACTGGCCGATTTCCGGGGCAGCTATCTCTTTGTGAATGTTTGGGCCACCTGGTGCGAACCTTGCCGGGAAGAAATGCCGTCGCTTGACGCTCTTGCCCGCAGCCTCAAGGGCTATCCCATCCGTATTTTGCCGATCTCCGTTGACGTGACTGGCATCGGCACTGTGGAGCGCTTTTACAAACGCAATAACCTGCGGGACCTTCCCGCCTATTCCGATCCGGGGCAAAGCGCCATGCGCGCGCTGACCATCTTTGGGATTCCAAGTTCGGTGCTGATCGGCCCGGATGGCCGCGAGCTCGGCCGCATGACCGGTCCGGCCCACTGGGACCGGCCGGAAGCCATGCGCCAGCTGCTGGAGCTCACAGGCACCCAAGCAAGACCGGATGCGCGCAATGGCCTCTGACGACAGACACCTGGCAGTCGACAGCAAATGCCACCTGCCGTCTCCCCAGCCGTGGAGACGCCAGTGGCCATGCATCCAGAGCATTGTCTTGCTGATCAAGTTTCATGGCAGGATTGCGCCTGCAATCCGGGCCGGTATTTGATCAGGTCGTATAGCGCCTGACCTAATATATCGCGTAATTCCGGCGGCCATTCTCCAGAGGCTAGAGCATCGTGCGATAAGTTTGCAAGATACTCTAGTCCTCAGAAAGAAGCTTCCAGCATATGTAGATAATCTTCGGCCGATGCCTCGATCGGATTGGTCTTGTGGCTGTGATCCGCCAGGGCGCCGGTGATGATCCGGTCGAACAGGTCTTTGGTGACGCCCATTTCCGACAAGGTGGTCGGCAGACCGATGGCAGCCGTCATTTCCTTGATCGCGCCGCTGATCTGGTCACCGGACTCAAGACCCATGACACCCGCCATACGGTTATATTTGTTCTCGCCGCCCCCGTCCGGCGCATTCTTGTTGAAGTCAAGGACAGCGGGCATGAAGACCGCATTCAAGGTGCCATGGTGCAGCTTGGGATTGATGCCCCCCAGAGCGTGGCTCAGGCTGTGAACACAGCCAAGGCCCTTCTGGAACGCCATGGCGCCCATGGTCGCGGCGATTGCCATATTGGCGCGGGCCTCCCGGTCTTTCGGGTTTTCAACTGCATCGCGGATATTCAACCAGCTCCGGCGCAGGCCTTCCAGCGCAATGCCGTCCGCCGGCGGGTTAAAAGACGGGGCCAGATAGGTCTCGATACAATGGGAGATCGCGTCCATGCCGGTGGCCGCTGTCAACATCGGCGGCAGGCTCATGGTCAGCTCCGGATCCACAATCGCCGCCTTCGGGATCAGGTAAGGCGATAGCAGGCCAACCTTGCGGCCGTCATCCAGAATGACAATCGCCGCACGGCCCACTTCACTGCCTGTCCCGGAGGTGGTCGGAATAGCGATGGTCGGCCAGGTCCTGTCGGAGATCTTCTCGATCCCGCCTTCGATCACGGCATAGGTTTTCAGCGCTCCACCATGGGCGGCCAGGATGGCGACCGCCTTGGCCAGATCCAGGGCAGACCCGCCGCCGATCGCGATAATACCGTCGGCCTTGACCTCATTGAAAAGGTCCGTCGCGGTGCGCACCGCAGCTTCATTGGGATTGCCGGGGGTTTCATCATAGACACCGGCGGGTGCGGTACCCAGAACCGCTTCGACCCTGTCCAGGAAGCCGAGCTGACGCACACCCTTGTCGGTCACAACCAGCGGGCGGGAAATTCCGGCAAGGTCCAGCTCGGACTTGAGTGTTCTGATTTCGCCAAACCCGAATTGAACGCGGGTGACATAATTGATCAGGCCCATGCCTATCTCCCAGATGTACCCAAACAGACACCCTGGTTAGGGAGATTTGACCGTTTGGAGGATGCTTCTTGTCTCTTTTGCCGAAAATACGCGCAAATAACAGGGTGTAAATCCGTTGTCTTCGAACATTGATATAACCAAATGAAAAATTGACAATATCCTCGACTATGCAACCACTTACCAGACGCCCCCCAAGACAGCTCCCTCTGAATTTCGGCCATTGACGGCAATGGCTCGCTCAAACGGGCCGCAGAAATCATCGGAATGAGTCAGCCGCGCGCCACCAAATCCCTGCAGGAAGCCGAAGACCTGACCTTGCAGAAACTGCTCCACCGCTCCAATCGAGGGCTGATGGCAACGGCCGCCGGCTGCGGGCGCTGAACCGGCCCCAGTGTCGGCCTTGGCTGCCCGGAAAACATTGCTTACGCTTGATCCGGACGGTTCAAACGCAGGCCGTCCTGCAGCCACTCGACCATCAGCCGTAACACCTTCTGGTTCTGCCAGTTCTGGCGCAGAGCAATCTGGAACTGGGCCGGATAGGAAAACACATCGGTGCGGATCGGCCGCAGGCTGACCCGTTCTGACAAGACGTCTGCCATGTGTTCAGGCAGATACCCCAAAAAGGCACCGGACAGAATCAGGTGAGCCTCGGCCTCCATGTCCGACACTGTCGCGTGGGCCGTCGGAATGGCAAAGATACGCGTATCCCGCGCGCCCCAGTATGACCGTGACACGATCCTGTGCTGGCGGATCGTGTCAATGCCGATCTCCTCATCCGGCACCTCAAAGAGCGGATGGCCCTCTGCGCAGTAGAAATGATGCATCTCCTTGTAAAGATCGAGATATTCAAGGCCCAGAATGATCTTCGGAAAGCTGCCGACCGCCATATCAATCCGACGGGCCAGCACTTCAGCCAGAAGTTCATTCGGGGTCAGCGTCATCAACTGGATATGCACTCCGGACGCCTCTTCGGCGAACCGTCCAAGCGCATGGCTGATCGGGCTGCCCGGATCGGAAATCATGTTGTCGATCAACCCGACCGTCAGGTATTTGGGCATTTTGGCCGTGAGCGACCCCACCCGCTGGCCGAATGTATCAATGGCGCTGAGCAGACGTTCGCATTCCTCGTGGAACTGCGTGCCTGCAGAGGTGAGGGAAAACCCCGCCCGGCCACGATGGCACAATTTCACTCCAAAGCGCTTTTCCAGAGAGGAGATCTTCTCCGAAATGGTCGACAGTGCGAGGTTCAACTCCAGCTGGGCGGCGGACATGCCCCCCGCTTCCACCACAGCCATGAAAATCCGGATCAGCCGGATATCGATGGTCTCCACGGAGAAATTCAGTTTCCGGTCCGGTGCGGGGCCAGGCCTCGTCTCTCGTTTCATCAATGCGCCTTGTGTCTCTTGAAGCCATTCCAGAACAGGAGATACCGTTTGTGCATCCGGACGCGCAAACAGACAAGGAGTTCATACCAATCACACTTGGGATGGTATCAAGCGTTTCCCACCCGGCCTCAGGGTGAAAGTGCAATCTGCAACAAAAAGACGGTTGTTCAACCAGTCATAGGCACCGGGCGGGGCATTGAACGCCGGGGCACAGCGGAGTTTATATTCGTCTGTCCCGACCGGCTCGCCCCGGTCCAGCCGGCCGGAGAGATCGTGCGGGGCCACATAAAGCCCTTGTTGCAAATATAGACTGGCGGGCCGTCCTCAGCCTTCCAGAGAATAATGGGCTGCCACCCGGGAGGGCCCGGCCGGACAGTTTGGGCCAAAGACCGTGCCCCCATTGATCGAAATGATCCGCCGCTGGCGGTTCGGTCCTGGCCCGCCGGTCACCCGCGCGCCGATCTCAACAATAATTCAAAGGCATGACTGAGGTCATAGGCGTTTCAGGAGCCGAGCGTGTCTTGGGTCACCTTGCCGTTGCAGATGGTCACAAGGCATTTGACCGACGCCATCTCCTCCGGCCCGGTCTCAGTCAGGTCCCGGTCCAGCAGGATCACATCGGCAAAATAGCCCGGCTTCAGGCGGCCCTTCCGGTCTTCCTTGAATTCGGCATGGGCCGCATGGGTGGTGTATCCGGCCAGTGCTTCGTCCAGCGTCAGACGGTTGTCCGGCTGGCTGTCATGCCAGGGACGGCGGGTCATGGCAGAATGAATCGAGGCCCAGGGATCAACCGGGGACACCGGCCAGTCGGAGGACAAGATCAAGGGCAGCCCCAGATCCAGCATCCGCCGCCAGGCATAGGCCCGGGACCAGTTTTTCGTGCCAATTCGCGAGACGGTCGGCTCCATCGGCAGGCCGCATTGGCCCGGGGGATGCGGAGGCTGCATGGACGGGATCACGTCCAGGGTCTTCAGCCGGTCAAAATCCTCTTCCCGCACCACTTCCAGATGCTCGATCCGGTGACGGCTGTCCCTCGGCCCGTTGGCCGCGCGCACCGCCTCATAGGCATCCAGCGTGATCCTGGTCGCCCCATCGCCAATGGAATGCACCGCGATCTGCAGGCCTTCCGCATCTGAAGCGATGCACATTTGCTTGAATACGTCCGGCTCGAAACGCGGTTCGCCGCGCCAGCCCGGCCGGTCTTCATAGTCTTGGCTCATCACCGCCGTGTGGCTGTCCAGAACCCCGTCGATGAAAAACTTGATCGCCCCGGCGCTCAGCGTATCAGAGGCATAATCCCGGACGAGCGCGACGGCGTAGGCAATCGCCGGTGCCGGATCGCCGCCGACACAGCGGCCGGGCACACGGGCCCGGCAGATGAGGCGGCCTTCGTCTTCCAGCTCGGCCAGCAGCTCCAGCGTATAACGGTTGCCATCCATGTTCTGGAAGCTGGTGATCCCATAGGCCGCCATATGTTTGAGGCCCTGGTAGATAATTTCCCGGTCCGCCGCCCGGTCCTGAGCGCTCGGCGAAGCCTCCGGATCCTTGCCGGTGGAAAGACCCAAGCGGTCCCGGCCCGCATTGACAGTCAAGCTGAAAATCGGCCCGAACGCAGCCGGTTCACGTAACTCGCCCGCGGCCAACCCATCAGCCCCCATGACAATCTCATTGCCGGGGGGCAGCACCTTGCCTTCCAGAAGCCCGGCAGCCGCAAGCGCAGCCGTGTTGGCCCAGACCGTGTGATGATCCGGCGACATCAGAGCCAGCGGCCGGTCCGGCAAGATGTCGTCCAGAACCTGCCGGGTCACCGGAGTGTCCTCGCCTAAGATTGTATAATCTGCAGTGTTGCAGAGCACGATGGGCAGGTCCGGCTGTTCGGCCGCATAGGCCCGGATCAGGCCGCAAATGGTATCAAACCCGTGCTGTTCGAACAGGGACAGCTGCGCCAGTTCCGCCGCCCCGGCAAACACATGGACATGACTTTCATTGAGACCCGGCATGACCGTGGACCCGTCTGCATCGATCATACGGGTTTGCTCCCCGGCCAGCGCCCTGACTGTCTCGTCGTCTCCGACCGCCAGGATCTCGCCCCCGGCAAGGGCAATCGCCGTTCCGGAAACATCCGCATCCATCGTCATCAGGCGCGCATTGTAAAAGAGAATGTCGGCGGTCTGCCTCAAGAAAAGCTCCAGCGATCAGTTTGTTGTGACATGTTTGAGGGCGCAGTAGGCCATCAGCCCGCCCGGCCCGAGTTCCCGGCCAATGCCGCTGGCCTTGAAGCCACCCCAGGAGGTTTGCGGAAAAATGATCTGTGGCGTGTTCACCCAGATGTGGCCCGCATCGATCCGGGCGGCCAGCGCCTCGGCCCGCTGCGTATCCCCGCCCACAACGGTGGCGGCAAGGCCGTAGCCGGTCGCATTGGCAAGGCGCAGGGCTTCGGTCTCCTCCGCAACCCGCCGGACACACAGAACCGGGCCGAAGACTTCCTCGGTCCACAAGCGGCTTGTTTCGGGAACATCCAGATAGACAGTCGGCTCGACAAAATAACCTTCACCCCGCCCTCCGGTGCCCCCGGCAAGGCAGGTCAAGCCCTCCGCTCGGGCGGCCAGAAAGTAGCTGAGCACTTTGTCACGCTGGGGCAAGGTCGTAACCGGGCCCATATCGATCTCACCGGACAGGGGATCTCCGACCCGCAATTTGCGCAGCCGGGCCCGGATGGCAGATAGAAGATCGTCTGCCACGCTGTCCATCACGATCAGCCGGGAGGTCGCAGAACACATCTGACCGGTGTTGAACAGGATGCCCGCGCAAACGATTTCCGCCGCGCTGTCGATCTCCGCATCCGCCAGCACGACGATTGGAGACTTGCCTCCAAGCTCCAGGGAAACCGGCAGGACACGCTGGGCGGCCGCCGCCATCACCTTGGCCCCGGTCTCCGTCGAGCCAGTGAAGGACACTTTGCGGATTTCCCGGGCTGCAATCATCGCAGCCCCGATCTCGCCAAGCCCCGGCAGGATCGACAGGACCCCGTCCGGCAAGCCGATTTCGACTGCGATATCCCCATAGACCAGTTCGGCCAGCGTGGTGAACTCGGACGGCTTCAACAGCGCAGGACAGCCCGCAGCCAGAGCAGGCGCCAGTTTCCAGGCAGTTGTAACAAGAGGGAAGTTCCACGGCACGATCAGGGCCGCCGGGCCATAGGGCAAGCGGGTCTGGTGTCCGCGCAGGCCATCCGGCAGCGCCATGTCGGCGCTTTTCAGACCGTCCCCCTCAATCAGCTCCGCATAATAGTCGAAACAGGCCGCCGCATCGTCCAGATCAAAGTCCGCCTCTGCCCTTGGCTTGCCGTTGTTGAGCATCTGCAGCTCCACAAGGACCTCCCGGCGGCAGCGCAGACCTGCAGAAAACCCGCGCAGATACCTGGCGCGCTCTTGCAGCGCCAGATCCCGCCAGCCGGAAAGGGCAGCTTCGGCTGACCGGGCTGCCTGGGTCACATCGCGGGGAACGGCGGTTGAAAATTCGGCGAATGCCCGGCCGGTCGATGGGTTCACCGCCTGACGGGCAGCCCCCTCCCCTTTCAGAAAACCACCATCCAGAAAAACGCAGTTCTGGCGGTCACGCAAGGTTTGGATCAAAGTGCTCATAGCGGAAACCCCAGAGAATGGACAAGACGGATCCAGGCCTTGCGCCAGCCGCCCTTTTCGTCAACTTCATCCAGCGCGCGCATGGTCAGCGCCGCGCCCAGCCAGCGGAACGGTTCCGGCGGCAGGGGATTAGGCAAGGTCCTGGCAAAATCGAGTTTCATTTCCGGCCGGTCCGACCGGTCGAGAATGTCGAGCCCCATGCGAGCGCCAAAGCGGGTGGCGGTGACGCCAAAGCCCGAATAGCCTCCGGTATAAAGCGCCTTGGCGCCATAATAGGGCTGGAAATGCACGGTCATGCGGGTGGTCAGGTCAATCGGGCCGGACCAGGCATGGGTGAAGCGCACATCCTCCAGCATCGGGAAGGTCTTCAGGAAATAGCCAGCCAGGCGCTCATAGACCTTGCGGTTGCGGTCGCCTGCCGGGTCGGTCTGATCGCCGAAATAATAGCCTATACGTCCGCCATAGACGATCCGGTTGTCCGCTGTCAGCCGCATATAGTTCAGCTGCGTCCGCGTGTCATAAATGCCCTGTCGGCTGGTCCAGCCAACCCGGGCCAGCTGCTCTGCGCTCAGGGGCTCGGTGGCGATCACCCGGTCGCGCATGGCCACGACATAGCGTTTGATCCTGCGGTGCCCCGCGCCCCAGGCATTGGTGGCAAACAGCACTTTCGGCGCCCGCACCTGCCCGTCATGGGTCTTGACCTCAAGGTGGCTGCCCTTGTCCTCCACGCTTTCCATCGGCGTGTGTTCATAAAGCGCAACCCCAAGAGACAGCGCGGCCTGTTTCAGCCCCCATGCCAGTTTTGCCGGATGCACCGTGCCGGTCTGCCCCCGGTTCCAGAACGCGCTCTGGAACATGGGCGAGGCAACCTCTCTCTGCACAGCATCCCGGTCCAGCCACTCGACCTTGTGGCCATGCTCCTGATGCAGCTTGTATTCACGCTCAAGTTTTGGCAGGTCTGCGGGATCGACAGCAACGGTCATCTCGCCGTTCCATTCCAGATCGGCGTCAATGCCGAACTGTTCGATCGCCGCCCGCCAGCCGTTGATGTTCTCCCGGCCCAAGTCCTCCAGAACCGTCAGGTCTTCGGGAAAATTGCGCTGGGCATTGGCAAGGCCGTGCATGACGGAGGCAGAGACGATCCCTCCCGGACGGCCCGAAGCCCCATGGGCGACCTTGCCCGCTTCGATGACCACAACCTCGCGGTCCGGGTCCCGCTGTTTAGCGATGATGGCCGCCCACAATCCGGTGAAGCCGCCACCGACAATGAGCAGGTCCGCCTCCCGGGGGCCGATCAGATGCGCACAGGTTTCCGGCGCAGCGGGATTGTCCAGCCAGAACGGGGACAGCGTGGTTTCAGCCAGCATCCGGCGGGCAGATGTCATGATTTGCGGGCTCCCATCAGTTTGGGCAAGTCACCGAACCAGGCGACAAGGGCAAAGATCAGCACGGTCGCAGCCACAAACACCACGGAGGCAGCCGCCATCACGGGGGTGTAGCCGTAGCGCAGGGCGTTGAAGATCTTCATCGGCAGGGTTTCGGTGACAGCGCCAACAGTCATGGTCGCGATGATGTATTCATTCAGCGAAATGACGAACACGAAGGCAAAGCCGGACACCAGATAGGCGCGGATCATCGGCAGCACGACTGTGCGCAGCAAGGTCCATTCATCAGCGCCCATGGACCGGCTCGCCTCCACCAGACTGTCATCGATTTCCTCAAAGCCCAGCGACAGGGTGACAATGGGCAGTGTCACCAGAAACACCGCATGGGCCACAATGACGGTCCAAAGCTCTCCATAGGCGCCGATCATGATGAAGAAGCTCAAGAACCCGACCGCCGTGATCACCGGCGGCAGCAAAAACGGCATGGCCCCGATCCCGGCCACCAACCGGCCAAACCCGGTGCGGTAACGCCAGTTGAACCACGCCACGGGAAAGGCCACCAGTACGGACAGGACGGCCGCCCCCAGCGCAACGCCGAGCGAGGTCAGAAGCGCGGACCGCCAGCCGTGATCCAGAAACAGATCCGCATACCAGCTCGGATTGAAGCCTTCGGGCGGGAAGTTGAGCGACCGGCGCTCATTCACCGAGACCCCGGCAATCACCACAAAAGGCGCGATCATCACAGTCCCTACCGCCGTGAAAAAGGCGCGTTTCAACAAAGATCCAATCATGCCTTTTGCCCCTTTCTGCCGAAGAGATAGACGGTCAGCACCAGAAGACAGGCCACCGTCATCAGGAAGATCGCGAGGGCTGACGCGAACGGCAGGTTGGCCTGCAGCAGCGCCTGATCGGAAATCACCACGGACAGCGTCCAGTTGGTCGGCCGCCCCAGCACCTGCGGCAGCAGATAGGAACCGAGCGTGAAGACAAAGATCATGATGAAGGTCACCAGCAGCGGCCCCCGGTGCAGCGGCACAATCACCCCGAAGAAACTGCGCAAGGGCGAAGCCCCCAGGGTGCGGGCCGCCTGGTCGATATCCGGATCCAGCCGGCTCAGGATCGGGTAGAACAGCAGCACCGCATAAGGCAGCGCGATATAGAAGACACCGGCAATCACAGCAAAGAAACTCGGCGCATAGCTTGAGGCCCGCTCCACGAGCCCCAGAGCCTCGGCCATCGCCCCGACCCCGGCGGTGCGCGACAGCAGCGTGGACCAGGCAAAGCCGATAATAGCCTCCGACAAGGAGAGAACGGACAGCATCAGGATCAGCCAGAACACCTGGGTTGCGCGGCCGCTGCGCACCAGCGCATAAGTGAAGGGAAAGCCGATGGCGACTGCCAGAACAGACACCAGCACAGCCACTTCCAGAGAGGTGATCAGCACCCCGAAGACAAAAGAGGACCACAGCCGGGCGTAATTGGCCGTTGTGAAGACGGTTTCATAGGCGCCGCCGCCCAGATTTTTGAAAAAGGACAGGCTGACCATGGTACCGAATGGCACCATGTAAAAGGCCACCAGCGCCAATGCGGGCAAGAGGATCGGGAGATATCCCAGCGGGGTCGTCGGACGAGTGGTCTGCATGGGTTAGGCCAGCACCACGGCGGCCTTGGGGTCGCAGGTCAGATAGGCCGCCTCCCCAACCGCCACCGGACAGGGCGCCCGGCCCGGCAGGCTGACGGTAAGTTCCGGATCGTTTTCGTTGGCCCCGGAAATGCTGACTTCCGTTGTTGCACCCAATTGCCGGATGAAACTGACCGTGCCCCTCAGGCAGGCATCTGAGGGCGCAGTGGCCAGGCTCAGATCCTCGGGCCGGACCGACAGGGTCACCGGCCCGGTCTCCGGCAGACCGTCCACGGCGATCTTGCCGCCAGGCCCTTCAAACAGACCGGCTTTAGCTTCGCCCTTCAACAAATTTGTGATGCCGATAAAGTCGGCGACAAAGGCGTTGGCCGGGCTGCGGTAGATCTCGATCGGCGCAGCGATCTGCTGGATTTCACCGCCGTTCATGACCACCACCAGATCCGCCGTGGTCATGGCCTCGCGCTGGTCATGGGTCACCAGAAGGGAGGTCACGCCCAGCTGGCGCTGCAGCCGCTTGACCTCAACCTGCATGGATTCGCGTAGCTTGGCATCGAGCGCGGACATGGGCTCATCCAGAAGAAACAGCGCCGGTTCCATGACAAGCGCCCTGGCAATCGCCACCCGCTGGCGCTGCCCGCCGGACAATTGGGTGATCGCCCGGCTGCCATGGCCCGGCAGATGCACCAGATCTAGCACCGCTTCGGCCCGCTTGAGCCGTTCGCTTTTGGCAACACCCCGGATCGCCAGGGGATAGGCCACATTTTCAGCCACCGAGAGATGGGGAAACAAGGCCAGAGATTGAAACACCATGCCAAAGTCGCGCTTGTGGGCAGGCACGCCGGTAATGTCGCGGCCATCGAGCAGAACGCGCCCGCTGCTGGCCGGCTCCAGCCCCGCAACAATCCGCAGCAAGGTGGTCTTGCCGCAGCCTGACGGGCCCAATAAACAGATGAACTGCCCATGATCCACAGAAAGGGACACGCCCTTCAGCGCTTCAAATCCACCGAAAGACTTGTGCAGCTTGTCTACGACTAATCCGGACATGCGGTTTCCAAAAAAGCAGAGTGAACCGGCCCCGCCGCAGCAGAGCCGGCCTGGTTTCAGGGGAAGAGGGCTTAGCTGTTGAGCATTTCCGACCAAATCTGGTTGAGCCACTCGGTCCGCTCCGTGTGCAGATCGTAGCGCGGGATCACCGGATCGATGTCGGAGGAGACGGCTGCGAATTCCGCGTCGGTCAGGTCCATTAGCGAACGGTCCACATTCGGAGCGGTTCCCAGCTTGCGGGCGAGCATCGCCTGGATCTCCGGCTGGGACATGTAGTCGATAAAGACCTTGGCCTGATCGATCTTGTCCGATGCACCGGCAACAACCCAATTGCCGCTGTCACGCAGACCGCCCTCCTTGGGGAAGGTGGAGCGCACGGGGAAACCGTCGGCGGCCGCCAGACCGGCCACATCGTGATAATATTGGCCCATCGGAATCTCACCGGATTTCAGCGCCTGCTCGAACTGGGCCTCGTCCCGGTACCACAGCCGCACATTCGGCTTCAGTTCGGCCACCTTGTTCAGCACTTCCATGATGGACTCATCGTCCTTCAGATAGTCCGCACCGCCAAAGAACGTCTTTGCGGTGATTTCCAGAAGGTAGGAATTGGAGACCAGCGCCAGCATCCCCAGGGAATCCTTGTATTTCGGATCCCAGATATCCGCCCAGCTTTCAATCTGCTCCGGGAACACATCCGTGTTCTGCACCAGAGTAATGTACCAGGATACAGCAGCGGCACCGGCAACCGAACCGTCCTCGTAGCGCAGCATCAGTTCCGGCTTGATGTTCTTCAGGTTCGGGATCGTTTTCTCGTCAAGTTTGGCGAAGAGTTCGGTCTTCATGCCCCGCAGCGCGCTGGTGGTCGCCATCATGGACACATCGGACGGAGCCCGGCGGGCGCGTGCCGCCTGTTGCATCTGGATCAGCCAGGCTTCCCCGGTCGGCACGGCAATGCTCTCCACTTCAATGCCGCTGGCGGCGGTGAAGTCCGGATAGACATGCTTGTCGAAACTGTCCTGAAAATACCCCCCATAGACCCCGACTTTCAGCGGCTCGGAAGCCGCTCTCAGGACCGACGGGGCTGCCAGGGTCATGGCGGAGGCCATGGCGGATTTCAAAAGCGTACGGCGTTTGATCGACGTGAAGTGCTCAGACATTTTTGTCCCCTTTGGATGTATTACCTCCATGGAAACGCGGGACTGGCTTGGGAAAACATCAAAAAAATACGGGCATAACTTCGACATATAACGAAGTAACCGTCATTCGCTTTGGCTCCAGGAATTGACTTTGAAGAAAGGCCAGTCTGCAGGATCATTTGGCAGTTTTCGGACCATATCTTCGGTATTTCACGAAGCTATTTTCGGAAAATACCTATTTATACGAAGAACCCTGCTGGAGAAGGTCACGGCAAGAAGGACACGAGGACACAATGACGGAACTTTTGAACCAGCCGCTCGGGGGAAACACAATGCCGCGAATGGGCGGCCCGGCCACCATGATGCGCCTTCACTCTCAGGCAACGGCTGAAGGACTTGATGCCTGTTTTGTCGGCATTCCGATGGATATCGGCACCTCCAACCGCTCCGGCACCCGTCTGGGGCCCCGTCAGATACGCGACGAAAGCCGGATGATCCGCCCCTACAATATGGCAACCGGGGCCGCGCCTTTCGACAGCCTCCAGGTGGCGGATATTGGCGACGTTCCCATCAACACATTCGATCTCAAAAAATCCGTCGGGATTATCGCCCAGACCTATGGCGAGATCCTGCGCCACGACACCGTTCCGCTAACGCTGGGCGGTGACCACACCCTGACTTGGCCAATCCTGCGGGCGATGGCGCAAAAACACGGCCCGGTGGCGCTGATCCATGTGGATGCCCATGCGGACACCAATGACGCCATGTTCGGCGAAACCGCCGCCCATGGCTGTCCATTCCGCCGCGCGCACGAGGAAGGCCTGCTGCAGAACGACAAGGTGTTCCAGATCGGTCTGCGCGGCAGCGGCTACAGCCCGGCCGATTTTGACTGGGGCCGCGACAAGGGCTGGACGGTGATCCCGGCTGAAGAATGCTGGCACAAGTCCCTGACCCCGCTCATGGCGGAGATCCGCGAGAAAATCGGCGATGCTCCGGTCTATCTGAGCTATGACATTGACAGTCTGGACCCGGCCTTCGCACCGGGCACAGGCACGGTGGAGGTCGGCGGCCTGACAACAATCCAGGGGCTTGAGATCATCCGGGGCTGCGCGGGCCTTTCTCTGGTCGGCGCGGATCTGGTGGAAGTTTCCCCGCCTTATGATACAAGCGGCAACACGGCAGTGATCGCCGCCAACTTCCTGTTTGAAATGCTGTGCGCCCTGCCCGGCGTCAAACGCGCCTGACCGGCATAACGGCCCGGGCCCCGACGAGACCTGGGCCCCGAAACCATAAAAGGGACCCGCTCTTGCCCGCCGCTCCGCTCAGCCCGCGTATCGAAACCCTCAACCCGCCCCCGATCCCGCGGATCCAACAGGCGCTCGCCGGCTATGACGGCAGCGCGGGGCCGGTGATCGATCTCTCCCAGGCTGTGCCCGGCTATCCACCCCATCCGCGCCTGCGCGGCTGGCTGCAGGAAGCCGCCGGAGATCCAGCCCTCCTCGGGTATGGCCCGATCGAAGGCCTGGACAGCTTGCGCAAGTCCTACGCAGCCTATCAGGCTGATCTCTATCAGGCTCCGGTCACACCCCAAGAGACCGCAATCACATCCGGCTGCAATCAGGCCTTTGTGGTGGCCGCCCTCACCGTGGCACGCCCCGGGGAGTCGCTTTTGCTGATCACCCCATTTTATTTCAATCACGACACCAGTCTTGCCATGCTCGGCATCGGCACAAAAACCGTTGCGGCAAAGCCGGAAAACGGCTTTCTGCCGGATCTTGGCGACATCGCCGCCGCTCTGAGCCCGGACATAAGGGCCATCGCCGTCATCACCCCGAACAATCCGACCGGCGCGGTCTATCCCCCCGCCCTGCTGGGCCAGCTGTTTGACCTGTGCTCAGAGCGCAATCTCTGGCTGATCCTGGATGAAACCTACCGGGACTTTCTGCCCAGCCCCACCCCGGCGCCCCATGGCCTGTTTTCCCGGCCCGGCTGGCAGGACCGGCTGATCAGCCTTTACAGCTTTTCCAAATCCTTTTGCATTCCCGGCCACCGGCTGGGGGCGATCACGGCGGGCGCACAGGTGATTGAAGCGGCCGCCAAGATCATGGACAATCTTCAGATCTGCGCCCCCTGCCCGCCCCAGTCGGCCGTTGCCAAGGGCCTCGCCGGACTGGGAAACTGGCGGGAGGACAACCGCGCCGAGATCGCCCGGCGCACGCAGGCCCTGACCACAGCCTTCGCACCTTTGAAAGACTGGCAGCTCCTGACGAAGGGCGCCTATTTTGCCTATATCCGCCACCCGTTTGACGGCATCGGGTCCGAACAGGTGGCCACCCAACTTGCGACAACCCACGGCATTGCCACCTTGCCCGGCTCCTTCTTCGGCGCCCGGCAGGAGCCCTACCTTCGCTTTGCCTTCGCCAATGCTGACGCAGACGCGATCCGCAGCCTGACGGACCGTCTCAGCGCAGTCCGTGCGCCTTCAAACGGCAGCGAATAAAGCACACTGAGGGTCCATCAGAGGAATGCCTGCCAGCAGCAGCAGCTCTTGCTAAAAATGACATCTGCCGGTTTCTTCCCGCCTCCGGATCGTATTACATGCTGTGAGCATCAACACTGCAGAGGCTGAGCCCTTGAAAGTCAGAAGCTTCGCCGTGATCGGCCTGGGAAACTTTGGCAGCACCGTGGCCAGCGAGCTGGCCCGCTTCGGAAACCCGGTCCTCGGCATTGACATCCAGGAGCGCAATGTCGCCAGACTGGCGGGCATCCTGTCCGAAGTGATCATCGCGGACGGCAAAGATGAAGCCGCCCTGAAGGATGCAGGGGTCGGCAATTATGATGTGGCCATCGTCGCCATCGGCGAGGATCTGGAAGCCAATATCCTGTGCACTATGAATGTGAAGCTGCTGGGGGTCGAGACCATCTGGGTCAAGGCCCTCAACAAGACCCATCACCGGATCCTGACGAAACTGGGCGCGGACCGGGTAATCCTGCCTGAACAGGAAGTGGGTCAGCATATCGCCCAAATGCTGCACAATTCCCTGATCCGGGACTATGTCAGCCTTGGCAACGGCTATCATATCGTCGACTTCAAGGTGCCTGCCCCGCTGCATGGCAAGGCGGTCAAGGACCCGTCCCTGTTTGCCAAATATGAAGTGCGCGCCCTCGGGGTCATGCGCGACACCAAATTTCTGTCCTGCGAGAGCGGAGAGCTGCTTCTGCTGGAAGGCGACAAGCTGCTGCTGCTCGGCACGCGCACGATGCTGCGGCAGTTCGGCGATGACATGCGCGACCGGATCTGAGAGCAAAGGCCTTTTGGAAATGCCCCTCATGCCCTCCAGAGACCGTGTCTCGAACCTGCCGCCGCCACTCGTCCTGATCCTGATCTACGCCACTTTTGTGCTGCTGGGTGCCGCCGCACTGATGATGCCTGGTGCAACCACCGGGCCGATCACCTGGTCCGACGCCCTCTTCACCGCCACCTCAGCCGTCACGGTAACAGGCCTTGCGGTTCTCGATACGGGCAGCGATTTCACCTTTTTCGGCCAGGCGGTGATCGCTGTCCTGATCCAGCTGGGCGGTTTGGGCCTGATGACCTTCGCCGTCCTCATCCTGTCCATGCTCGGCCTGCCGGTCGGCTTCACCCACCAGCTCTATCTGCGCGAGGACCTGAACCAGACCTCGGCAACGGATCTTCTGACCCTGACCAAGATCATCCTGCGGGTCGTGGTCCTGTGTGAACTGGTTGGCGCGGGTCTGTTATGTTTTGTATTCGTGCCGGATCTGGGGTTTTTCCCAGGCCTCTGGAGCGCCGTTTTTCATGCTATCTCTGCGTTCAACAATGCGGGCTTTGCCCTCTTTCCCGACAATCTGAGCCGCTGGGTTGGCAATCCACTCCTCAACATCGTCATTCCGGCCCTGTTCATTTTCGGAGGGCTCGGCTTCACGGTCGCCGCCGACATCTGGCGCCAGCGCCGCTGGAACAGCTTTTCGCTGCACACCAAGCTGATGCTGGTTGGAACCGCGGCGCTGCTCCTCTGGTCGACGACGGCCTTTGCCATGATGGAATGGTCGAATCCGGCCACGCTCGGCCCCTTGAGCTGGCAGGACCGTCTATGGGCCAGCTGGTTTCAGGCGGCCTCCACGCGCACGGCCGGGTTCAACACGGTGCCAATCGGCGGCCTGACCGACGGCAGCACCTTGATGTTCATGACCCTGATGGTGATCGGCGCGGGCAGCACCTCAACCGGCGGCGGCATCAAGGTCACCACCTTCATTGTTCTCTTGCTGGTGATGATCGCGTTTTTCCGGCGCCGCCAGAATGTTGACGTTTTCAGCCGACGGCTCGGGGGCGATCAGGTGATGAAGGTCCTGGCGCTGGCCATGGCCACGGTGCTGCTGATCCTCGTTGCCATGTTCATGATGATGCTGTTTCACGAAGGCTCCTTCGTGGACATCGCCTTTGAAGCCGTTTCCGCCTTCGGCACGGTCGGCCTGTCCCGCGGGATTACCGGCGACTTCGACACGGCCGGGCGCATCGTGATCATGTTCATCATGTTCGCCGGCCGTGTCGGCCCTCTTACCCTCGGCTTTCTTCTGGCCACCCGCAAACCCAAGCGGATCTCCTACCCGGCGGGCATTGTCTATCTCGGGTGACCGTGCGCAACCGGTCTGCGGCGCCTGAGGCACAGACCGCCAAACGGTGGCGCGGCCCTGAAAGGGGCTGGTCCGACGGACCGGCCGGGTTCCCCCTCACCGCCCAAACAGACAATTGGCTCAAATCAACCGGCCTGCTCTTCGGCAGACCCCGCTTTGGTATTCTGTCTGGCAATACTGTCGCGGATCATCGGACTGATGGTCGGCGCTTGCACCAGAATGGAAAAGATCACCACGATATAGGTCATCACAAGCAGCAGCGTGTGCACATCCACACCCTGCACCATCACGGCATGTTTGGGTGTGGAGGCCGCCATGGCCAGGGCCAGTCCGCCACGCAAACCGCCCCAGGTCAGAATTTTGATCGAATGGGCGTCATATTGCCGGAACCGTGTAAAACCAAGGTAAGGCAGCCAGACGCTGATAAAACGCGCCGCCAGCACCAGAGGGATCATCAGCAGACCCAGCCAGACCTCCATCCACTGAACAGGCAGGATCACCAGGATCAAGCCGATCAACAGGAACAGCAAGGCATTTAGGAAGGAATCCATCGTATGCCAAAAATGTTTCAGGGTCCGCTGACTGTCCTTGCTGAAGCCTTGCGCTTTGGTGATGTTGCCAATCACGATTCCGGCGACCACCATCGCCAGGGGGCCTGAAATGCCCATCATGACGGCGCAGGCATAGCCGGAAGTCGGGATCGCCAGGGTAATCAGCAACTCGATGCTGGGATCATTGGATTTTTTGATCATGTAATGGGCGACAACAGCCAGAACGCCCCCAAACAGAATACCGCCCACAGCTTCAACGAAGAAGATATCGGCAACACGTTCGACTGTCGGCTCGACACCCGAAAAGGCAAGGGCAAAGATGACGCTGAAAATGACCAGACCAACACCGTCATTGAACAGGGATTCCCCTTCGATCTGCACCGCAATCTTTTCCGGCGCGCGCATATGCTTGATGATAGCCAGCACCGCGATCGGGTCGGTCGGACTGATCAAGGCCCCAAACAGCAGGCAGTAGATAAAGGGCAGCTGATAGCCCAGAGCACCAAGCAGCCAGTAACTGGCATAGCCGATGAGGAAAGTGGACAACAGGGTGGACCCCAAGGCCAGAACCGCAATCTCCCATCTCTGGCTCTTCAAAAGCTTCAGATTGATCTCCAGACCACCGGCGAACAGCAGAAATCCAAGCATCCCCTTGAGTAATAGTTCGTTGAAATTGATATTTTCCAGAGCATTTTCAATCAAAATGACCGTTGGGCTGTGAACTCCGATCTTCAGCATAAGCAACAGCAGAACAGACAAAAGAACAGAACCACGCGTAATCGCAATTGTTGTTTGCGTACTTAGAAAATACTGATTTGCAAAAGCGAGAAAAACTGAAACTGCTGATAAAAAACAGAGAACATACCAAGCACTCATCGATTACTCCGTAAATTTTGCGACGAGCCAAAGTGGAAGCGCATTATTTTATTTGCATTTTTTTGAATGCAACTTGTGTGTCGGGATGGATTGCTTACCGGAAACTGGCGTGTGAGTGTCAGCCAGGTGCGGCGCGCTTCTATCACATTAAATCTGAACGGCAAAGCGCAGAATTGCGGCAAAGCTCGGCTGCGGAAAAGCCAGCCACATGCTCTTTCAAAGTCCCAATGGTCTGTTATCCGCAGAACCCGGATCGCTTCATCGGCCGTGTCCGTCAATTAGGGCCCGGCCGACCGAAAAACGATGAATTTTCAAGGCGCAGTTCAATCCCCCAGTTTCAGCGGAACGGAAAATCTCCCACGTCCTCTTCACAACAAACCGATTGGGAAACAAGGAAAACGAAAGAAACCAACGACCCGTTCGGCACAAGGGTGTAACCCATGTGTCCAGTACGAACCGTGGCCGATGTCTTCGGATCGGACAGGAAAAAGAGAAAGTGGTGGGCCCGGAGGGCCTAACCAAACCGAAGAAGATCAATAACTTAGCGCAAGGTGGGACAAAACATCTGCCTAAAGGATTTCAATGGCTTAAAAAAGCCGTTGTCCCACCATTTTGCCGCTTTGCCTCACTCCAAATCGCTGACCAGGCGGGTCTCTGGAGGCACGCATGAGCGAGCGCCGTCCATTCCGGGAAGTGAAGCTTCAGTGGCTGCGTCTGCTGAGCTGTGATGCCAATATCAATGACAATGCCAAGTGCGTCGCGCTCTATATCGTGACCGCACATGTGAACGGCCACACCGAGAAGGCGTGGCCGTCCTACAAGACCATTGCCGAAGCAACCGGCAAGAGTGTCAAATCCATCCAGCGTGCCATCCGCGATCTGGAAGAAGGTGGCTGGCTTGGCGTTCAACGCGGGAATGGAGTCGGGCACAATACGGAGTATTGTCCTACCGACGCCTCGATCCTAAAGGCCTCTGAGCTCAGAGAAAAGACGGACAAATCTGTCCCCCTTAGCTCTTCTGAAGGCGGACAGATCTGTCCCAAAAGGCGGTCAGATATGTCCGGCAAAGGCGGTCAGATCTGTCCACCAAACAAAGAGAAAGAAATAAATAAAAAACCTAACGCGCGTGAGGCGCGCGCGAAGGCCGTCTCACGCCGCGCCATTCCCGTCGTCCACGTCCCGGTCAGTCACGCTCACATGATCCGGGAATGGAATGCCTGGCTTGAACGGAAGTCCCTACCAGACCTCGTTCGTTTCAATCTCAACTCAGCTTCGACTGGAATTGATGGGTATCGGCTTCCGGGACGATGGCCACCGGAAACAGGTTCGGACAAAGAACTGGATTGCCTCTCGTATTTCCTCAACAGGCTGCCCGATTGCACACGCCAAGCGGTCTCTCAAGCCGTCGAAAGGCGGGCGGCATGACTGCGGCGGATCTGACAAGAGCAAGGCGACCCGTGTCATACGACACGGGACCTTGCGAGGGGCGGCAGGCCTCCCCTTCGAACCCCTCCAGACCGCAAACGGCCCGTCTTAACGAGACGGTTGTTATGCGCTGTACGACGGAGGAAAAGAGACATCTCAAGCGCCGCGCTGCTGCGGACAAAATCTCCGTCGCAGAGCTGTTGCGCGGGGCGTTGGGGCAGATCAAAGCCCCGCGCCGCCGTGCCACGCCTAAGGTCGATCCGCAGCTCGTGACCGCGCTCAACCGCATCGGCACAAACCTGAACCAGATCGCCCGCGCCGTGAATGCCGCCCAGGCGGCTGGCGACATGCGCCAGCTCGATGGCCTGCAGCTGCTTGCCGAGCTGATCGGCATCGAGCGCCAGATGTCGACGCTCCTTGCCAGCCACACACGGCGGGACGCAGATCATGCTGATTAAGCTGTTCCGCAGTGGCAAGGGCGGCGGTGCGGCACCAGTCGATTATCTGATCGCCTCTCATGTGCTCGCCTATGACGGCAACCGCGACCTCATTCGCGACGACGACGGCGCCCCGCTGATGAAGAGCCGCGATCCGCTGCCGGAAGTGCTCGCGGGAGATCCGGACCACACCCGCGCGCTGATCGATGCCTGCCCCCACGCCTGGACGTACCGGGCGGGCGTGATCGGCTTCGATCAAAACGACCAGCCAACGGAAGAGCAGCAGCAGGCTGTCATGGATGCCTTCGACGAGCTCGCGTTCGCTGGTCTGGACCGCGACCAGGTTGACATGCTCTGGGTCCGGCACAGCCATGAAGGCCGCGTGGAGCTGCATTTCTGCACGCCCCGCATGGAGCTCACCTCCTGCAAGAGCCTGAACATCGCCCCACCCGGTTACCAGAAGGCGATGGATGCCCTGCGCGACATGCTCAACAAGGAGTATGGCTGGGCCGATCCGCAAGACCCCACCAGGTCACAGGACATAAAGCAGCTTCCGGAAAAGAAGCTTCGAGCCCAGGGCCGCGAGGACATCCAGAACTGGCTGGAAGACCTGATCGTTGCGGGCCGGATCTCATCCCGGCCGGACATGGTTGCCGCACTTGAGGACGCCGGCTTCGTACTGCCCCGCCAAGGCAAAACCTATCTCACAGTCAAAGACCCGGACAGCGAGACACGCTGGCGGCTCAAGGGAGACATTTTCCATGCAGATTGGACCAGAGAGAAGACCGCTCAGAGAGCGGCTGAGCGAGAGCCTCGAGCAGACGAACCAGGATCAGAACGCCTCGCTGCTCGAAGCCATTCAGACCTCAGAGACGAATATCGAGCGCATGTTGAAACGCGCAGGCTCTACAATGAGCAAAGATATCCGCACGTCCCAGGAGACGATGAGCGCGACGTTAGAAAGGCACTTGAAAGCGAGCGAGCAGCAGCTCTTTCAGTTGAAAACCAGCCTGGAGCAAAACGCGAGATTGGCCGCGAAGAACCGTTTTCTGAAACTGTCGGCGGCACTCCTGGTCTCAGCCGTCCTAACGCTGTGCGGGGTGTTGTTCCTGAACAACCAGCTGAGATGGGCCCTGGTCACCTCGGCATTCAATCAGGCGACCTATTCGGAATTTCCGGTCCTGATCTTCAACACCAAAACCGGCACCTATCAGCGCTGCCAGCGCACACCGGAACAGTTCTTCTGCCAAGAAACGAAGTAGTGCCACATGACCTATACAGATCCCCCTTCACCGAACCTGCCATCCCTACAAACCCTGACGCCGCTCGAGCGCGGGTTGCTGAGCTTGGTCGAACGCTTGACCAACGCCTTCGAACATTCGACTGCTCAGCTGGAGCACTTGGAAAAACGCTCGACCAGATTGCTGGAAGAACGGCTGATCGAGCTCGAGACGTTGCTCGACAAGTCCATCAGCTCGCAACGGGCTTTCAACGAGGCATTGCTCGACTTGCTCGGCGCGTCGGAATCCTCCGGCAGATCGGTGGACGAGTTATGCGAGGCACTGAGGGAACCCAGCAGCGTTCACAGCAAAGGGCGATGAAGACACCTCTCCACAAAGAAATAGAACGCTAACGTTGGGCAACGAGTTTCTGTTTGTAGAGCTCAAAGTTCAGTGACCAGAATGGGGCCGGAAGCAGACAGTCAGCTTCCACAAATGAATACAAACTACGCGACATTTGCACTTATAGGGCAGAAAGAAGCTTGCGCTTCTACGACCCACTTAGGTCACTAGTGGCATACGCGATGAACGACAGCTTTGAACCCAAACTAAAGCCCGATAAAAGAAACACCCATCTCCCAAACGCGCCATTTCATACCATTGACTAAATAGTACAGTCAGCGCTTTTTAATCAGGATCCAAAATTCATGAATAGCTCGATCGAAGTTGAGGCCTTCTAGTGCCGTGCTTAGACATCAATAGTCATAAGACGACAATACTATATCAAGACTACTGAAGATCTCGCGCAAGCTTGAATTTTCGATGATTCCCACACTACTCTGTTGAGACTACCAGGGCATAGGACTGTGGGGCCAATGGAAGATCCGTTCCCTCAACGATCACCGTCCAATTTCCAGCCTCTGGTGCTTTGACATCGATTACCTCGACGACGTTAAGTGAATCTTTGCCGCGTTTAGCTGGGCTTCGCGGCGCGCTTGGGTCCAGTAGCCACGGCGAGATCCGAGTCCCAGACGGTGAGACGACTACGACGTCAAGGTCGTTGACTAGTGCTGTGGCTTTACCGACCGCGCTCGGCGGATCATCCCAAACAAGCGTTGCCCTCAGATGGCCTGTTCCTGAGGCAACGCTAATCGTTTGGCTCTCTTGAGTTCCACTGTCTGCGATTATGCCTTCTGATACGTGCCTATCAGAGAGTAATTTCAACGCGGCTGCAGCATCGATCAACCCGTAACCGGTCTGAAAATCCGGCCCTAGGTTGCCAAGATCCTCAGCACTATGGAGCAAAACCGCCTTGTAGGTTGCTGGGAGAGCCAAATCTCCTCTGAGCAGGGATGCTTTGTGGCTACCCTTGCCCAGATACTCCATCAGGATAGCGATTACGCCTGAGACTGCAGGTGCCGCGAACGACGTACCACAGGCTCCGCTCGGTAAGAGACCGTAACGGTTGGGTGGAAGCGTCGAGGTGATGCCACCATCACCGGCACGCTCGCAACCCGGTGCCACAATTTCTGGCTTGAGGCGGCCGTCATCGGTCGGGCCAAAATTCGTGAAGCGTGTCACAGCGCGATCATCGGAGTTTATCGCGCCTACGACAATGACATTTTTCGCTGTCGATGGAGATGGAACGACGTAATAATTTGCATAATCCGGCGCGCCATCAAAAGCATCGCAACCACATCCGTTTCCACATACTTGCATTTTGTTTCGATTGTTACCGATTGCAAATATGATCGGTAGCTTGTTTTCCGAAACAATCCGGTCATAGGCAGCCGCTTCTGCAGTGTAGTCACCAAGCCGGATGCACACAATGCCTGGATCATACCCCCAAGAATTGTTGGCAATGCGTATCCTATGATCTTTAATCGCAGCAATGTGTTTGTCGTGCGGTTCGTCAAAAAAGTCATATGAAAACAAGTGGGCATTCGGCGCAACGCCACGATAGCGTGTCGCACCGTGAAAGGCTGGCGTTGAGGCAGTGATTGTGTCTTCCGTACCGTCGCCCGCCAGCGTACCAGCCACATGTGTGCCGTGTGCACTTACGGCAGACTGGGATTCCCCGATGGTCAGTCGATTCTTAAACCCGGGGTGCTGGTCCGACACGATGCCCCCGTCGAAGATCCCAATACGAACATTATCTCCAGTGAGTTTAAGTTCGTCGAAGACATGCGTTCCAAGACGCTTCCGAAGGCCGTCGTTGTAAGTTGTTGGCGCGGGGGGGGCGATTGAGATGAGTTCGACTTCACGCAGACGCCGAAGGGACGCAACTGCCTGCGGAGTGGTAAGGAGCGTGATCGTCGATGCCGTGATGCTGCGGCTTAGGACTTTCAAACCCATTCTTTGAAGAGCACCCTCGACAAGAACAACATCAACATCGGAGAAGATCTTGAGCTGAAGGGCGACGCTCTCATCACTAGGAAGGTCAGGCAGAATTGATTGAGCGGTTTCGTCGATTTTGAACGTCTTGTAACGCTCCGTGAGACTGTCAATTGATTCTAGACGAATGCCATCCGCTCCTACCACCTCCGAGAACACCTTAGGTGTCAAGGGCAAAGGTGCGTTTGACCGCGTTGCATAGTAGCTGCGATTGCCGATGTAGTCGCCGAGGAAGATGCCCCTTTCGCGCAGAGCATCTCGTTCTGCCAACGATGGCGTCTTCTCGAACTGGACCACAACACGCTCTTTCGTGGGTCTCGGACCTGCCTGATCCTTCGCTAAGGTTTCGAACACGCCTTTCGGCTGTATTTGACCTTCGGTTCCAACAAAAGAATTACGATTTCCAAAAATAGATGGCTGGAACTCCGACATTAGACTTTTTTCCAGAAAAATTGGACCTGAGCGCAGTTTGATCTGCGCGTCAAGGGAAGAGTTCTCTTGCGCTGCCGCACTTCCCGCGGCAAGACAACTGCAAAGAATCAGCGGAAATATCTTCTTTATCATTGTTGTTGTCCTTGTGGACGGAACAGACTATTCCGAGAACAGTTGGATTGACCCGATCGTAGGGCGGGCGTCATTTGGAACGTTTCCCCGAATAGAAGCAAAGCTGACACGCAGTTCTCTCAATCCTCCGGCCGTTGTAAGCCGCCTTACCGCATCAGTCACGTCAATGCGAACCACGGCTTCATTCGACCTATGATGACCAACGCTGCTGTGTGGTGTTACGAAAAAATTGATCACGGTAAGGAAGCTCTCGCTTTCCGGCGAAGCCTTCTCAGTTTCCGGCAGGTTCAGAAAGACCATGAAGTTATCTTGTGGCCCGGTTTCGAAGCTAAGCTCGGACAGCACAAGGACGTAGCGGGCATCGTCGGCTGCAGCTGTTACTGGGACAGAGGAGGAGATCTCCAGTGGCACGGAGACTGTATCCGCACTCAATTCCAAGCCTTCACCACGAGCGATTTCATTAGCTATGCCACCACCGTCTCCAAAGGTTCGGGGTGCCTGCTCCACCGCGGCTCCTCCGCCGGCGACAACCAATGGCGTCACCGTTTCAAGCGTATCATATACATAGCCACGTCCTAGAATATCGCTCGCCTTCAAGACCTGGGCAGTGCTCAATACCTGCAACTCGCCAGCGGTGTCGATAAACGTGTGTTCTTTGTGAAGCCAGTCCGTTGCTCCTGTTGGTTCTGCGTTTGAAGGAGATGTAACCCAACTGCTCCAAAGGCGATCGATGTTACCGTGATGGGCAAAAAAGATCGGATCGCGTGCAGCCATCTCGAAGAAGCCCATCCCCCGGACCCCGCCGACGAACACATGCACATTGCCATGAGGCCCGCTCTCGAGCGACGGGGAGAACCCGCCTGATACGGTGAACTCACATGAAGGCTCTAGGGATTGATCGAAACAGCGTTCCAAGAGGCTGTTGTGAGAAACCTCGGCACTAATCAGTTCGGTTGGTGCGTTGCCGTTCACATCCAGATTGCGCTGATTCCAGTATAGCGCATTAGACGTTCCGCCAATAGTTTCCGCCCTGAAGGCCGCGGGCAATGCACGGTCCCGGTGCCAATCCCAGTAAGGCACAGTCACCGTGTTATCCTGAATGGCATCTTGCAGGATACGCTCAAACAGGAACAAGTAGACGCGGTGCCAGGGCAAAAAGTCTGGGCCGCCATGGGGGCAGGTACCCCAAGTCGATTCCGCCATATGGCGACGAGCTTGTCTCTCCAACGACGATAACTCCGTCAGGATCGGGCCACTTTCAAACACCCGCGCGAACTCCGCTTCTGCAGTCGGCGCATTCACTGTCAGGAATTGACCGGGCCAGCCATGGATGTTTGCCTGCCAAATCCAACTCGTTGGATCATGATCGGCCCTTTCCTTGATATTGGCGACCGCCGCACGATATCGCGCGACGGCTTCCTGGGCCTCAGGACTGCTTCCAGTAACCGAATATCGCACAGCAGGTGCGGCGGTTTGTGCGTGAACCTGGCCTTCAATCCAAGTAGGCAATGTAGTTGCCGCAAAGAGTTTCATCAAATCTCGACGTGAAATCGCCATCACAACCTCACATTTACGCAACGTTCTTTTAAAACTAATGTGTCGTTGTTAAACTAGTGGATTACTGCTTACTCTATTTCATTTATCAGCTCTATTAGTCGGTTCGCTTCTGCTGGCTCGTGTCTCAACAAGTCATGGCCTTGTGGCATGATTCCGAATTGCACGAAACTGCCGATGAATCCGGATTGATTGATCACGGCTTGCTTGTCGAAAACGCTGTATGCAACAGAGCTATGACACCGGTAACAGTGCCGATTCAGAAGTGACAACAACTCGGCATCGTCGGGCGTATTTGACCAGACCTCACCACCTGTATCCAGCGCACGTGTGACCGGCGCGAAATGCTCTGACGAACCGGCGTGGATATCGATCCATTTAGTTGCGCCAAGGGTTTGGAGGCTCGCCTCGCCGCCAATCGAAGAGTCGGTAGCCGTGTTTTGCGCCTGGATCTCCACATTCAGTGTGCGAATGATGTCAAACGCAGCTCCGTAGATTGGCTTTGTAGGATCAACGCCTCCATCAAACAGCACACCAGACAACGTTCCCGCAGTTTCGTAGTATTCGCCGCTCTGCACTCGATCCCACCAATGATCTGTGTCTAGGAAGTTCAACTTAGCCGCAGGGTATGTCAGCCCTGCTGGCGTGGAGACTCCACTGCCACCGCCATGACATTGCGCGCACGACTTTGGGACAAAGTATTTACCGTCGGTGCCCGGATTGCCAATCGGCATGTCAAAGATTGCAGACAGGAAATACTTCGACGGGTATCCTTCGGCCTTTTCGCCATAAACAATCCAATACAGGCTGTCATCATGATTGGGGCTTGCCGGATCGACCGTCAACATTACCTGGCTGTTTTTCGATGCCCGTTCATCTCCGTCATCGCGCAATGGGAACGGGTTTGGGTCATCCTGCGCACGTGCATAGTTAAACAGAACATACGCCGATTGCACGCCAACGGCTTTGGCGCCAGATCCTTGGCGCGGTGCGAGTCGCACTAGCTTACGCCAGCCGCTCCCATATGGCGGTGCAGCAGAGATATCGACGATTTTCGGCGCGATGAAACGCGACGACAGGATGTTTGCAGCGGCGAAATCATCGACATCGAAGTTGGCCAAGAATATCTCGCGGTTATCCTCGGAAACCGTTGCAGCTAAGGCATCGAAGCCAGCAGTGTCGCGCACGTGCAGAACATCAGGCGCGATATACTCAAGATCGTCCGCACTGAGACCAGCATAACCAAGCCAGTCCAAAAGACCATTCATCGAGGAACCGTCAACCTGAAAGCCTAGTTTCGACGATATCCTTGAGTAATAGGCAATCGCCTCCCTCTCTAAGCCTTGGTCTACGGCCACAACAGGGTCAGAAGCGACTGCCGAAATAGGCGTCAATCCGATCTGGTTGCGCAGTTTGACGTTCTCTTGCGTTAACGCCCGGATCAGCAAATCCTTGTCACCGAGCACAAGACTATTAGCGTCACTTGCTGGGGCAATCACTGTTGCCGAGACGAAATTGCCTGGGTCTGTATTCTGTTCCAGCATCGCGACCGCAGAAACCGGTTCGGCATCCGCTTCGAACCAGAAGTTAAAGGCCTCGCCCCAGCGAAGCGCATTGCCCTTCGGGTCTTCCGGTGCCTCTTGCATCGTCCAGGTAATTGAGCCTGCCTCCTGCTTCGCTTCCCAAGGCTTACTGGACAGGTCGCTCTCAACGTGCTTGGGCGGACTATAAAACCCGGAATTGTTGACCGTAAGGCTGCCGATTGGCACACTAAAGCTGCGTAGATTGCGCGCACTCGTCAAGTTGTGAACAACATACTCATATCGGTAGCGACCATTACCTAGCGGAATGCTTCTAAAGCCGACGCTCACTCGTCCAGTGAGATTTTCAACGCCATCCGCTGTCTCCTCAGGCGTATCTAAGTCCGAGATCTCCGCGTCCCGCCAAGCCTTGATCGCAGGCATCCGCCTGATAGTGCCACCCACCGGCCGGAACACCAAACTACCATTGCGAGCGTCGATGAAGTACTCGCGATAGGAGGCATTGTTCTTGCCGTTACCAGCTATTGCATCATCTGCGGCGACATATTGAGACTCAATGAAGTACCGCGCGCCGTTCTCTGTTTCTTCTAGATCGGAGCGGCGAACCTGAAGACCATGCTCAATTCCTAAAGGATGGGCATGCCCATGATTAATATGGTCTGTTACACCCTCGAAATAGCCAGTCAGTGGATTGATACGCAGTGGGGAACCAAGTCGCGGACCTCGATTAATGCTACCGCTATACGGATCCGCACAACCGACACCCAACTGACTACCGGTGGAACTCGGCGTACAAGTATTGTGTGGGAAGTCGGGATCTCTCGCTTTCGTGCATACATCGCCAAGCTGTAGGGCAGTGAAACCATGTTTCACCCAAGAACGACCCAGTTGTTGGAAACGGCCACCCTGCTCACGGAAAATGCTCAGTGCAATGACCGGATGGCGATTGTCCGGAAGCGCGTACCAGTTGAGTTGCGCCGTGCCAGCATTACACGAAACAGTGTCGAAAGTTAGTGCGACAGTACCGTCATGCTCTGCGTAAACTTGGGGATTTTGCACCTCTCCGACGATGACATCGGGCACCTGTGCTGACCCAGCAATAGGAACGAGGCCAAAAATAACTATCGCAATTGCTCTAACATGCTTCATCTCAAGCAACCTTCAGTATATTTTAAACAAATTCCTACCTTAAGTAGAGGCAGGGATTGTATTAATTGTCAAGTAGTGGTGTGCTTATGAAGTGGGAAAATTTTGACGCGCGTTTGTATTGAAGAACTTACAGCTGCGTAAGGCCCCAACGACAAGCGCGTCGTGGTCGCCAATTTACGTAGAGCCTTGAGATGACGTAGCTTCAAAATTTTGCTACTTACTTTGAGGTGGCTATCTAAGCGAGCTACAAGCGTTAACCCCAGTCTCGTAAGTAACTCGAAAGCAAGTAAGATGGACCTTGGACACGATCCTATCCCAGCTCAACTCGGAGTCCTTCGGTTCACTTTTCGCCACATGCCACCTGTGTTTGCGCTACCATTTGGATTGCGAATTCGCCGGACGTCGGATTCCTGAGGTAATGAATGTGGTTATTTTCGGTAGTATTCATTGTGACATCTAGTAATGTGGGTGCATGCTTCTACGAGTGATGAGAACAACAATTCATTGAGCTGCTCATATTTCAATCTAGCATTGAAATTCCAAGAAACCGTTTTGTATCTGCGGCATACTTCGATCCATCCACCTCCACAAGCGAACAATTCAACGGGTTTCCTCGCCATAGGCACATGGCCCTGCAGACTTTTTAAGGTTTGAATTTGACAGAAAGCCTAAAACGCAGGCCCCTCATTATCAGCGGGCAATGGGCTAGGCGCAATCGTAATCGTATCCGTACTGGAAGAAAAAGTACTTGCGCCACTCCTCATGGGAATATTGCGAGCACTTTCTTGAAGTTTTTTGAAAAGCTCGTCTCGCTTCTCATCCGAGAAAGGCCCCTCCTCGCACAATTGGTCAATACCATTGCCTGTGCAATAAATGAGTCGCTTATCGCTGTCCGTGTTTCCACGCGCTGTGGGAAGTTTGAAATTGAGAACGTAAGTCCCAGTCCTCGTTCTAGAAGCATCAACATTGGGGATGATGTTAATTGTGTACGGTGCGGCAGGATAAGTGGTCGCGCCAACATCTACCCCAACTGTTTTTGTGATAGTGAAAGTAAGTGTCGTGTCAATGCTCTTCATATTAAAAGTCTTTGTCTCCGCGCCAGCGGCCGCGTCGACGGTATTAACAAAATGGGAAACCAATGAATCAGCTATATCGTTCTCAGAAAACCGAACTTTTAGATTTTGACACTGTGGGTCATTGGCCCGTTCTACGTCAGGAATAATCGAAAAGGTAAGTTTGTCCTGTCGTTTTGTCGTTCGGCCCAATTCACCGTTCAGCCCGGGACCTAAAGTACTGGGACTGCCGTTTGCGGCGGTAGGCAAACCAGCGAGAAAAATGGACGAATTTACACTAGCGCTATTTGAGAGTTTTGTTTCCACCGTTCCTGAAAAACTGCCATTTCCACCTTGGTAGCTAAAACTCTTTGCGACTTTGTTCTTAGGATAGACGTTTGTTTTTAGATGCTCAACTTTACGGTAACCCTCGGATATTTGACAAGTTACGGCTTGCAATACATCGCTGCTTTTTACTTCATCGCCTATGAAAACTGGTGAGGCATAGAGACCGGGGATGTTTGAAATAGGGAGCGCCGCACACCCACCTGCAAGCCCTGACAAAAGAAAAGAAGGTAAGAAATTTATACAGTTACGCATATTTACGCCCGCCCCAAAAAACAGTTGAGGGTAAAGATTACTCAATAGGAAAAAAAACACAACCAAGGATTGATTTAGAGCACGAGGAAAATTTGAGAATATCGCTGATGGTATTCGAGCCTCGAAAACCAGACACTGGCTCACCAAGCTCCCAACCAGGCCACAAAGGCTGAACTGAATGGGAGCGATATGAGCGCCTCTGGCGAAGACATTCACTGTATTTTTTGCATAGCATTAACGACAGTATCGGGTTCGGCCAGATTATAGGCAGTTTCTAGTTGCGCTCGAGTTGATAGTGCCCGAATGTTCTGTTCAATATCGCTTCCCGATTTACTCGCACCTGAACGAACGACCGCTTTCGGGAGTGCACACCGAGCTAGTAAACGTCCAAAACGGGGACGCTTAACCGACACTATGTCGAGAATCTGATGGACGGCTCGGCGACCCTGATCATCAACCCGGATCTAGACGAGATCGACTTTCTAGTGACCGCGACAGAACTCGGCATCTCGATGACGATCGCCACGCTCCTCGTCATGAAGATCAAAGAAAAGACCGACGTCTGGGATGAATTTCAGATGCTGTTGCATCGAGACTGGACCATTACAGCAATGAAGCCTACGCCCTCACGAGTTCATTGAGCCACTCGCTGAGCAAAACCTTCGATTCCAAAAACATCCCGCAAAAGCTGAATAACGACACAAATGGAGTCCGTTCAATACGGAATAGGTGCGTTCGAAAGCTCGCATCCTGGACTTTGCCGTTCTGCAGACTCTGAGCGAAGCGCTTTTCCCGGTCATCTCCCTCATAGACATTGATAGCCAAGTCGAGGTGCTGCATTTCTACCTGGCCAAGCGGCGTAAACGCTGGGTCGCGAGTGTCGAGATGGATGCAGCGGGCGATCATTAATCCGCTGGGATCGTCTGGCCGCGGTAGTTCTTCGATGATCATCGTCAGGTAGTCGTCCTCACGGCGTTCAACACGAACCTCAAGCCGCCGTACGTTCTTCACATGATAGTCCCAGTATTCCGCATGTCCCTCGGATGGTGGACGGTTCAACAGATGGTATGCAGCGAAATCATTCATGCCTTTGCGAAGGCTGAAATCCTCTAGCCATCGCGGGTTTGCAGGCACCAGCGTCGCTTCAGTCAACAACTGCAGCGGCTGTGTCGCGGAGTAATATCCTGCGTCGAGCCGAACAAAGGCCGGCGCAGTTGGCCATTCGTTCTGCGCCCAGTTTACGATACCCGGGCTGAGATAAGGGCAGAGTTTCGTAAAGCCGTTTCCAGCTCGATAGATCTCGCTACCACTGACGGAGCCCACCGCGCTGACCTCAATCAGTTCAAAATCCTGGCTCCCGCTCGCCCGACGTCGGATCTTGTCAAAAAGCCCAGGGACGCTCTGGAAGAGGCGCTGACCACTATCATAGCGCTCACACAGTCTCTTGACCTCGCGACGCTTCCACTCATGCTCGATCTCGAACGTCATCGCGAAGGCCGCAAGACGCTCTCGACGGGTTCGATCAGCGAAGAAGCCGGTCGCCAAATAGCCACTTAGCCCATTCTCGTCCTCGGACGTCAAAATGCTTTCGCGAAACGCAAGCAACGGCGCAACCAACGCGGCGTGCGAGCCCGGATTCTCGACCAACTCATGGACCGCGACGTTCGCCTCCTTGGCGATCTTGGCTAAGTACCCGAGCTTCTCGAAATATTCGTCGATCTCCACCAGAAATCCTTCCCCCAAATCCGGTCTACCCTCTTATCGCGAACACTTTGCGCGTTCCCGAGACCTTGCCCTCCTCATCCATGTATCCGTCGGAAGTCCACCGGACTTCATCTTCCAGGAACGCGTCGAAAATCCGCGCGATCTCGGGCGGTGAAAAATGAAAGAGCTGTGTCTTGCTCTGCGTGTCCGACGCGATCAGCAGGCCGTCCGGCAAATAGGCGCTTCCGGAAAGGACGCCGATAACGCGCGCATGCAGCATCTTATCCGAGATCATTTTTGGCGTTCGTTTTTCGAGACGCCGCAACGTCATATTATAGTTGTTGAAGATCTCGCTTGCCGTGCGGCTTACGAATGGCTCTCGCCATTCCACATCCTTCTTGACGTCGATCTCATGAACTTCCAGCACCGTTGCGCGAAAGCGATCCGTCACCAGACGACATTCGATCAGCCGTCTCATGCACACGGCGGCAACTCCAACCGCTCTTTCCAACATGTGATAGGGATTTTGCTCGGTGTCCGCCTCCGTCAGCGCCTCTCCAAGATGCAGAACTATTCTTCGGCGCTGCTCGGCGAGCTCGTTCTTCCACGTGTAGGACTGCCACTCCGAAGAGCTTATGCTTCCCAATTTGCACGCTTCATCGATCCGAGCTTCTATATCCTCGTCCGGCATCGCCACTTCCGTTCGCTCATCTATGCTACTCTTCACCCTATCATGATCCGCGGATCGCGGTATTGCGCCGGGACCAGCGGTTGATCCTCTGGGGCGCGGTGATCGGGAAGGGGTGTTAAGCCAGACTAAGGCGATGTCCGCTTTCGCGCAGTGGCAAAGGGCGGTCGAACGTCTGAATTGGGAACGCAATGCTGCGAGACCCGGCAATCAACACCAGAAAAGCCAGTGACTCTGTAATGGCCAAAGAGGTCAGAATGGGAGAAAATGTAGTTAAAGCACCTCTCAATCTGCATATGAACACTAGGCGAACTTGCCACACATTGCCCGTTCTGGTTTCATTGAAAGATTGCTATTTTTCCTTTGCGAGAGGTCCAGATGCCACCGTCTATCAGCCACCCTCCGGTTAGGCACCGCCTGCGAAGCAAATCCATTGGGTCTCTCAAGGACGAAATTGTTCACGCGCTTCAAGAGGATCGCATGAAAAATATCACCCCATTTTCTCTCAGGGATGAAATTGTTCATGCACTGCAAGAAGACCGACGGTTGGAACAGCGACAGATTGGTGCGCTCCGCAGGTTTGCGGCAAGACTGCGGAGCTCCTGGTTTGTTGTAACTCTAGAAGCGCTTGGTCTTATAGGATTGATTTTCGCAGCGTTTCTGTTCCTGTTCGAGCTGAAGGACCGTCAGGACGAGCGCACGGCCCGTGCTTGGCAGCTCTTGACCACCCAAGCCCCAGGAAACAGCGGGAAGGTGGCCGCAATGGAGTATTTAAACAGCCAGGAGGGCTGTCTGCCGACGGGGGTCAGTTTGCCAATCTACGGCAAGTGTTGGAAAAAACGCGAAAGCTTGCGTGGAATTAACCTGAATGTCCCAGACCAGGAAGGTGCCTATTTGTGGTTTCTGCGGGCGGAAGGAGCATTGTTGAACCGCTCCGACCTCACCAAGGCTCAGCTGATACAGGCCAACCTGTCCCACGTAACAGCTTATAACGCTTTCTGGAACCAAGCCCTGCTTGACGACGCTGTTCTTGCAAATTCCCTTTTCTGGGACACGGAATTCCGCGATACACGGTTGTGGGGTGCAATTTTTGACGGCAGTTGTCTGTCCAAGGCGGATTTCAACCAAGCTAATGTTACAAACAATTATGAATACTACACTCCGACGTCCTTCCGAAACGCGGCATTCTATAAAGCTGATTTTACTGACGGATACTTCGTCGGCGCTGATTTTTCGGGCGCCATATTGCACAATGTCAATGTTTCAGGAGCTAATTTCAAAAACGTCAAAACAGATGAGAACACGTCTATTGACGGCCTTTGGGCAATTGAAACCAACATGCCGGAACATCTACCCGACGAAATGAAAGAAAAATTGATTATCAAGTCCGAACTCAAATTTGAATCCGGCATAGACAGGCCAAAACTCTGCGTCGAAATGGATCGGACTGCCACGAGACAAAATTAGGCTATCGAAGAACCGCAGGGGCCGCGTTGCAGAACTTTGATTTGATTGCGACAAAGGCAGGTTTTGGTTACTAACCACGACCTTCCAAACGTCCGAAATGGAAACGCGAAGCGGCGCAGCAGCATTGCTAACTTGAAGGCGATGTACGGCCCCGCCTTGTGCGGGGCCGCTCTCCATCAAATCTCAGTGTGTTCGGCCAATTCCAAGGCGTCTTCGATATCGACGCCAAGGTAACGGACAGTGTTTTCGATCTTGCTGTGACCGAGCAGGATTTGGATCGCTCGGAGGTTTCCAGTCGCTTTGTAGATCATCGCTGCCTTTGTTCTGCGCAATGAGTGGGTGCCGTAATCTTCTCGTCGAAGACCAATTGCAGTGACCCACTCATCGACTAATCGAGCATACTGCCGGGTACTGAGGTGACCGGCAGGATCAATACGGCTGGGGAATGCATAGTCATCGACTGTCCCACCCCTCCGCTCCAGCCATGCGAGCAAGCTGGCCCTTACATCCGCAGTGATCTCAAACTGAACCGGGCGACCAGTTTTCTGCTGGACGACCGTGGCGCGCGCGCGAATTGCTGGTCCACTGACCAGCGTTCCGATTTTCAACTTCACCAGATCGCAACCGCGCAACTTGCTGTCGATTGCGAGATCGAAAAGCGCCCGGTCACGCATCCGTCCCTCCCTATCGAGGAAAAAGCGGATCGCCCAAATTTGGCGCTGCTTGAGAGGCTTCTTGACGCCGACCATCCGACCGGCATTCCATGCTGGCCTGCCGAGCGCAGCAGGATCGTATTGTGCAATTCCCATTTCCAAACTCCTTCGACCAGAATTGGCCGTTGGAAGGATACGTGAGCGCAGCGAACGAGGGGGTAGGGAAGGGACCGTCCGGGCCTCGCAGTTGGATCGGCAAAGCGGAAATCGCAGATGCACACTGGTCCTGGGACTGTCGGCCCTAACCGGTCATTCGTCAGCGAGCACATCCTGCATGTCCGCGACACATTGCTGCCGTTACAAAAGCATAGCAGAACCAACTTGACCAATCGTTCTTAGGGGGGGTATTCGATTGAAACCCACTCTTACGCTGGACAAGAGAAATCCATGAAACTTATCCGTTAGCGAAGATTGAAGCGTCTTCATCGTCGACCGGTTGACTTGCTCTCGGTCGAACATTTAGCGACTTAAATCGGAGCGCAAGAAACTGTTTCTTGCGGATAATTTGTTATGGAAAAACTCAAGGCCCATAAAGGGCAAATCCAACGTGATGGATATTCTCTAGGCTACAGCATTGAGGGCGATGGCGCCCCATTGCTCATCATCGGTAGCCATATCTTTTACCCCCGCACATTTTCAGCGCATTTGCGCACAAAGAGAAAGCTGATCTTTGTTGATCACCGCGGCTTTGCACCGGTCAGTAGAGCCATCAATGCACATGATTGCGCATTGGAGACGATCATTGATGATCTTTCTGCCATGTGCCAAACGCTAGGTTTGACTCAAACAGACATTTTGGGGCATTCGGGCCATGGCTATATGGCGCTGGAATTTGCCCGGCGTCGCCCGGATCTGGTGGGAAAGACTATCCTTGTGTGCACTGGCCCGAACCATGCACCGAGAAATATGGCCTATGGTGAACGCATTTGGGACATGCTTGCTTCTCCTGATCGAAAGAAAAAGCTCGAACAGGATCTGCAATGGATGTCAGATCAGATTGAAGCCCAACCGAACCGGAGGTTTATCTGGATGTGTCTCGCAATGGGAGCTCGAAGTTGGTTCGATCCTAATTTCGATGCGACGGATCTTTGGCAGGATGTTCATGTCAATATGCCGATTATGGACAGCCTTTGGGGAGCAGCATTCCGAGACTACGATACCCGGAGTGCACTCTCGACCCTTCAGGGGCCTCTTCTGATCTGCATGGGAAGGCATGATCATCTGGTTGCGCCATTGGAAACATGGTTTCCCTATCTGCCAGAGGAAAACCAACCGGCTTTCTCTCTATTTGAATATAGCGCGCATACGCCTCAACTCGAAGAAGCGGACTTGTTTGATGATACGCTTCTGAGTTTCCTGAACTGAGACAGGCCCCGCACGGAAGCAATCTGTGCGGGGTTAACCGGCCCTAAGCCGACATTCGTCAAATTCGTTATTGCTGCGCCGCAGCTTCTCGAGAGTTTCCGTTCAAACTCACCTATCGCAGGCCCTTCAACCCATTGGTGTTGGACGCATGCTAAGTCAGAATTTGGTCCCGTGGATACCGGTCTCTCTGCGCCTTGCTCGGATGCTGCGGCTGCGACCTGATTTTCTGCCATTCGCGGCTGTCGCGAATTCAGAGGAAGCACGCCGTGCAGAGTTCAAGTTTTCCAAGGCAATCGAGACTTCCCACATTTGCAGGCTATGGCTTTCTCACCCGGCACATTGACATCTGCGCGAACATGGCGACCACAATGCTCACAGACAAAGAGGGCGACCAGCTTCTCGATATCTTCCAGCAACACATCGATGTCCTCGCCGACAATTTTTTCGGCGTTATCGTGAGAGACCAGATTGGCGATGAGGGCCGAACCTGCCAGATCGGAGAAGATTTGCGTATCCAGCAGATCGGGTGACTTGTCATTTAAAGTTGATCTCAGCGCACTGATCAGCTCATCGGACATGCGCTTCTCGTTGATGTCGTTGAAGCGGAAGGCCACCTTGACCTCAAGTGCCTGGCAGATGTTCTTGAGGACAAGCTCCAGTAGCTTGCGTAGGTCATTGGTAACGTCTTCCTTGCCCTTTTTCTGTTCGATGATTTCTTTCAGCGTCGCGGGGCTGTTTTCGAGAAGGATGCCATTAGCACCGTCTGACCGGACCTCATGAAAAATCCAGCCATGCTGCCCCATTTCCCTCTTGATAATGTCGAACCAGATATTCTCGTGCGTGAGGATGATAATTTGCCAATCGGAGAACTCGTCCCGCAGAAGACGTAAGAGCCTACGCCGATGCGAAGTATCGAAGCTTGTGACGATATCGTCCAGCACTAAGAACTTGGCGTGTTTGTTGAAAATGCGAGCGTTGGCGAGGAACAGCACCACACCAAGACTATTCAAGTGACTTTCGCTCAAATATTTACGTGGCGGCTGGGTCGCCTTGCCATGGAAAGCGTACTGGAACTCGACACCTTCATCCCCGACCATAGTCAGGCGCACTTTGTCCACGCTCTCTTTGGGATGAAGCGCCGTGTAGAACTTCCCGACATCATCGCTGATGGTATCCAGCACAGCTTGCAGAGCCCCGTTCTGAACCTTGATGAAGGCATCCAGCATTGAGGAAAGCGTGATAATTTGGACTTCGTAAGCCCCCTTTATGCTCTGATAGCTCTCAAAGTCGTTCACTTGATCGCTGGCGGTCTTGAGCCTGGTCAGCGCGGCGGCGACTTTCCTCTCCAGTTCCGTGAGCTGCAGCTTCTTCGCGGCTTCTTTGGCTTGCTCCGCGGCCTTTTCAGATTCTGAACGCAACGCCTTCAGTTCAGCATCGAAATCAGCGGGGGCCTCAAAAACTCTCTTGTCATCAAAGGCGGATTTCAGCTCTTTTAGATAGTCGCGCAGTTTGAGGTGCGCAGACTTGGCTGCCTCGGTCAGCGAAGAAAAATCCGCCAGATCGAAATAGGTCTCCATGATCGTTTTCGTCTTGACGCCTGTGTTGGTGACGGTCTCGGCAAGCACATCTTTCAGCGTGCCTGAGAATGATATTGTCACTCTTCAGGTCGGCAACAAGCTGCTCCGCATTGTCGCTCGCGAATGTGGCTGTGGTCTTCAGCGCCTCTGAGAGCGCTTTGGTTCCGTTGCAGTCAGTGCCATCAAAAACCAGCTCGACGCTGCTGGGCTTGTCATCGGCCAGAACATTGCGCAGCGAGTCCTGCTTGCAGTCCTCTCGCCACAGGTGGTCCACGCGGTCATGAATGAACCACTCAAGGGCGTCTGTTATCGTGCTCTTGCCTGATGCGTTCTCACCAAAGATAGCAACGCTCTTCGTTCTCTTTGAAAAATCGAGGGGGAGATCGAAGCGAGCACCGCGAAAGCGCGAGACGGTGATCTTGCGAACTTTAGTCATCACCGGCCTCCTCTGCGCTCGCCACATCGGCCTTGAGTGCGGCCTTGCGCACCTCTTCCAGCTTCCGCAGCAGCTTGACCTTACTTAGATCATCTTCCTTCCGAAGAGTGCTGACAGCGGCCACGGTGTCCGGGTCGAGGGATTCGTCCTTGGCCTGGGCGTCGAGAAACTCGGCAATGACCTCGGAGGCTGTCTTGATGTTTTCTGTGGTCAAGGCTTATACCCTTGTTTAGTATTGCAAAATGCGAATATTATTCACACAAACGTACAATCTTAGCGAGCAAGAAATCAAGTTTGTTCGCGGCGTCGTGGGCATTTACTTCATCTATTTAACGGAAAGTGAAATCGTGTATCCCTTCGCGAACACAAAGCTGATTTACATCGGGATGAGCGAGTCAAAGCAGAACAGCCTCTTCAAGAGACTCGGCGGCCATCTGTCCGGCCAATCCGGCAACACGGGAATTAGCAATTACGCAAAAACACAGAAAGTAAAATTTACGTACTACTCCGCAGAAGTTCTCAGCAACTACGGAAATGAGAACCTTTTTGACATTGAAAACTTCTTCCTGAGCGATTTTCTCAATCACTATGGTTGCTTTCCCATTTGCAATGGCCAGTCTGGTCACAAGCCCTCTGAAACGTCGAGCCCCATAACAGCTTCGGTTGATTGGTCGTTCTTCGATTGAGATACGCCATTGCTTTGCGTCCAATCCAAGTTTCACTCCTATTTTGGCGAAATCGAGCAGCGGTTAAGTTTCAGGCGTGTCTGGCTGGAGTGCGTTAAGATCTCCTCCGAAACTTGCATGGGTTCAATGACTGCTCTCTATGCTTCTTCCATTTCACAATGCCGCTGCATCGAATGCCCGCTTCCCGCCCTTTTGTTCATTTGGTCGTTTGCAATGAACGGCTACTAAGGAGATCTGATTTCGAACCGCGGCCCCTTGCGGGCGCTACGCCTCCAGAGGCGGCTCACAATGGCGCATGGAACAATCCAGAGACGGGAGCCACGTCACCCTTATTAAAGAAAATGCCGATTTTGTTTATTAGCGGCTGCCACTAATCAATTTCTGAAATTAGTGGCTTAATGGACTTGGCTTCGCTCGGAGCAGAGACCTCATTAGATCAGCAAAGCCTGCGCGTCCTGAATGGGAAGAAAGAGACGAAGTGGTGCGTTTTCAAGCTTTGAGAAACCATAGCCTGTGTATAGCGCTAACCGCCGTTTGATTGCCTCCTCGTTTCCGCAGTCTAGGACATCCATGAGCACCACAGCTATGCCGAGTGTTTCAGAAGCATGGGCGAGTTTTTTCAAAGCATCAACGAGCAAAATCCCGCCTAGTCCGTTCCCTTGGAACCTCTGATCAACACCAATCATCGAAATATAGGCAGCTGGGATTGAACCGTGGCTCGGCCGCGTTCGAGCAAACTTTTTTGGCAACTCGGCGTAATCGACTGAATGGGCGTTGACAGCGTAGAAGCCCAGCAATTGCTCGTCCGCATCGAGCAGCACAGACACCCGAACATTTCCGGCTTTCTGGAGCTTGTTTGCTGTTTTCCTGAAATAATTGTCAACCTGGTCGACACCACATGAAAAAGCCGTTCGATCGTGTTTGTCAGGATCGAACGGCTCGAATTTGAGAGGCCGCGATATGTTACTCACTGTCAGCAACCATCTCCTTGTGCAGCTTCGCCGCGGCCAACAGCTTCTCTGTCGGAGCAGCCGGACGCTCAAGAGCATCAAAGAACGCGGCATGATCGACTGGCGCCAGCACCGTCCGTTCGTGCGCTGAAATCACATCCTGCGCACGCAGCAATGCGGCGTTCGTCGTAAATGTGCTGAGATCCATACCAGAAAGCTCAGCGGCTTTTTCAATGGCCGCCTTAATCGAGGCTTTCGTGCGGATGTTCAGCCTGGCATCGCTCTTCTCTGGCAGAGAAGACGCGAGATCCGTCGCTCCCAACATAATGGCCTCCGTTGTTCGTATCGATTGCAATTCATCGCCAGTTTAAATTGTACGTCAGTTTGACACACAAATCAACAAAGCCTCAGGCCAACGTTCCAGTCGACTTCTTCCAATTGGACACCATTTGCGCAAAGTCCGAGTACCCCTGCCAATGTTCCATGGATATCACGAGCTCTTCAGTGTCGCCGAGGTCCATAAAATCACTAACCCAGTATGACGATACAGCATCCCTAATCAGTAAGAGGGGGTGTCGATCACCGAAGACCAGCTTGGTAAAGTCATCTGGCTCCATCAAAACTCCGTTGATAGCAATATGAGCGTAATGAAGCGATCTCACCGACCTCTGCAGGTCTTTGATATAATTCTCTCCTGTACTCCCGACAATCGTACTCAAATTTATGCGTGTTGAGTACGTAGCAAATTCCAAACCCTCCCGATTCCAGACAACTGCTACCTGTCCTTCAGGTGATTTTGATCGAACGAAATAAACTTGAGCTGATCCATTACGTTTTAAGGATTCTACAAAGCTCTCTCCATAGGAAGTCTGCAACTCAACTTTGAATGGATGACCGAAACCATGTTTCAGCCAATCCGGATTTGAACCGAAGAAATTTGCAATATCATCGAGTAATTTGAACGTAGGCTCTTCCATTCCTGAGAACACCTTCTCCAGGTGAATAGAGCTCTCTTCACCAATGCCCTCAGCCAAAAATGATATTGAGAATCTATGTTCTCCCATCAGCAAAATCGTTTGCTGCAAGAGCCAGTTCAACCGACTGAGAACTCCCTCATTGTAGGAAGCCTCCAACCGAGCATTGATCTCTGCGTTTAGAGACTGACCGTTCACCCTTGCGCTAGCAGACAACCGCTCATGCAATTCCGGGCTCATTCTCAGCATGAACCCTTTTTGCGAAGACTTAGTTTGGTTAGCCATGACTGACACCTAACAGCGGTCCCACAACTTGCGCAATGATGTCACTTTAATGTCATTGACATACAACTCCGCCAGCCGTAGGCTTGGTCCCGTGAAAAATGGAGTTTTTTCAATGACTAGACGGAACTACCCTCGGATCCTACTCAGAGTACCACCTGACATTAAGCAGTTTCTGGAAGCTGAAGCGGCGGCGAATGCTTCTTCAATGAACAGTGAAGTTGTACGATGCCTCCGCAGACATATGTTGGCAAAACGAGGCCAAGCGTTCGAGAGTCAGCAAAAAGAATTTTACTGATAACGACATGAGCAAACGAAAACAGAAAACCTCGAAAATCTTCGGAGTTAGTCGAGAGACGGCAGCCCATCTTTTTGAAATCTCGGCAGGAACATTCGATAAATGGGTCGAGCAAGGATGGATGCCAGAAGGCGTGAAAGTTGGCGCGACTAAGAGGTGGGACTTTGAGTCAATCGAACAGTCTTGGAACCAGTTAGCCAAGAAGCACCCTAAAAACGGTAAGGACGATGGCATCAATCCATTCGACAACATCATCGGCTAAACGGAAGAAAATTCCGTTCAAATACTGTACGGCTGATATAGATCGGCACGGAAATGTTCGAATCTATGTCAGAAGGCCAAAACAGTCTAAGTACCGCATGCAGTCACCCTATCTCGATGAGCACGGAAACATCACCGAAGCGTTTGCAGCAGAATATCACCGCGTGATGTCAGGTGAAGTTAAAGCGAAAGAAAAAGTACGCCTTCACAGATGGGAGCCAGGCACGATTGGCTGGCTGTTTGAACAATACCGAAAATCCGAACCCTTTATAGAAAACAAGCCAAACACCCAGCGTGATAAGCAAAGCGTGCTCGGTCGATACTGTAAAACAGTTGGAGATTTGCCTTTTCAGAAACTTCGCACAAAAGACGTAAAGGCTAGCCGACAGAAGCGCCGAGAAACACCCGCTGCAGCAGACAAGCTTGTAAAGTACTTGAAATCACTCTTCGAATGGGCACTTTCCGACGAAGATATCATGTGTCGATTTCCTATAGAGGAAAATCCTGCGAAAGGGATTCCCAACCTCAACAAGTCTGATGGATTCCATACTTGGACCGAAGAAGAACTAACTACATTTCGCGCTATGTACCCAATCGGCACCACGGCACGTGTTGCATTCGAACTCATGCTTAATCTTGGTGTTCGACGCTCAGACGTTGTTAAACTTGGGCCAAGTAACATCAATGGGGATCGTATCGAGTTCATCACAAGCAAAGGCGGAAGCTTGGGCAATGGGAAGCGTATCAGTCTACCAATAACTGACGAACTTCGAGAGTCGCTAGCAACCGTTCCCGCGGGTCAAAAAACGTTCCTTCAAACAAAATATGGAAAGCCATTTTCTTCGAACGGGTTCGGCAACAAGATGCGCCAGTGGTGCGATCAAGCCGGTTTAACGGAATGCTCGTCTCACGGTCTTCGCAAAGCCGCAGCGACCATCCTCGCAGAATCTGGAGCAACTGAAACTCAGCTCATGGCAATCTTTGGCTGGAGTGATCCGAAGATGGCGCATCATTACACCAAAGCTGCAAACGCAAAGACATCTGCTGACGAAGGTTACAACAGACGCAAGAGTTATCTGTCACGCAAAAATGTCCCACTTTCCGGTTTTAACGGGTACAGTGGGTCAATAAGAGGAAATTATGCTTATATTTCAACACCCCAAAAGTGGAGTGGTGGGCCCGGAGGGACTCGAACCCCCAACCAATCCGTTATGAGCGGACGGCTCTAACCAATTGAGCTACAGGCCCACAGCGCCAAACAAAACGTCTGGCGCGGGTTGCTCATCGTTCCCTATACCATGGCAGACCGGCGGAGCAAGGGGTTTGCGGGCACTTGCGGAAAAAGGTCTGGGACAGGCCGCCGGCGGGGGCCTGGCCCGGATACCGGCCGGGGCAGACGGCCCGGGCCGGCGCCTTCAAGGAGCCAAGGCAGCACGCGGAAGACAGGAGATATTGGGAGGGCGGGGCAAAACGCGCCGAAATCAGGCCCGGGCTGCCTGCCGCCTCAAGACAGGCCCGGCGGCGAACCCCAAGCGCTGACCCGGACCGTCAAGCGCACACCCTTCCCCTGCCCCAGCGCTTTGTGCGACGCTGGGGGCGTTTGAGACTCACCTCTTGCCCATCGACCTGCCGGAGCCCCCATGCGAAGCCCTCTTCTGTCCGTCACGCTCACCGTCCTGCTTGTCTTCATGACCGGCTGGCTGCTGGTGGTCGGCCGGTCCCTGCTTCTGCCCTTCGTCATAGCGCTGATCGTCTGGTACATGATCAATGCGCTCGCCCATCTCTTCCGCAAAGTGCCCATCGGGCGCTGGCACCTGCCCGGACTTCTCGCCTTCCCCCTGGCGCTCCTGTCGATCTTTGCCGCCGGCACCTTTGTGCTCGACATTGTGACGGTCAATCTCAGCCAGCTGGCCCAGGACGCCCCCACCTATCAGCGGCGCCTGGAAGAGCTGTTCAACCAGATCTCAGCCCATCTGGATTTGAATGACCCGGTTGAGCTGAAGGATCTTCTGCCGGATTCCGTGGTGCCGCGCATGGTCACCGCCGGGGCCAGTCTGGTGACAACCCTTGCGGGCTCCGCCAGCCTGGTCTTCATCTATGTGCTGTTCCTGGTGCTGGAACAATCCACCTTTGACCGGAAATTCGAACGGCTTTTCTCGTCGCCGGAACGGGCCCGGGCCGCCTTTGCCATCCGGGCGGAAATCAACCGCTCGATTATGCATTATTTTTCCATCAAAACTGCCGTCTCCGTGGCCACAGGCGCGCTCACCAGCCTGGTTCTGATCCTGATCGGCCTGCCTTACGCGGCCCTGTTCGGCTTCATCGCGTTTCTGCTGAACTACATACCGACCATCGGCTCCCTGATCGGCGTTCTTTTTCCCAGCCTGCTGGCCATCGTCTATTACGATACGCTGGGGCCGTTTTTTGCCATTGCCACCGGGCTCGGGCTGATCCAGTTTACGGTCGGCAATCTGGTGGAGCCCAAACTGATGGGCTCCAATCTGAACCTCTCCGGCCTGGTGATCATGCTGTCGCTGGCCTTCTGGGGCGCCATCTGGGGCGTGGTCGGCATGGTGCTGTGTGTGCCGCTCACGGTGATGATCGTGATTGTCTGCGCCCGGTTTGAAAGTACGCGCCCCATTGCCGTGCTCCTGTCGGAAACCGGGGATGTGGGCCTGAACGGCGCAGAGCCGCCGACTGCCCCGCGCACGTGAGGCGTGCAGGTCCGCCCGCCGCATCTGAGGCTTTCCAAGGAACCCTTTGGAGACGCTGCTGAAAATGAATGCAAGCTGAACGTGCAAGCCTTACACTCGCCGCATTGACCGACAATCTTCGCTGCCAGATCAAAGTGACTTGAAAGGACAGTTTCATGACCGGTTTCCTGAGTGCCCTGCCGGGCCCGGCCCACAAGGGTCCCCGCCGTCTGGCCCTTGCGGCCTGCCTCGGTGCGGCGCTGGTGGCGGCCGCTCCCGGCCTTGCCCTTGCAGACGCCTCCGCCCCGGTGACCGGTAGCATCACCATGGACGGCCGGGGCACGGTGTCCGTGGTGCCGGATATGGCCGTCATCACCACCAGCGTTGTTTCCAGCGCCAAAACCGCAGATGACGCACTGTCACAAAATTCGGCAGCGCTCACCAAGGTGATAGAAACCGTCAAGGGCCAGGGCATTGAGGCCAAGGACATTCAGACCAGCGGCTTTGGCATCTATCCCCGTTATGAGCGCCTGAAGGGGGATGAGAACCGCCAGCCGGAGATTATCGGCTATGAGGTGCGCAACGGGGTTGAGGTCAATGTCCGGGACCTGGCCAAGCTCAGCGGCCTGTTGACCCTTGTGGTGGAAAGCGGCGCCAATGCGGTGGATGGCATCCGCTTTGAAGTCAGCGATCCGGACGACAAACTGGATGAGGCCCGCAAGGCGGCAGTGGCCGAAGCCCGCCACAAGGCGGAGGTGTTTGCGCAGGCTGCCGGGGTGGAGCTCGGCGCAATCCTGTCCATTTCCGAAACCGGCACCCAGATGCCGCGCCCGATGATGATGCGCGCAGAAAGCATGATGACTGCCAAGGCGGCCGCCGTGCCGATCGAGACCGGCGAAAAAACCATTGCGGCCAATGTCACCATCCGCTGGACGCTGAAATAAGCGGCAACCGCGTCATCTTATGACATCTCAAGGGCATGGGCGCGTCTTACAGGCGCCTGTGCCACACTTGCATCGGCTTGTCCGTTTCGGCTGCCGCGCCCACATCCAACCAGGGAAACGTCACAAGAACTCCGTCCAGCTTCTCATAACCGCGCTTGCGCCAGAACGGGTCCAGCGGCCTGTAGCCTGATGGTTTCAGCGGATGGTCGTCCGGACGCAGGACGGCACAGAAGACCGCCTCCCGGTAGCCGAGCGCGCGTGCATGAGCCTCGCGCCCCTCAAAAAACCGGTGACCAATCCCCTGGCCGCGATAGGCCGGATCAAGGACCGATTCCGCCAGATAAAAGATCTGCTCGGGATCATGACCCGCCGCTTCCAGAGGCGTCCGGAAGGCCTCCAGCCCCGCGCCCAGCGGCTCTCCGGTGGCCGCCCCCACCAGACGGCCGCCCTCATAGGCGCCAACCACAACCGCGCCTTCGTTCTCGCCATAGCGCTTCAGGTAATCTTCCTCATAGGCCAGGGAGCCGTCATAAAGATAAGGCCAGTCCCGAAACACCGAGATGCGCAATCCGGCAAGGTCCGGCAGACTTTTTTTCAAATCTTCGCCTGTTAAACGTTTGATCTCAAGCGCCACAGCTAAGTCTCTCAAATGGCGAAATGATTTTCTGGAAGACCAGAAGCTCACGCAGCTATTCACATCTTGTTTGCAAAAATTGCAGTACGATTTTGCAGATTTCTCATTGAGATGAAACACTCTTTTCTGTATGGAGTGCGCTCCGGATTCAACACCGGGGACATCTGCTGGTTTGGGAGAGCGATATGGAAAGCAACGCCCTCTTCGAACTGGGGATGGACTTGGAGGCTCGTGTAGCAGAAGACGCAAACAGCGTTGCCGAGCCAAGAAGCACCACCCAGAAGGAAGAAAACGTTTCGACTGCGGCGCACGGCGTTTATGCCGACGACCGTCTGGATCACTTCATTCAGAAAGAAGGGGTCCACTGCGCTGGTGCGCATATGATTATTGACCTTTACGATGCCGAACGGCTCGACGACCTGCCCCATGTGGAACAGGCGTTGCGGACCTGCGTCGAAGAGGCAGGGGCAACCCTCTTGCACATTCACCTGCATCCGTTTGAACCGGCCGGTGTATCCGGCGTTGCGGTGCTGGCGGAAAGCCATATTTCGGTCCACACCTGGCCGGAAGCTGGCTATGCCGCCTTTGACGTCTTCATGTGCGGCGATGCCCGGCCTGAAAAATGCGTTGATGTGCTGAACAAGGCCTTCAACCCGGGCAAGACCGCCGTTTCGGAACTGTTGCGCGGGCGCGAAGTCGCCAACCAGCTGTCCAAGCCCCACAGCATGGAAGCGGCGGAATGAGCGACGGCCTCGTCTTCAATGAAACCCTCTATCCGGGGGTCCAGGTCAGCTACAGCTGCGACGAGATCCTGTATCAGCAAAAGACGGAGCATCAGGATCTGGTGCTCTTTTCCAATCCGGTCTTTGGCCGGATCCTGATGCTGGACGGGGTCACCCAGGTCACCACGGCGGACGAATTCATCTATCACGAGATGATGTCCCACGTGCCGATCATCGCCCATGGAGCGGCCCGGCAGGTGCTCATCGTCGGCGGCGGCGATTGCGGCCTGGCCGAGGAAGTGCTGAAACACGGCACGGTCGACAAACTGGTTCAGGTGGAAATCGACGCCTCCGTGGTCGATTTTTCCAAGGAGCATTTCAGCGCCTTCAATAAGGGTGTTCTGGACGATCCCCGCTTTGAGCTGGTCATCGCGGATGGCATGGCCTTTGCCGCCGAAACGGACCGCCGCTTCGATGTGGTGATCGTGGACAGCACCGACCCGCACGGGCCGGGTGCCGTGCTCTTTTCCGAAGAGTTCTACCGCAATGTCCACCGAATGCTGACGCCCGGCGGGGTGCTGGTCACCCAAAATGGCGTGCCGTTCCTTCAGCGGGACGAGCTGGTCACCAGCCTTGCGCGTTTCTCGCGCATTTTCCAGGATGGGGCCGCCTATATCGCGGCGATCCCGACCTATTTCGGCGGCCACATGACCCTTGGCTGGGCCAGCGACAATGCAGACTTGCGCACACAGGCGGTCTCCGTTCTGGAAGAGCGGTTCAAGGCGGCCGGGTTCGAGACGCGCTATTATACGCCCGAGGTGCATGCGGCGGCCTTCGCCCTGCCGAAATTCATTCTGGATGCGGTGGAAGAAGGCCGGGCCAAGGCCTGACCGATCCTGTCCGGAGCTGCGCGGACCCAAAACCTGCCGCCGCTCCGGACGGACACGTCTCAGACGACGACGCCTGAGACAGAAACCGACACGGATGTTTCCACTGTCAGGCTTGTCACGGTGACAGTGGACAGGCCTGGAACCGCCCCGGAACCGGCCGCATCCGGCAGCGCATAGCGGCCTGCGCCGAGGAATTGCTGCAGATCATCCGCATCCAGCAGGCTGAACCCTTCCGCAAGATCCTCAAAAAGCGCGGCGAAAGCCTCCTGAACGTCCTCGTCCTCCTTGTCGGCCAGCGTTTCCAGGGTTCCAGCCAGAAGTTCGATTTCTTCAAAAATCTGCATCAGCCTGTCATGCTCTTCGCGCATGCCCTCAATGCGGCCCTGCCGGTAGGCACTGTCCGACTGGTGCTGAGCCGCCGCATAGGCATAGACGGCGTCTTTGAAATAGGCGGCATCCTTTTCCGCCGGGAGCCCAGCCAGGAGACTGTCTTCAAACGGCCCCAGCCCACCAGCCATTGCCGCAGTCTGGTCCTGACCTGGCAGCTGCGCCGTTTGCCCCAAGGGATTGAACAGAACCGCCGCAGGTCCTTCAACAGACCGGGCCAGATCCTCAGGAGGGACCTCTTCAGGCCCGAGTTTCCGGTCGATCGCCAGACTGGTGGCATCGGCGGCCACATCCACGGCGCCGTTCGGCAGGTCCGGGCCGATCTTTTCCGCCGCCTTGCGCAGCTCAACGGCCGCCAAGCGGAAGTCCTTGGCGATCTGCTGCAATTCGCGCAGCATGCGCTTGGCCTTTTCCGGGGTCGCGAATTTCAGCTCTTCCTTCATACGCGCAATTGTCTGCGCCATCCGGTCGATCCTGAGATCCCGCTCCGCATCCGCGTTGTCTTTCACGGCCCGCGTCAGCGTGCTGTTCAGGTCGACCGCGTCCTGGAAGTCTTTCAAGATGTCCTCGCCCTCGGAAGACGCTTCATCCGTCTCTCCCGAGGTTGTGTCAACAAGCGCCGCTCCAAGATCTTTCAGCTTTTCCGCAGATGTCTGGCGAGCAGCATCCTCACGGCTTCTTTGCCCGGTGCTTGACTGCTGAAGCGGCACCTTGCCCTTCATCTTCAGCTCAAACTGCTGTTGGCTGGACTGCTGGATGATCGAAAAAAGGGTCATGGTGCGCGGCAAGCCTTTTCAAACCTGTCCTAAAGTCTGAGTGGAGTGCCGTAAAGAAAGGCTTAAATTCCCGCAAAAGTTGAAGGCACGAACAGAACCGCCCAGCCCTTGAACCCAGGCGTTCAGTCCCGCGCCTCCAGCCAGATGCGGGCGGCCTCCAGATCCTTTGACAGATAGCCCCCTGCCAGTTTCTGGCCGACCACCGCGCCGAACTTGTAGCCATGGCCGGAACAGGCGGAGACAATCGACAGCCTGTCCTGGGTCACCGCAAAGAAATGATCATCGGCAGTGAAGGTATAGGCGCAGGTGACCACGTCCTTGACCTCATAGTCTTCGATGCGGTCAAAGGGCGGCGCGAAATGGTTGCGCAAGGCTTCGCCTTCTCCGGGCTTGGGGGTCCTGTCCTCGCCGGGCCCGGCTTTATACTTGTGAATGCCAGCGCCGAATTTGAGGCCTGTTCCGGCCACCGGGGGCAGAACATAGCCGTCAATCCGCCCGCCAGGGTCCAGAATAACCGGCGCGGTTTCCCAGGCCTTGCGCAGATCTTCGGGCGGCGCCAGATAGACCACTGCCGTGCGGTATGTGGTCAGGCTGCGTTCAAGACCGGGAAAGAGCCCCAGTGTCCAGGCGCCGGAGGTGACACACACATGATCACCGGTGATCTGGCTGCCCCCTTCCAGCGTCACCGTTCCGGCGGCCCCGTCCACCGCGCTCACACGGGTGTTTTCGCGCACATCCGCGCCGTTCAAGCGCAGCCAGTTCTTAAGGTCTTCTGCAATCTTCTGGCACAGCAGCGCACCCCCTTCCGCGCTTTGAAGGCCGAAACGGATGGTCTTGGGGTCCACAAAAGGATAGCGCCGGGCCACCTCTTCCGGGCTCAGATCCTCAAACGGATACCCCCCCTCTAAAAGCCCGGCCCGGTAGCTGTCCCCCCCATCGCCCTCAAGCTGGGACATCACCAGATAGCCGGTGTCCACCAGATGTTTGCGCCCCAGATCCGCCCACATCTCGTCCCAGGCCTGATACGCGGCCCCGATCCGGCGCTGATAACCGCCCTTGCCGCCATAGGCCCGTCGGATGATCCGGTGCTGGTCGCCGGAGGCGGAGAGCGGATTGGGGATCGGCCCCTGTTCCAGAAGCGTCACCGGGACGCCCCGTTTGGTCAGCGCCCAGGCGGTGGACAGGCCGGAAATCCCGGCCCCGACAATCACAATCGACATATTGAACATCCGTTTGAAAACAATCCGCAGAACAGACAGGCTACGCCTGTCCGCCGCTCGCGCAAGACATGTTTGCTCCCCGGCCTGACATGCCGGATATGCGTCCCGGTATGCCGCTCCAAGGCAAGCATTTGCCCAAAACTCTGGATAGGGTCCCGTCCGCCTGAGACGGGAAAATGGGACAGGACATGCTGGAAGACCAAACACCGAGCCCGGACATTCTGGCCCACAAGCGGCTCTCCGACTATCCGGACTGGGGCTATCTGCTGCGGGAAATCTATGAGGCCTACCGGTTTTTGTCCTCCGGCGGCAGCGACAAGATCCGTGCCCACCAGCGCGCCGTGCGCGAGGCGATCAGCCGCGTCGGCAAATCGAAAGCCGAAATCCGCTTTGACGCCCCGGCCCAAAAACCCGTCACCGCCCATTTGAAACGGGCGCTGGATGAGGGGCGCCAGGAGCGCACGGCGCCGCTGATCCGGGCGATTGAAAGCATCCAGGACCAGTTGATCTGGCAATATGGCTATGAAAAAGTGCCGCGCGGCCTCGACCGCACCTATGCCTATGCCGAGATCTGCGGGCCGAACGGGCCGGTCCTGACCACGGAGGTCATTTTGGGCCTCGTCCTGTTTGCCCCCGGCTGCACCTATCCGGCCCACGCCCATAGCGGTATTTCGGAAAGCTACCTGTGCCTCTCCGGCGCCGTTTCGGAAAACCACCAGGGCGTCTACGCCCCCGGCTCGATGATCTTCAACCCGCCGGAACACACCCACCGCATCACGGTGTCGAAAAGCGAACCGGCCCTCCTCGCCTATGCCTGGATCGGCCCCCAGGAGAAACTGGCCAATCAGAAAATGGTCTTCAGCCGCAGGCGGAGATGAGGGCTGGTAAGGGTCAGGCGTCCAGCGTGACATCCGGGCCGGGCTCTTCAGCCTCCGGATTTCCCTCAGTTTCTGCATCCGGCGTTTGCGGCTTTCCATCCACTGCGCCGTCAGAGGCAGCTGCTTTGTTGAGCCACTTTTCGGCAAGAGACACCAGACGGTCGACCTTGCCGAAACCGGCTGCGGCCGCCGCCACACCGGCCACAGGTCCGAAAATCTTCCCGATAAAGAAGGCAATGGGTATGACAACGACCGATTTTGCCATGCTGCCCACTCCGTCGGAAAGACCGTCAACAATCTTCGGCCGGGCCTTTTCATAAACATCCGAGGACAACCGCGCAGCTTCGCGCGTAAAAGCATTGTCCAGGGCTTTGCGCGCGACCACCGAGACAAAGTTCCGGACAACAAGCGTATACTCGGCGATCCGCTTTTGTCTGACCATCGCGCTCGCTGGCTCACTTGCCAGTTTTTCCATCTTTTGGAGAGCGTCAACAGCAGACCGGTCGACGAGGTCCCCTTGGGCGGCAGCCGCATCTGCGATCTGATCCAGCCCGGCCTTGACGTCGCCCATCTTGGCCGGGTCAAGCGAGAGAGCCGTAATTTCAGCTTCTATTTCCCGCAGTTGCGGAAAACAGCCCTGTAAATCCCGAACGGTCTCCGACAGGTCCAAAAGTGCGGCAACCGCATCGGGGAAGAGCTCTTGCTCTTCATTGTGTGGATCTGCATAGGCGGCCGCATCGGCCTCGACGGACCGCGCCCGGGACCGCAGCAGCCCTGGCCGCAGATCGGCAGCGCGCTCCGGCAGCACATCTGTCAGGCCCTCAACAGAGTTTCGCACCCTCTGATCCGAATTTGTCCGCGTCAACCGTTCGGTCAGATGCTGTGCCTTGCGGCGGCTTTCGTCCAGAAGGTCCTGCGCAGTCTCCGGGTCTGTTGCGGTATTGTCCGGCGCTTTGGCTGTGACCCTTTCGTGAGCCACATCAAACTGGAACGCCGCCGGGGCCTGTGGTTCAAGGTTGCTTTCTGCTTCTGCAATCGCGTCCTCAAAGGAAGCAGCCTTGGCAACCGCATCGACGCCTGCTGTGTCTGAATGCCTTGCCGCAATCTCTGCAATATCGGCAAGAACATCCTCTTCACTCCGGTTCTCAGAAACCATCCAGAAGGCATCGGGCTGCGTGGCGATCTCGATATCGGCCTGCTCTCCAAACAGACTTCCGGGGCGCTGCCCAGGGCGCTCCGGCAAGAGGGCCAAATACCAGTTGGGCAGAAGCTGCCAGGCGCCCTTTTGCCCGAAAGCCCCCTGCCTGAAGGCTTCCATGGCTTTTTGAGCCCAGTCCGGCTGTGCCGTCCGCGTGTTCTCTTCAAGCCCCGCCAGCCAGAGCGGCTCGGACATCAGATCTGACGCCTGCTCCGGAGCGGCCTCAAGAGACGCACAATCCGCTTCGAGTGCTGACCATATACCAGTAGCGGCGGCGTAGGCTGCGGCGGCGCCGGCGGCGCCGGCGGCGGCTGTGGCGGCGTCGGTGGTGGCGGCGTCGGTGGTGGCGGCGGCGGCGGCGGCGGTGTAGTCGGCGTAGGCTGCGGCTGTCTCTTCTCCACATCTGACGCTGCCGACGATGTGCTGGTGGTGTAGATCTCGGTGGTCGCCGTATCATTAAAAAGGGGGGGGGGGGGGGGGGGGGGGGGGGGGGGGGGGGGGGGGGGGGGGGGGGGGGGGGGGGGGGGGGGGGGGGGGGGGGGGGGGGGGGGGGGGGGGGGGGGGTGGGGGGGGG